>CALBTT010000001.1 GCA_937967645.1 uncultured Zoogloea sp.
ATTCGTGACTGGAGTTCAGACGTGTGCTCTTCCGATCTGAGCTGGCCGGGCTGGCCCGCGTGCATTCCGAACATCCGGGCGAGGACGGCTCCGCCCGCCTGCTGGTGCAGCTCGCCGACAAGCAGACCGTCGAGAGCGTGCTGCTGCCCCGCGACGGCCTGTGCGTCTCCAGCCAGGTCGGCTGCGCGGTGGGCTGCAAGTTCTGCATGACCGGCCGCGACGGCCTGCTGCGCCAGGTGGGCAGCGCCGAGATCGTCGCCCAGGTGGTGCTCGCCCGCGCTCGCCGGCATGTCAAGAAAGTGGTCTTCATGGGCATGGGCGAACCGGCCCACAACATCGACAACGTGCTGGAGGCCATCCAGTTCCTCGGCACCGAAGGCGGCATCGGCCACAAGAACCTGGTCTTCTCCACGGTGGGCGACCCGCGGGTCTTCGAGCGGCTGCCCCAGGGCCCGGTCAAGCCCGCCCTGGCCCTGTCCCTGCACACCACCCGCGCCGACCTGCGCGCCGAGCTGCTGCCCAAGGCCCCGCCCCTCAGCCCCGATGAACTGGTCGCGGAGGCCGAGGCCTACGCCCGCAGTACCGGCTACCCCATCCAGTACCAATGGACCCTCATCGACGGCCTCAACGACACCCCGGAAGAGCTCGACGGCATCGTCCGCCTGCTCAGCGGCAAGTACGCGATCATGAACATGATCCCCTACAACGCCGTGCCCGACCTGCCCTACCGCCGCCCGGCCTGGGACAAGGCCGCCGACATCGCCCGCCAGCTGCACCGCCGCGGCATCCTCACCAAACTGCGCAACTCAGCCGGCCAGGACGTGGATGGCGGCTGCGGCCAGCTACGCGCACGGGTCATCGCCGGGGAGGCGCCGGTGCGCGTGGTCAAGCGCCGGCCCCCCACCCCGTAGGGGCCTGTAGGGGCGGCTTCAGCCGCCCGCGGACTCGGATCTGGCACCTTTGGGCGGCTGAAGCCGCCCCTACACGGCTCACGCCAGGCCTCGCGGTTTGAGGAGATTCAGCCGGCGAGTACAGCCCGCCCTCACTCCTCCAGCAGCAACTGCTTCAGCGCATCCGGCACGTTGGTGAGGACCAGGGTGTTGCTGGCCTTGTCGTATTGCACCGAGCCAGAGCGCAAACCGCTGCGTTCGAACTCCAGCTTCCAGTCCTGGGCGCTCGCGCGGAAGCGGATCAGCGGCTTGAGGGCGCGCTTGTCGGGCACGAAGCCGCTGGCCAGGTCAAGGGCTTCGTCCTTGAGGGTGTCGCTGAGCTTTTCGGGCGCGCTGGGGAAGATCTGGCTGGCCACGGCCACCAGGTCGAGGGGCGCGCCGCTCTCGCCCATCTCTTCCAGCACCAGGTGGGCGCGTTCGAGCAGTTCGTCCTTCTCCGCAGGCTCGAGCTGCTGGGTCTCGGCGAAGTGGCCGAGGGTCTCGACCAGCTTCTTGGTCTCCTTGAGGGCGATCACCACGTCGGTGCAGCCGAGGAAGCGCTTGAACCAGCCGGCCACGTCGCCACGCCCCTTGAGGAAGCCGATGTAGCGCTCGGCGCCGGCCTGCCAGGCACTGATGTCGATGCGGCCAGCCACCTGCAGGCCCGCAAAATCCAGGTGCGGGCTGTCGTGGATGGACAGGTCGCCGCCGATCACGGTGCCCAGGGTCTCCTGCAGCAGGGCCACGTAGAGGCAGTCGGCGCCGAACACGGTGGCACGGGCGATCAGCACGTAGCCGCCGTCCTCCACCTTGTCCTCGTCCACGCACTTCTGCAGCTGGGCCAGCATCTCCTTCGAGAGGGTCTCGAAATCCATGCTGCCGTCGATGGCATGGGCGCGCATCAGGCGCGGCATGGGGAAGCGGCCCTCGTCCTTCTCGAACCAGCCATAGCCCTTGCCCGGCCGCTCGGCGAAGTGGCGGCACAAGCGCTCCATCAGGCGGGCCGCGGGTTCATCCACCGGGTTGGCGGCGGGCCGCAGCTCAACCCGCGAAGGCCCCTCCGACTCGCGGATCAGGCGGTGGACGACAAGGGCGGAAATGGCGTGGCTGGTCTCGGACATGCTGGCGCTCCGGTGCGGATTCGAAGGGGCGCGATTCTCTCATGCCGGGGGGGCTTTGTAGGGGCGGCTTCAGCCGCCCGCAGGTGGTTGATCGGAGTCTGTGGGCGGCTGAAGCCGCCCCTACGTGTCCCCTACATCCAACCCCCTCAATACCGCATCGCCTTGCGCTTGCCCGGCAGTTGCGCCAGCTGCGCCCGGCGCAGCTGGTTGGCGGACTGGGGGCGGGCCGGCTCGGCCTGGGGGCTGGCGGCGGCCATTCCGGGGGGGATGTTGGCGCCCACCCCGCGTGGGCAGAAGCCGGTGGTGGCACAGGTGCAGTTGACGCAGGGCTTCTTGCTGGCGGGAGGGGTCATGCGGGTATCAACCGAGGAGCACCAGGCTCCACACGGCCATGACATTGATCAGAGCGACGAAGACCGCCGCACTGCCGATGTCCTTGGCCCGTTTTGCCAGGTGGTGATGTTCAAGGGAGATGCGGTCCACCGTGGCCTCGAGGCCGGAGTTGACCAGTTCGACGATGATCACCAGCAGCACGCTGCCGATCATCAGGGCCTTGCCGACGGCACCGACCGGCAGCCACAGGGCCAGCGGCAGCAGCACGGCGGCCAGCCACACTTCCTGGCGGAAGGCGTCTTCGTTGCGGTAGGCGGCGGCGAGGCCGGCCATCGAGTAGTGAAAGGCGTTCCAGACGCGGGTCAGGCCGGTCTTGCCTTTGAAGGGGCTCTCATCCATGGCGGCAAAAGGGCCTCACGCTAGAGCAGGAAGGTGACAGGCGCATGATCGAAGCCTTCAAGGAAGCCACGCACCTCGCAGGCGAACTCATCCGGCGCCTCGAAGGGCGCCAGGTGGCCGGCGTCCAGCTCGGCGTAGCGGGCGCCGGGAATGCGTTCGGCCATGCGCTGCAGCACCAGCGGCCGCGACACCGTATCGTGGCGGCCGGCCAGCACCAGCGTCGGCGTGCTCAGGTGCGCCAGGGCGGCGCGCTGGTCGAAATGCAGGAGCGCCCGCACCGCGGCCCGGTAGCTGGCAGGCGGAATCTCCGCCATCAGGTCCACCGCCTCGTGCACCACCAGAGGGTCGGCCGCCGGGCCGACCATGGTGGGGATCACCTCGACGGCCAGATCGCGCATGCTGGCGCCTTCGTCCAGCGGGCCGATGCGACGGGCCAGGAAGTCCTGCTGCAGGGCCGCCCCCTGGGCGCCGAAGGCCGGCGTGCAGCAGGCCAGCACCAGGCCGGCCACCCGGTCGGGATGACGGGCCGCCACCTGCAGCGCCAGCATGCCGCCCATGCTGTGGCCCACCAGCACCGCGCGGGCCAGGCCGGCGGCGTCGAGCAGGGCGGCCAGCGCGTCGGCGAGACTGTCGAAATCGACCTGCGCCAGCGGCGCGCTGCGCCCGTAGCCGGGCATGTCCCAGGCCAGCCCGCGCCAGCCGGCGGGGGTGATGGCGGGCAGCAGCCCGGCGGCGCCGGCGGCACCGCCGCTGACCCCGTGCAGGAAGACCAGGGCGCGGGGCCCTTCGCCAGTCTCGATCCAGCGCGGGGCGGTCATGGTCTCAGTCGTCCGTCAGGCGGCGGTAGGCGCCACCTTGGAAGACCAGCGGGCGCTTGGACGTGTCGCGCTCGAAGCGCAGCACCTCGCCGATGAAGATGACGTGATCACCGCCCGGATGGCGGGCATGCTGGCGGCACTGGAACCAGGCCGAGCAGCCGGGCAGCAGGGGCACGCCATCCACGCCTTCGGTGAAGTCCAGGCCGGCGAACTTGTCGTCGCGGCGGCTGGCGAAACGCTGGGACAGCTCGCGCTGATCCTCGGCGAGCACGTTGATCGCGTACACTCCTGCGTTTTCGAAGATGGGCACGCTCGGCAGGTGGCCGGACAGGCTCCACACCACCAGCGGCGGCGTCAGGGACACGGAATTGAAGGAGCTCACGGTGAGCCCGATGGGTTCGCCGCTGGGCGCCCGGGCGGTGATCACGGTCACGCCGGTGGGGAACATGCCCAGCGTGTCGCGAAAGGCGCGGACCACCGGATCGTTCTTGGGAGCTGTCATGCTGGATGGAGGGCCCCTGCCACAGGCAGGAGCCGGAAACCGGTAAGGGGCCGCATTATCACCGCGCCGGGCGCGAGCGTCGAGAGGTTAAGAGATTGAATACATTTGCAGAAACCCTGATCGACTGGCAGCGGGAGCATGGCCGCCACGACCTGCCCTGGCAGGTCCGCGACGCCTACCGGGTGTGGCTGTCGGAGATCATGCTGCAGCAGACCCAGGTGGACACGGTGCTGCCCTATTACGCGCGCTTCCTGGCGCGCTTTCCCGACCTGCCCAGCCTGGCCGCGGCGCCGGTGGAGGACGTGCTGACCCTGTGGAGCGGCCTGGGCTATTACGCCCGGGCGCGCAACCTGCACAAGTGCGCCCAGGCGGTGATGGCGCAGCATGGCGGACGCTTCCCGGCCGACCCCGGAGTGCTGGCCGAACTGCCGGGCATAGGCCGCTCCACGGCGGCGGCGATCAGCGCCTTCAGCTATGGCACCCGGGCCGCCATCCTCGACGGCAACGTCAAGCGGGTGCTGGCACGGGCCTTCGGCATCGAGGGCTTTCCCGGCACCAAACCGGTGGAGAACCGCCTGTGGGCGCTGGCCGAGAGCCTGCTGCCCGAGCGTGACGTGGACATCTACACCCAGGCCCAGATGGACCTGGGTGCCACCGTGTGCACCCGCGGCCGGCCGGCCTGTACCCGCTGCCCGCTGGCGGCGCGCTGCGTGGCCCTGCGCGACGGCAAGGTCGGCGAGCTGCCCACCCCGCGGCCCAAGCGCGAGACGCGCACCCGCGAGGGGCGCTTCGCAGTGGTGCTGGCCCAGGGCGCAGTGCTGCTGGAAAGGCGCCCACCCAGCGGCATCTGGGGCGGCCTGCTGAGCCTGCCGGAGCTGCCCGAGGACGCCGACACGGCGGAATGGATCAGCCGCCGCTACGGCCTGCAGGTGCGCTCGATCAGCCCGCTGGGCGGCCTGCGTCATGTGTTCACCCACTTCACCCTGGAGATGCGCCCGGAGGCCGTCGAGGTGGCGCCGCCTCTGCCCGGCGCCGCCGAAGCGGATCACCTGTGGCAGCCCCTCGACCGCCTCGACGAGGCGGCCCTGCCGGCCCCGGTGCGCAAGCTGCTCGAGCCGCTGGCCGCCCGGGACCTGTTCAGCCCAGCAGTTGATGCTGCTGCAGGTACTGGTGGATGATCTCCAGGCGCGACACGGTGTCGTCCAGCTCCAGCAGGCGCTGACGCGCCAGCGGCGGGATGGGCAGAGCCTCGGCGAGCCGGTAGCCCACCCAGGTGGCGTCATCGAAGCGATGGGGTGGCGGAAACATCTTCTCCCCGGTGTCGGCAACGATCGCCTCCAGCAGGGGCAGCAAGTCCAGCAGCGGCTCGGGCACGCCGGTCACGGGGGGCTCCGGCAGCGGGGTGATGTGGGCCATCTGCAGGCGGTCTGGGCGGATCTCCCGCTCGACGATGCGGAAACGCTCGCCCCCGCGGGTGGTGATGAAGAGCAGGCCCGGCTGGTTCATGTCCCAATCGACGATGCGGGCGATGCAGCCCACCTCATGGGGCTCGGCCGGTTGCCCGACCTCGCCGCCCTCGCGGATCAGGCACACCCCGAAGGGCGATCCCGCCCGCATGCAGCGCGCCGCCATGTCCAGGTAGCGGGCCTCGAAGAGCTTGAGCGGCAGCACCCCATCGGGGAACAGCACGGTCCCGAGGGGAAACAGCGGGATCTCGACGGTGGCCGGGGTGCTGCTCATGATGCGTCTCCTGTTGGGGCGGATTCAGCCGCCCTCGGACTTCGATCGACGGCCGGTGCTTGATAGACGCACAGTGGGCGGCTGAAGCCGCCCCTACACCTGCCCCTACACCTGCCCCTCGTCTTCGCCCCAGCGGGGCATCAGGGTGTGGGCAACGCCGAGCTGGTCGAGGATGCGGGCGACGACGAAGTCCACCAGCTGCTCCACGCTCTGCGGGCGGTGGTAGAAACCGGGGTTGGCCGGCAGGATGACCACGCCCATCCGCGCCAGGCGCAGCATGTTCTCCAGGTGCAGCACCGAGAACGGCGTCTCCCGCGGCACCAGGATGAGCTTGCGGCCCTCCTTGATGGCCACGTCGGCGGCCCGCTCGATCAGGTTGCCGGCCAGGCCTGCGGCGATCGAGGCCAGCGAACCCATGGTGCACGGGCACACCACCATGGCATCGGGTGGGTTGGAGCCGGAGGCCGGCGGGGCGAACCATTCCTCCCGGCCGAACACCCGCAGCTGCCCGGGCGCCGCGCCGAAGCGCTCGCCCAGCAGGGCCTCCACCTCCGCCGGGCGCCCCGGCAGGGCCAGGTCCATCTCCTGGCGGGCGACGATCTGGGCCACCTGGGAATACAGCAGCCAGACCCGACAGCCGCCGGCCAGCAGGGTCTCGACCAGGCGCAGGCCATAGGGCATGCCCGACGCACCGGTCAGGGCGACGGCAACGGTACGGCAGGGGCGGGCATCGATGGCGTTCATTGCAGGGACAGACAGACCAGGAGCGTGAGGGTTCGCGGCATCGTCCGTTCAGGGGCGATGGTGGTGGATCACGCCGATGCCCTCATGGGCCACCCCATGGGCATCCGCCGCATGGTGGCCATGGCGCAGCCGGTCGTGTACATGAATGTCGTGGGGCAGACGCTGCTTGACCAGCGAGCCGATGACCATGCCGACCAGACTGGCCCCCAGCCCTGCCAGCTGGGCCGGGATGAAGGGATCCTCCCCACCCGCCAGGTGCACCGCCAGCCACACCGCGATGCCGCAGAAGATGGAGACGAGCGCCCCCTGGTTGGTGGCCCGCCGCCAGTACAGGCCGCACAGCAGCGGCACGAAGGCCGCCACCAGGGTGACCTGGTAGGCGTTCTCGACCATCTTGAAGATGCTCGCCTTGGAATACATGGCGTACAGGGTCACCAGCACGGTGAAGGTGAAGGTCACCACGCGCATCCAGAACAGCAGCTTGCGGTCGGTGAGGTTGGGCAGGGCCGGCTTGAGGATGTTCTCGGTGAAGGTCACCGACGGCGCCAGCAGGGTGGCCGAAGCACAGCTCTTGATGGCCGACAGCAGGGCCCCGAAGAACATGATCTGGGCCACCAGCGGCGCCTTGGACAGGACCAGCTCGGGCAGGATCATCTGGGAATCGGTGTCGATCAGGCGCCCCACCATGTCGGGGGAGATCAGGGTGGCCGAGTAGGCCAGGAACATCGGCACGAAGGCGAAGGCGAAATACAGGCTGCCCCCCAGCACCGAGCCCCACACCGCGATCTTCTCGGACTTGGCCGACTGGACCCGCTGGAACACGTCCTGCTGCGGGATGGAGCCGAGCATCATGGTGATGGCGGCGGCGAAGAAGGCGATCATTTCCCTGGGCTCCGCCGGCGGCAGGAAGTCGAACTTGCCTTCGTTGAAGGCGTGGCTCACCACCACGCTCACGCCGCCGGCCATGCCGCTCACCTCGCCGCCGATCCACAGCATGCCGATGACGATGATGATCATCTGCAGGAAGTCGGTCACAGCCACCGCCCACATGCCGCCGAACAGGGTGTACACAAGGATGGTCGCCGAGCCGATCCACATGCCGGCCAGCTTGCTGATCTCGCCGCCCGACACCACGTTGAAGACCAGCCCCAGGGCGGAGATCTGCGCGCCCACCCAGCCCAGGTAAGAGATCACGATGGCCACCGTGGTGAGCACCTCCACCCCGCGGCCATAGCGCTTCTTGTAGAAGTCGCCGATGGTCAGCAGGTTCATGCGGTAGAGCGGCGCGGCGAAGAACAGGCCGACCAGGATCAGGCACAT
>CALBTT010000002.1 GCA_937967645.1 uncultured Zoogloea sp.
CGCCGGGTGGTGTGGGAGGGGTCGGTCAGCTAAGCTGGCCGCCCCTATCCCGATTCACGCCGCCGGACCGGGGTGCTCCCTACCCGCCTGTCAGGCCTCAGCCTGCGCCGGTAGCCGGCATGCGGGCCGCAACCTCGTCCGCCGCGTCCTGCCTGCCTTCGGCGCGAAGTCCGGCAAGCACGCCGGCCCGGTTGGTCAGGGGCTGGTTCTGGCTGACCTTCCACTTTCCGGTCAGCCTGCGGATGTCCACCTCGATGCCCACGACGGCACCCAGCATCTTGTCGATGTAGTCGGCGGGGGCGTCGTCGATCGACCACGGTGTGGTCTGCGAGCGCTCGTGCTCGGTGGTGAGTTCGCCGAGCACACGGCGCAGCCAGGCCGGATCGTCGACACTGCGAAGCGGCCCGCGGGCCTGTACCACCACGTAGTTCCACGTGGGCACCACGCGGCCGTGTTCGGCCTTGGTGGGATACCAGGAGGGTGACACGTAGGCCTGGCTCCCCTGGAAGATCACCAGGGCCTCCACGTCTGGCCTGCTCTCCTGCCACAGGGGGTTGGCGCGGGCCACGTGGCCGCGCAGGACGCCGTGGCCCTGCCCGCCTGCCGACCAGAGCAGCGGGAGGCTGTTCGCGACCAGCCCGTCGGAGCCGAGGGTGACCAGGGTAGCGAGGGGATGGGCCCGCATCAGCGCCTGGAGGACCTCCGGGCGATCCTCGGCAAAATGAGTCGGCAGATACATGTCCGTGCCCTCAACCCACCGCGGGAGGCGCGGCGAAGCCGAGGCCCCCGCCGATCCGGTTCCAGGCGTTGATCTGCGATACCCGCAGCTTCACCCGTTCGGTCAGGGACTTGTCCAGGCCGGAGGCATCCACCGCCTTGCCCTTGGTGAGCAGGGTGCCGACGACGGGACCGGCGGTCTGCTGGAAATCGCTGTATTCAAAAGCTGCCATGTAGCCTCCGGGATCAATGTAAGCGCGCCGATATGGTATTCGAGCCCTGATCATGCCGGGCGCTGCTGGAGCGCTGCAAGGAACGGGTGCGGGCGACCGAAAGGAGCTTGCTGGAGGGCCTGCACGGATTCCGGACTGAGCGGCCCCGTCGACGGGGAAAAACGCTTTTACATATACGAGAATAATTCTCGTTTACATGGTTGGGTTGCTAGGCTTATATTGCGAACCATTCTCATTTGAATGGGTGCCACTCATGAAAGCCCTGCCCCCTTCCCTGCCCTCACCGGTCCCGGCCAGCCTGTGGGCAGGCGCTCTCAGCCAGCTCCTGAGCTACGGGGAGACAGGCTGCCCCCACTCCGCGCGTCGTGCCGCAGACTTGCTGAGCCGTCTCGCGGAGTGCCCCGGTGTCGACCGTGACGTGCGGGATCTGTGCGAGCGCGCTTGTGCCCGCCTTGAGCCCGCTGGTGGGGAGGTACGCCATGTGCCTCGCGCCTGAAGCCAAGGGCGACTCCCTGCAGAGCCTGATCCGCGCCGAGTACGCCAGCGCGCTGGTGACGCTCGATCTGCCGCCCTCGGGCGAACCGGGCCCGGTGCGGCGCGCCCGCCTGTGGGACCTGGAGGACAAGCTGCACTGCCCGATCATCGGTACCTGCCTGTCGATGAGTGAGCTGCAGGGCTTTGCCCGGCGCTTCCAGATCAGCCAGCCGGGGGCCGACGATTTCACGCTCCATGTAGAGGTGGTCGGCCTCGCGCGCAAGCGCAATCCCCTGTCCGAGGCGGTGCAGCGCCACCTCGAGAAGAAGTACCGCCTGTGGGTGAGCCGCTTTGCCAAGCTCAAGAGCGACCCGGAGATCCGCCGTGAATGGCAGACCTGCTGTGCGCGGGGCGAGGTGGCAGGCCCCTTGTGGGCGATCTGCACCCATCGCTCGGCGTCCGCGGAAACCTGTCAGTTGGTGTATGCGGATCTGCACATGCTGTCGCATCAGGTCGGCGCGGGGCAGGCCGCCGATACGCGGCGTCTCGCCTTCCTGGAAAAGGAGAATGCGGAACTCAAGGAAGGCCTGCGCCGCGAGCTGGCCGCCCTGCGCAGACAGCTCGCCGCCGCGGAGGCCGGCCTCGCCGACCGGGAGGCTGTGTGCAGCGAGGCGGCCCTGCTGCGCAAGCGATTGGCGCGCTTCGAGTCAGGCGAGGTCATGGTCGAGATGGGGCAGCGCCTGCTCGCCCTGCAAGGCTCCCATGAGCGTCTGCTCGACAGCACGCGGCGGCTGCAGGACGCGGAACGGAGCGCGAAGGAGTCCCGCGAGGAGGCACGTCGGGCAACCGCCGAGCGCGATGAGGCGCTGGCCGAGCGGGACGCCCTGCTGCGGGTGCTGGAGCTGGCTCAGCCGGCGGCCTGTGCGGAGCCCGGTGGTGAGGCCTGTGCCGGCTGTCCCGATGCCTTGTCCGCCCGCTGCGTGCTCTACGTGGGAGGGAGGGCTTCGCTGCTGGCCCAGTACCGGCAGTTGGCGGAGCGCCTGGGCATCACCCTGATCCATCATGATGGGGGGCTGGAGGAGTCCCTGTCGCGGCTGCCGGATCTGATCCGCGGGGCTGACGCGGTGGTGTGTCCGACCGACAGGATCAGCCATAACGCCTACTATCACGTCAAATCCCAGTGCAAGCGGGTCGGCAAGCCCTGCCTGTTTTACCGGGGCGGCGGGGTGTCGGGCTTTGCCGCCGCGATGGCGCGCCTGAGCCGTGGCGAGTTCAGCCTGGCCGGCCCGGGCGAGGGTTAAATCAGGACGGCTGCCAGGGCTTGAACCGCCCTGCCCTGGCCAGCGGCACAAAGCTGGCCAGCTGGGCGGCCAGCAGCAGGACGAAGGCGACCTGCAGGGAGTCGGCAGCGCTCATTCCGCCGCCACGCAGCGCATCCAGCAGGCCGCCCAGACCCCATTGCACGACAAAGGCGCCGACGAAGGCCATCAGATTGATGCTGGTGGTGACCCGGCCGCTCAGGTGCAGGGGAAACAGGCCGGCCACCACGCCATACATCTGAGCCCCGGTCGCCGAGACGATGCCCAGCAGGCACCACAGCGGCACGGTCGGACCCTGCCGGGCGATGATGAGGGCCTCCACGACCATGGTCAGGAACAGCCCGATCTGCATCAGGCGCAGGGGCGTGAAGCCCCGGGCCTCGAGCCTGGAGGCCCAGGCCCCGATGGAGAGCTGGCCCGCCAGCATGCCGATGTTCAGCCAGAACAGGTGGTCTGCCGCCAGGGCGCGGGAATAGCCGTTGACCTCCATCAGCCAGGGTACCGCCCACAGGCCTTGCAGGGCCATGAAGCCTCCTGTGAAGAAAGCGGACTGCCCCGAGAAATTCCAGAACCGCCGCGCCACCAGCACCTCGCGTACGCCCCTCAGGGCCTGCTGCAGATCACCCGTGGCATGGGCTTCCTCCTTCTCGGGCATGGCGAAGAAGATCAGGGCGGCCACTGTGGCGGCGAGGGCGGCCACCATCCAGAAGGCGCCGCGCCAGCCCAGGAACGGCAGGGCTGCCTCCAGGGGGGCGGAGGCCGTGACGGCCCCGAGGGCGCCACTGGCCATGATGTAGCCGGTCATCGAGGCCAGCTTGTCCCGCGGGAACCATTGGGTGAAACCCTTCAGGCCTCCCATCAGGCATGCGGCCACGCCGAAGCCGATCAGGCCGCGGGCGCTGGCCAGGGTCGGCAGGCTGTCGCCGCTGGCGAAGAGCACACCGCCAAGGGCGGTGATCAACAGCAAGGCCGCCTCCACCCGGCGCGGCCCGTAGCGGTCGAGGGCGATCCCCACGGGAATCTGGGCCAGACCGAAGGCAAAGAAGTAGGTGCTGGTCAGCAGTCCCAGATCGGCCGCGCTGAGGTTCAGCTCCCGGGTCAGGTCGGGCGAGATCACCGCGTTGACGGTACGCAGCAGGTAGGACAGGTAGTAGCCCAGGGCAAAGGGCAGGAAGATCCGGCTGACGAGCTGGACCTTACCGGGGGCGGAGGGGGCGGGCATGGGGCGACGAAGCAACGGGGCGAGCCCGGAGCTTACCGGGCGACGGCAGCGACGTGTCGGAACATCAGGGAAATCCCCAGTGGTCCCCGGCCCTGACCGCAGCCAGCGGGCTTGCGGAGAGTGGTTTTGCACACCCACGCGCTGTGCATAATTTAACTAAAGTTTGCACTCTCCCGGGTCGTAACTCAGCCACGACACGAAAGGAAGGCCGCAATGTCCGACTCTGCCTCGATTCTCCTCGTTGACGACAGCCGCGCCTCGCGGATGCTGTGTGCGACGGTATTGCGCAGCCTGCGCCCCGACCTGAGGATCCTGGAGGCCGGCGATGGTGATGCGGCGCTGGCATTGATGGCCGGCGAACGCGCCGATCTGGCCATCCTGGACATGAACATGCCCGGCATGTCCGGGCTGGAACTGGCCGAGAAGCTGCATCTCTCCCATCCGGCGATGAAGCTGGCCCTGCTGACGGCCAATGCCCAGGATGCGATCCAGCGCCGGGCCGCTGCCCAGGGGGTGCATTTCTTCCGCAAGCCGATCGGCGAGGCGGTGATCGGCGACATTCTGGCGCTGCTGGGCTAGGGCCATGCGGCGCTTCTCCGAACTCGAGATGGATGCCTTGACCGAGGCCTTCAATCTCTCCCTGGGTGAGGCGGCGGCCACCTTCTCGGCGATCGTCCGGGAGGAGATCGAGCTGTCGGTGCCGACCATCGAGATCCTCTCCCGCGACGAGCTGACCCAGCGCCTGGAAAGCGCCCAGCCGAGCGCCGCGGGCGACCGTCTGTGCCGGATCAACCAGCGGTTCGATGCGGCGAGCGGATTCCAGACCGACGCCCTGCTCCTCTTTCCGGAGCACGGCAGCCTGGAGATCGTCCGCCGCATGCTTGGCGACGACACCCCGGTGCAGCAGATCACCGAGCTGGAGCAGGATGCCCTGGCCGAGATCGGCAACATCATCATCAACAGCTGCATGAGCAGCCTGGCCAACCTGTTCGGCACCGAGATGCGCGGCTCCCTGCCCCGGGTCCAGTCGCGCACGGCGCGCACCCTGCTCGACGACAAGTCGGACAGCGACGTGATCCTGGTGGCCCGCATCGGGATGACGATGTCGGCCCACAACCTCTCCGGCTATGTCCTGTTCATCATGGACGTGCCCTCCATCGAGAACTTCATGGCCCAGGTGGGCCGCTTGTTCCGCTTGCCGGAACAGGATGACAGCCTGTCTGCCTGATGGACTGCTGCCAGCTGCTCCCCGATTGCATCGATCTCGGGCTGATCCTGGTCGGCCGGGATGGCCGCATCCTGGTCTGGAACCGTTGGATCGAGGAACGCGCCGGCCTGTCGTCGGCGCAGGCGCTGGGCCTGACCCTGGCCGAGGCCTTCGGCCCCCACGTGGATCCGCGGGTGGCGCTGGTGGTCCGCGAGGCGCTCGATTTCGGCTGGTCGGCCCGCCTGTCCCACGCGCTCCATCCGATGCCCCTGCCCCTGTTTCCGCCCAGCGGTGGGCGGTCCGAGCGGATGAAACAGGCTATCGACGTGACCCCGCTGTCCGTGGGCGAGGGCAACCAGTGCCTGCTCCAGGTGCGTGACGTGACCGAGACGGTGCGCCGGGAGGCCCTGCTCAAGCAGCAGTCGCGTCAGTTGCGCGCCGACCTGCACCGCCTGACCCGCGCTCAGGCCGAGCTGCAGCGCAGCGAGATGCGTTTTCGCGAGCTGGCCCGGCAGGCGCCCGCCGGCCTCTTCGAGGCGGATGCCCAGGCCTGCTGCACCTTTCTCAACGAGCGCTGCGAGCAGCTGCTGGGGCAGGAGCTGTTCAGCGTGGCGGGCACGCCGTGGATCAATCTGTTGCCCCTCAGCGAGCAGAGCCGTGTCCGCAAGAGCTGGTGCCAGGCGGTCGAGTCCGCCACCCGCTTTTCCGAGGAGTTCCGCTTCACCCGCCCGGACGGCTCCTATCTGTGGATGCGCGCCGAAGCGGGCCCGTTACGGGACGAGAGCGGCCGCATCGGTGGCTTCATCGGCACCATGCTGGACGTGACCGAGCTGCATGAGCGGGCGACCCGCAATGAATTCCGGGCCAATCATGACGGCCTGACCTCCCTGCTCAACCGCGACCGCTTCGAGCGCCATTTGCGTGCGGCGATCAGCGGTGCCCGGGAGGTGTCGGACAGGCTGGCCCTGCTCTTCATCGATCTGGATGACTTCAAGGGCATCAACGACAACCATGGCCACACCGCCGGCGATACGGTGCTGAAGGCCGTGGCGGCGAGGGTCCGGCGGGTCCTGCGCAGCGAGGACCTGGTGGCCCGCTACGGGGGCGACGAGTTTGCCGTCCTGATCACCGGAGCGGGCGATCCGCAGAACATCGACGCCATCATCACCAAGATCAACCAGGCGGTGGCCATGCCGATCAACCTCGGGCATTGCCACGTGCGCGTTGCCTGCTCGATCGGCCTGGCCGTCTTCCCGGACCATGGCACCGACCCGGCCATGCTGCTCAATCACGCGGACAAGGCCATGTACTGCGCCAAGCGCACCCAATGCGCGGATTCCGGGTCCAGCGCCGAGCCGGTCTGAAGCCCCTGCCCGGCGTCGGACTCCGCTGATCAGCCCAGGGCCGGGCTGGGCGGAAGGGCGCAGGCAGCCCGGTATTCCTCGGCGAGCCGGTCGCACAGGGCGCGGACCGTGGGGGTGTCGTGGATGGTGGCCACGCCCTGCCCCGCGCTCCACACGTCGCGCCAGGCCTTGGCCTCGTCCGACAGGGCCTTGAGCTTGCCCTTGCCGACCCCCTGCACCAGTTCTTCCCGCTTGTGGCCGAGCTTTTCCAGGCTGGGCCACAGGAAGTTGGCATTGGTGCCCGAGATGGCGTCGGTGTAGACGATGTCCCCTGCCCCGGCTTCCACCAGCATTGCCTTGTAGGCGTCCTGGGCGCTGGATTCACGGGTAGCGATGAAGCGGGTACCCATGTACGCCAGATCAGCCCCGAGGACTTCGGCGGCGCGGATAGCAAAGCCGTCGGAGATCGCCCCGCCGAGCACCAGGGTGCCGTCCCAGAACTCGCGGATCTCGCGTACCAGGCTGAAGGGACTCTGGGTGCCTGCATGCCCCCCGGCACCCGAGGCCACCGCGATGATGCCATCCACCCCGGCGGCGGCGGCCTTGCGGGCGTGGTAGGCGTGGATCACATCGGAAAAGACCAGGCCCCCGTAGGCATGCACCCGCTCGACCACCTCACCCGGATGCCCCAGGCTGGTGATGACGAAGGGCACCCGGTGCTTGCAGATCAGCTCTAGGTCAGGCCCCACCCGGGGATTGGAGGCGTGCAGGATCAGGTTGATCCCGTAGGGGGCGACCGGTGCCTCGGGGGCCGCGGCCCGGGCTGCTTCCAGCGCCTGGTCGATGTCGCCGAGCCAGGCATCCAGCTGTTCGCTGCTGCGTGCATTGAGCGCCGGGAAGCTGCCGGCGACGCCGGCCTTGCAGGTCTCGGCGACCAGCTCCGGGCCGGACACGAGGAACATCGGCGCGGCGATGGCGGGTAGCCGCAGGCGGCCACGGAAGGCGGTGGGAAGGGTCATGTCGGTGCTGTCTCCAGTGGATATTGTTGTGGGTGCTGCAGCACGAATCTAGCATGCCCACGGGGAGACGGCCGGCTGACTATTCGGGGTTGCCGGCTGCGGGCGCCGCCGCGGATGGGGCCTTGGCGGCAGGTTTGGCGAGTGGGGCAGGGATGAGCCTGGGAAGCTGCTGGATCACCTTGCGGCCGGCGCTGGCCACGGCCGCCGGCAGTGCCGCCGCGGGCTCCAGGTGCCAGTCGGGCCGACCCGCCGGCCCCTTGATGCGGATCGGCACGGTGATGCCACGCAGGCTCGACAGTGGCCCGCTGTCGGGGCCCACCGGTACGACCAGCAGGGTGACGTAGGAGAGGCAGTCGATGGCCTGTCGGCGCAGGTCGATCTGCCCCTCGCCGGTGGCCTTGAGCAGGCCGCCCTTGGCCAGCAGGTCCTTCGTGGTGGCGACGCCCTTGTCCACCTGGAAGCTCGCGGTGAGCTCGCCGATGGCCGTCGATTCCTTGTCGTTGAAGCCGCGTTGTGCGCGCTGGCGGCTGCCGATCTGGTTGCGCCATTCCCGGAAGGCCTGGCCGACGTCGATGCCCGGCACCGTGCTGTTGCGGATGCGCAGACGGGCCAGGCCATGCAGGTCATCGAGGAGCTCAGCCGGAGTGCCTCCGGTGGCGGCCACATCGACGAAGAAATTGGTGGTGCCGGTGAGCGTCTCGCGGTCGTGCAGGCTGCGCAGCAGGGGGCCCAGGCTGGCGCCTTGCAGGTAGCCCCGATAAGCCATCTGCCGGCTTGCCACGTCGATGCGGAGGCTCCCGTCCAGGTTGCCGCCGTACAGGCCCGCGCTGTGTCCGCTGGAGGTGAGCTGGCCGTCGCGGATGCGCAGCGGCAGGCGCAGCTTGTCCAGGTGCAGGCCGCCAGCCTTGAGCTGGTCGATACGCAGGGTGCCCTCGATGTCGAGCCCCTGCAGTGCGCTCAGATCGAAGGGGGCGCTGGGACTCTCTGCGGCACTGTTGCGGGAGCGGCCGGCCGGCTTCTGGCCGGCCAGCGTTGCCAGATCGAAGCGATCCACATCGAGATCGAAACCCAGTGTGGGCGAGCCGCCGGGCGTCACGGACCATTTGCCCTGGATGTGGCTGCCGTCACCCTCCAGGGAGAGTCCGCCGGATGCGTTGCCCCGTGCGGGATCGAAGCGCAGGCTGGCCTTGGTGTCGATGCGCTGGGGCGCCTGGCCCGCAGGGGTGAGGTCGAGGGCACCGGCCAGGGCCGGTAACTCCACGCCACCGCTACCCGCCGGCCAGCGAAGCGGGCCTGCCAGACTGCCACTCAGCTGGAGGGTGGGGGTGCGCAGGTCGATGTCCGCATCAAGCTTCCCGGCCTCCAGGCCCTTGGCGTCGGTGCTCAGGCCGCTTGCGTGCAATTGCAGCTTGCCGCTGCGCGGGTTGCCTTCAAGGGCCAGGCTTGCGTCCACTTGCGCGGCCTGTGGGCCATGGCCGTCGAGTTGCAGGCGGGGGCTGCTGCCTTTCAGTGAGAGGGTGCCCGCGGTGGTCCGGATGCGGGCTTGCAGGCTGCTACCTTGTACTTGCAGCGCCTGGCCATCGGTGCTGAGGACCTCCGTGGCTGAGACCTCTCCGGTCAGCGCCTGCCAGCTGCCCACGTCGCCCCGGGCGGCGGCGCGGAGCTCGCGCAGGCGAAGGGTCCCGGCCTCCTGGTCAAACCGGTAGTCGGTCTGGATGTCCAGCTGCAGGTCGGTGGCGGGGGCTGCACGGGTCAGTCTGGCGGAGAGGGCGAGGTGACCCTCGGCATTGCGATCGATGCGGCCGCTTTCCACGGAGATGTCGGACAGGGCCAGCTGGCGGCCGGCGGCCTCGTCGTTCCAGGTGAGCGCGCTGTGACGGATCTGCAGCGCATCGAGGTCCAGGTCCACAGGCGTGGTCTCTCCGTCCTTGTCCCCGGTGAGCAGATCATCGGCATTCAGGCGCCCGTTCTTGTCGCGCAGCAGGGCCAGTCGCAGGCCGTCCAGTTCAAGCTGCTCAACCACCACCCGGCGCCCCAGCAGGGGCATCAAGCGGACGCTGACCGATGCCTGCTCGACCGCCATGAACTCGCTGCTGCCGTTGCGGGACGACAGCGATGTGGCCGGCAGCCGCAGGACAAGGCGCGGGAACATGGACAGCTCCACCGGGCCTTCGATGCGCAGGACGCGCTGGTAGCGCTGGCGGACGAACTGGGACAGCTCCGTGGCCAGGCGGAGCCCGTCGAAGGTGGCGTACAGGTAGAGGGCTCCGGCGGCGATCACCGTACTCAGCCCGCCCAGGGCGAATGCGAGTATCCGGAGGTAGTTGAGGCGCATGTCTGGCGAACCCGGGACCGATCGGCGGATTTTACCGTAGTGGCGTCAGGCGACGGCCGGGGTGCTCACGGGGTTGCGCAGGGGCAGGCGCAACTCGAAGGTGCTGCCGACCCCGGGTTTGCTGCTGACGATCACATTGCCGCCGTGTCGCTCCGCCACCGTTTTGACGATCACCAGGCCGAGGCCGACGCCGGTGGGGCGGTCACGCCCTTCTCCGGCGATCCGGCTGAAGCGCCGGAACAGACGGGGCAGGGCATCGGCGGGTATGCCCGCACCCTGGTCGCTGACCCGGATGACCCAGTCGGGCCCCTCCGCGGACAGGCTGACGGAGACCTTGCTGTTGGCATCGCCGTACTTGATGGCATTGGTCAGCAGGTTGATCACTGCCCGGCGCAGCAGGGAAAAATCGCCCCGGACGATGGCTTCCTCCCTTTCCGCATCGCGTGTATCGACCGCCAGCCGGATCCCCCGGGCGTGGGCCTGGGGCCAGACCTCGTCGGCGGCCGAGTCCACCAGGCCGGCCAGGTCGAGTTCGACGAAGTCCTTGGGGTCGGAACCCTCGGCGCGCACCAGCCGGAACAGGCCGTCGGCCAGGTCGAGGGCCGAGCGGGCGTAGCGGGCGATGCGGGGGATCTGCTCGGCCTGCAGGGCAGGCTCGTCACGGTAGCCATCGATCAGGGTCAGGATGGAGGCCAGCGGTGCGCGCAGGTCGTGGGACAGGAAGTGCATGGTGTCCTCGCGGCTGCGCTGGGCTTCGTGCATGGCCGTGACGTCGGCCAGGCCGATCACGCGTCCGGGCTTGCCGCTGGACTCCGAGAACAGGTCGGCCACCGACACCAGCAGATAGCGCTTCTTGTCGGGCGATAGCTCGAACTGGCGGGTCCCCGAGAAGCCGCTCAGATCCGGCAGGCCATCCCGCATCGGCAAGTAGCTGGGCCACGGCAGGCCACGCAGCGCCGCCAGCAGCGCGTCGCTGCGGAAGGCCCGCAGGAGATGGCGGGCACGTTCGTTGTGCAGGATCACCCGATCGAGCTGGTCGATGACCACCACGCCGATGGGCAGATGTTCCAGGGTGTCCGAGATGAAGCGGCGGACATCGCGTTGGTGCTGCGCCGCCTGTCTGACGATGCGGATGCGCTGCTCGAGGGGGTCGGCCGTGCGCCTGCCGAATTCATCCACCGGAAGGCCCAGGGGGGTGCCTTCACGGCCGAGGGCCAGCAGTTCGGCGTCGAGATAGCGTTGCGCGGATTCGAGCCGCCGCCAGCTCCACAGCGGATAGGCCAGCATGCAGCCGAGCAGGGCGGACGCCGGGCCGAACCAGACATTGCCCCACAGCAGGCCGATGGCTGCCACCGCCAGCGCCGTGCTGGCAAGCACGAAGGCGGCTACCAGACCGGTACGTGCCTCGGCGTAAAGCAGGGTGAGCATCAGGATGGCCACCAGCGCGGCGGCCACCGTCGCGGCGATCCACGGCGGCAGGAGGTGGACGCCGGTGTTATGGCGCAACGCATCAAACACGTTGGCCTGGACTTCCACGCCGGGCATCGGCCGGGAGAGGCCGGAGGTCGGGGTGGGCACCGCATCGCCCATGCCGGTGGCGGTCGCCCCGATCAGCAGGATCTTGCCGCGAAGCTCGGAGGCCGGGATCTCGCCACTCAGGACCGCCTGGTAGGAATAATGTGCGTAGGTGCCGGGTGGGCCGGCAAACGGAATGCGCAGCCAGTCGGCACGTTGCCACTGTGTCTGATCCGATTCGCTCCCTTCGCTGGGGGACGGAAAGCTCCGGGCGGTCTGGGGTTCGACGAGCCGCAACAGGGCCAGCGCGAGCTGGGGATGACGGGCGCTGCCGAAGCCTTCCCAGAGGTATACGCTGCGGGCGATGCCGTCCGGGTCGAATTCGGTCTGGCTATGGCCGAGCGCAGCTGCTGCTTCGGCGAAGGGGGGCAGGGGCAGGGTTTCACCGCTGAGTGCCGCCCCGGTTACGGCCTGGGAGATGGGCAGGATGACCTGGCCATGATTGCGCAGGGCCTGGGCCAGCACGGCATCGGCCCCAGGATCGTCACGGCTGGGGGCATCCAGCAGGATGTCGAGGACGATGGCGGATGAGCCCGCGTCGCGCGCCCGGTCGATCAGGGCTGCGTGTACGCGTCGTGACCAGGGCCAGGGGCCGATGCGGGCCAGGCTCGCATCATCGATGGAGACGACGGCAACGTCTGCGCTGACCGGGCGTGACCAGGAGGACAGGACCCCATCATAGATGGACAGGTCGATCCGCCACAGCCAGCCCTCCGCCGCCGACAGGACCGCGAGCAGCACGCAGAACAGCGTAACCGCAAACCACTCCAGGGTCGGGCGGCGCAGGGGGGCTGGGGTGGAACTCACGGACTCGGGCGGTCGGGAGACGACAGGGACCAGGTCAGCAGCGGAATCAGCGGGCGCAGTGTCTGGGGGCTGGACCACGGGGACACCCCGCCATCGGGATCCCGGGCACGGAGGCGCAGGTAGTAGCTGCCGGGGGCAGGCGAGGGCCAGGTGACCGCGGCCTCTCCGATGTTCTCCTCAAGGACGATCTGCCGGAAGTCCGGGTCGGTAGAGACCTGTACATCGTAGATCTGACCAGGGACGCCCGGCCAGGCAAAGCGGAGGCGGTTGTTGAAGACGCTCAGCTGCGCACCCACCGGGGCCTGACGGACGTCGGACACGGCGCTGGCGCTCCACGGGCCCGGCCTGCCGTCCGGGCGCAGGCTGGCTACCCGCCAGCGATGGCGTCCCGGTGAAAGAGGGTGTGAAAGGCTCAGCGCATCGGTGTCGCGTTCGACGGCAGGCCGGTCGAAGCCGTCGGGGCCGGCAATCTGGATGCGGTAGCGGACCCCGCTCTCCGGGCCGGGGACCCAGCTCAGGCTTCCATCGGCAGCCGGGCTCGGAGGGGTGGGGCGGGCCCGCAAGGTGAAGCGGGTGGTGCTGTCGTAGCCTTCCAGACCCGCCTCGTCGATGGCCCGTACGCGCAGCACGTAGTCTCCATCGGGCAGGCCCTTGTAGCGCACCATTGCGCTGCTGAGGCGGTCGATGGCCACCACGTCGTTGAAGTTCTCGTCGCGGGCAAGCTGGGCGCGATAGGCGGTTGCGCCGGCCAGTGGCGTGATGGGCAGGGCCAGGTCCACCTGCTCGAGCACCGGCGGGACGCTCACGAGCGGTGCGGGCAGCAGGGGGCGGGGGGACGGAATCGCCTCGCCAGCCCGCGCCACCACGCCATAGCCGGCGGGCAGGGCCTGGGCAGCTGCCGTCCTGGCGTTACTCATGGCCACCTCACCCTGGGTCACCTCGGCTTGTGATGACTGGGCGGCCGGATCGGAGCCCACCCGGAAGGCCGTGCCGCGGACACTCAGGGACGCGGTAGGCGTCCGGATCTGGTAGCGGGCGGCCGGGCCGCGCTGGGGGGTGACGGTGGTTTCAACGCGTCCCTGCTCCAGGTTGATCTGCGTGCTCTGTCCGGCGATACCCTTGAAGCCCTGCATCTTCTCCAGCTGCGCCTGGCTGCCAGGCTGTACGGTGAGGCGGGATTCGTCGGGCATGGCGAGTGTCACGACGCCGCTCATGCCGGTGCGGAGCAAGGCACCGACAGGGACCCGCGCATCCACGCTGAGGGGGCGACCGTTCATCGTCACCTCGCCGTTGAGGGCCACCACCCTGGCGCTGCGTGGTTCGGCCCGTAACCAGCTCTCGGGGATGCGCAAGGGGGTGCCGACCGGAATGCGCATCGGATTGTCGACGCGGTTGAGGGTCTTGAGTCCTCGCCAGCGGTGGGGAGGAGCAAGATACTCGCGCTCTATGCCGATCAGGGTGTCGCCGGCCTTCGCGGTGTAGATGATCTCCAGCTCGGAGGCGCCCGCACCCTGTGAGACCATCAGACTCACTGCGATGCCCAGAAGACGAAGGGGGGGACGTACCACGTGATCGCTCTTTCTTTATGTTTTTCGGCAGTTATATTAATTCCCGGCCCCACGGAGGGTGCAAAACTTCGCAAAATACTCCAGGCGATCATGACTGCATGTTAAATACGGCGCACTGTCGTTTGCGGTAGCCCCCCAGGATCTATGCTATACGCCGTTTTTCCCGACCATTCCGGGTGGCCGGCAGCCGATTTTCCACCGTTTTCAAATCTCTAAAAGGAAAGAACATGAGTTTCATCCAGGAGTTCAAGGAATTTGCCATGAAAGGCAATGTCGTCGATCTCGCGGTCGGCGTCATCATCGGCGGTGCCTTCCAGAAGATCGTCGACTCCCTCGTCAAGGACATGCTCATGCCGGTGATTGGCAAGCTCCTGGGCGGCGTGGATTTCAAACACCTGTATCTGAACCTTGGAGACAAGACTTTCGAAACCATGGAGGCGGCGGAAAAAGCGGGCGCGCCCCTGTTCAAGTATGGCGTATTCATCAATTCGGTGATCGACTTTATGATCGTCGCCATGGCCATCTTCGTGGCGATCAAGGCGATGAACAAGCTGAAGCGCAGCGAGCCGGCACCTGCCCCGGCGCCGGAGGCTCCGCCGGTCGAGCCCGAGGACGTCAAACTGCTGCGCGAGATCCGTGATGCGCTGAAGAAGTAAGCCCGCGTGGATCGCAGGCAACATGAAAGGGGCCCTCGCGGGCCCCTTTCTCATTCGCCGGCAGGTGCCGGTGTGTCACTCGCCGCCGGCAGCTCCGAGGGGTCGATGCGTTCCAGGCGGTAGCCGAAGTTGTAGGTGGGGGTCAGGCGGAAGCCGTTTTCCGGACGCAGGTTGAGCTTGCTGCGCACCCTGCTGATGTGCGTGTCCACGGTGCGGGTCGCCAGGTCCGGGTTGCGCCCCCACACTGCCTCGAGCAGATGTCCGCGGGACAGCAGGCGCCCGAGGTTGCGGAACAGGAAGGTTGCGAGGTCGAATTCCTTGTCGGTCATTTCGACAGCGACGCCGTCTACAGTGAGCGCTTTCTTGATCAGGTCGAAATGGTAGGGCCCCACCGTCAGGGTCTGGTTGGGGTTGCGCGGCTGGGCCCGACGCAGCACCGCCTCGATGCGTGACAGCAGTTCGATGCGGCGGGGCGGCTTGATGAGGTAGTCATCGGCACCGGCACTGAACGCGTTGGCGATGTCCTCTTCGGCATCCCGGGAGGTGATGAAGATTGCCGGGGTGTCGTTGCCACGCTCCACGCGTAGCCAGCGCAGGACTTGTTCGCCGGTGAGGTCGGGGAGTACCCAGTCCACCAGGAACAGGTCGAAGCTTTCACGGCTGGCGACCCGCATCAGTTCGCGGGCAAGGCTGAAGCCATGTACGTCATGTCCGGCTTCCCGCAGCCAGCCCGTCAGGATTTCCATTTGGGCAGGATCGTCTTCGAGGATGGCGAATCGCACGCTGGTTTACCTTTAATCGAAAGTTGTATGCACGTGGTGGCGGAGAGGGCGCTGACCTGACGCTTCAGCTCAGGCGTAGTCTCCGACGTACGGGTTGCTTTCCCGTTCGGCTCCGAAGGTCGACATCGGTCCATGGCCGGGGATGAAGCTGACATCGTTGCCGAGCGGCCACAGTTTCTGGCGGATCGAGCTGATCAGCGCGGCATGGTCGCCCCTGGGGAAGTCCGTGCGGCCAATGGAGCCGGCGAAGAGCACATCTCCCACCACGGCCAGGCGGGCATCCTTGCTGAAAAATACCACGTGGCCCGGCGTGTGCCCCGGGCAGTGGATCACGTCAAGCGACTCCTTGCCGATCTGGACCTGATCACCCTCGCTCAGCCAGCGGTCGGGGGTGAAGGATTCGACCTGGGGAAAGCCGAACATCTTGCTCTGCTGGGGAAGGGCATCGATCCAGAAGCTCTCCTCGCGCTCTGGGCCTTCGATCGGGACGCCCAGCTGACGGGCCAGCCCGGCGGTGCCGCCGGCATGATCGATGTGCCCATGGGTGAGCAGGATGCGCTCGACGTCCACACCCAACTCGGCGGCAGCCTTGAGGATGCGTTCAATATTGCCCCCCGGGTCAACGACCGCAGCCTTGCGGCTCTGGTCGCACCACAGGATCGAACAGTTCTGTTCGAAGGGGGTGACGGGGACGATCTTGTACTTGAGCATGGTGATCTTCTGCAGGCTTGGCTGGCGTAGGGGTGAGGGAGAGCAGCAACTAATTACGCCTGGGCGGTTCAGTTTTCAAGACCGGTGCCAGGAACGCTTGCATTGGAAGCAGTTTAGCACGCCCCAATATGGCCGCCATGAAACATGTCGCCTCCCAGGTCGCCTGAAGGCTATGCCGAAACGTTTGTTTTCACTCTTCCGGGGCAGGCCCCGTATCCGTGGGGCAGGCCATGGCAGAAGGGGAGTGTTCAACGTGAATTGGGGGGAGAGTTGCGTGCTTCGGTCAAGGCAATGTAACGGGTCCGGTCCTGCTCGTAGCGGTTGCGGATGGATTCGATGTCCTTGCGCTTCGAGTCGATAACCAGACTCTGGGTGGCGATCTCGCTGTCCACGTCCCGGATCGAGGCCGCCAGCGCAGGCGGCATGGCCCGCTTCTGGTAAAACTCGGCTTCACGCAGCAGGCCGGCGCGCTTCTTCTGAAGCTGGGCCTGGATGGCCTCGCCGCGCTTGAGTTCGGACTGGACTCCCTCGATGGCCCGATCGCGGCGTGCATCGATGTCGGCCACGCTGGAGTAGGTCTCGAGCAGGGACTGGTTGCGGCGCATCTCGGCGCGCTGGCGGGCGATCTCGGCCCGCCGCTCCCGTTCCTCGGCTTCCTTGCGTGCCAGCTGCTCGGGGGTCAGCGGGGCCTCCACGACGCGCCGGACCGTACCCTGGGGGCTCATCTCCCGGTAGCTCTTGCCGAAGCACTGTGGGGGCAGGACGTCTCCGCACACCTGGTGTCCGCCGTCCGTGCAGCAGTACACCGTTCCCCGCTGGGCCGTTTGGGCCACGGCGGGGAGACTGACTGACAGGGCGCAGAGCAGGGCCAGACGTCGCATGGTTTCAGAGGTCTCCGCTGACACCGTAGGTTTCCCGGTAGCGCTCGACCGCCGGGAGATTGGCCTGAAGTGCCGGTGTGTCGCCCAGGAAGGCGATCAGGTCGGTCAGGCTCGCCACGGCAAGGACAGGAATGCCGTAAGCCTCGCGGACTTCCTGCACAGCCGACAGGCTGCCGGTGCCACGCTCCATGCGGTCCAGGGCGATCACCACCGCCGACGGGGTAGCGCCGTGGGCGCGGATGATCTCTACCGACTCGCGCACCGAGGTGCCCGCCGAGATCACGTCGTCGAGGATGGCGACCCGGCCGGCCAGCGGCGCGCCCACCAGGGTGCCGCCTTCACCATGATCCTTCGCCTCCTTGCGGTTGAAGCAGAAGGGCAGGTTGTGGCCCTGCTCGGCCAGGCGCATGGCAGTGCCGGCGACCAGGGGGATGCCCTTGTAGGCCGGTCCGAACAGCATGTCGCAGGGGAGGCCCGCCGCGATCAGGGTGCGTGCATAGAAGCCGCACAGCTTGCCGAAGGAGTCGCCGTCGTTGAACAGGCCGGCGTTGAAGAAGTAGGGGGACAGGCGTCCCGCCTTGGTCACGAACTCCCCGAAGCGCAGGATCCCCTTGTCGCAGGAGAGGGCGATGAAATCACGGCTAAAATCCACGGCATTCCCAATCAGAAAACAGACCAAATTACTCAAAATGTTACGCGTCGTCACTGCCAATCTCAACGGCATCCGCTCCGCCAGCGTAAAAGGCTTCCTGGCGTGGCTCGGAAATCAGCAGGCAGATGTGGTCTGCGTGCAGGAGTTGAAGGCCCAGCTGCCCGATCTCAGCCCCGACATGCGCGCACCCGGCGATCTCGTCGGACACTTCCATTGTGCCCTCAAGAAGGGCTACAGCGGAGTGGGGATCTATAGCCGCAGGCCGCCCGACCGGATCGTCGAAGGCATCGGTAACGAGGAGTTCGATGCGGAGGGGCGCTACCTCCAGGCCGATTTCGGCAATCTCTCGGTGGTGTCCCTGTACCTGCCGTCCGGGTCCAGCTCGGAGGAGCGCCAGGCGGCGAAATTCCGCTTCATGGACTTGTTCCTGCCCCATATGGCGGCCCTGCGCGACAGTGGCCGCGAGGTGATCATCTGTGGCGACTGGAACATTGCGCACCAGGCCATTGACCTCAAGAACTGGCGCTCCAACCAGAAGAACTCGGGTTTCCTGCCGGAGGAGCGCGCCTGGCTGTCACGCCTGTTCGACGAGCAGGCCTGGGTCGACACCTACCGCCGCCTGCACCCTGAGGCCACGGATGCCTGCTACACCTGGTGGTCGAATCGTGGCCAGGCCTGGGCCAAGAACGTGGGCTGGCGTCTCGACTACCAGATCGCCACGCCCGGCATCGGGACGCGTGCGCAACGGGCTGCGGTTTACAAGGACGAGCGCTTCAGCGACCACGCACCCCTGACCGTCGATTACGACGCGACCCTCTGAGGCGGGGGCCCTGGCGATGCCCGTGCGGCGACGGGTTGCGCCAGGGGCACGCTATCGATCGCGAACAGGTTCGATAGTAATGTTTAATCGTAGTTCTTTAATCAATCAATTTCCTAAATAAATCGGCCGTCCGTAAGATGATCTCCATCGAATCCAACCCGATCGAGACAACCCTTAAAGGAGATCATCATCATGGCAAACCCCTTCCACGATCCCGCCTCGGCCACCATCCAGAACCTCGAAGCCGCCTTTGCCGGCGAGGCCATGGCCCACATCAAGTACCGCTACTTCGCCAAGCTCAGCCGCGAGATGGGCGACGAGGAGACCGCGCGGGCCTTTGAAGCCACCGCCGACCAGGAGGTGATGCACGCCTTCGGTCACCTCGACCTGCTCTATCCCAAGGCCCGCATGAGCCCGGCCCGTGCCCTCCAGTTCGCCATCGAAGGCGAGACCTACGAGTACACCGAGATGTATCCGTCCTTCCGCCACGCCGCGGTGGAGGAGGGCAACCACGCCGCCGTGCAGGAAATCGACGAGCAGATTGCCGAGTCGAAGGAGCATGCGGAGCAGTTCAAGGCCGTGCTCGAGAAGGCCGCCAAGCGCTTTGCTGCCCTCGCCAAGGTAGAAGAGCGGCACGCCGCCCACTACCAGGCCGTCCTCGACAAGATCGCCGGCTGAGCCGGAACCGACCCGACATCCCGAACATAAAGGAACCTGAATCATGAAAACCTACCAGTGCATCGTTTGCGGCTTCATCTACGACGAGGCCGCCGGCCTCCCCGACGAGGGCATCGCTGCCGGCACCCGCTGGGCCGACATCCCGGAAGACTGGGCCTGTCCGGATTGCGGCGTGGCCAAGTCCGATTTCGAGATGGTCGAGATCTGAGGACGCCATGACCGCTCCCATCCTGATCCTCGGTACCGGCCTCGCGGGCTACAACCTGGCCCGCGAGATCCGCAAGCTCGACAAGAGTGTGCCCCTCGCGCTGGTCAGCCGCGATGACGCACCCTTCTACTCCAAGCCGATGCTGTCCAACGCCCTGGCCGGCGGTAAGAGCGCCGCCGCGCTGGTGATGAAGACGGCCGAGCGGATGGCCGAGGAGCTGGATGCCCGGATCCTCCCCCGCCGGCAGGTGATGGCCATCGACACGGCCGCCCGCCAGGTGAGCCTGGATGACGGGGAGGTGCTGGCCTACCGCGACCTGGTGCTGGCCCTCGGGGCCGACCCGATCCGTCTGCCCCTGGACGGCGATGCGGCGGCGGAGGTGTTGTCGGTCAATGACCTCGACGACTTTGCACGCTTCAGCGCACGTCTCGAGGGCGCCCGCCGGGTCGCCATCCTGGGCGGTGGCCTGATCGGCTGCGAGTTTGCCAACGATCTGCTGGCCCGGGGCATCGAGCCCACGGTGTTCGATCCCTCGCCGTGGCCGCTTGGCCGCCTGCTTCCCGGGGAGGCGGGGGCCTTTTTCCAGGCAGGCCTGGAGGCCGCAGGGGTGGCTTTCCGCATGGGGACGTCCGCCACCGGCGTGGATCGCCAGGGTGCCGCCTACCGGCTGCGCCTGAGCGACGGCGGCGTGGCCGAGGCCGATCTGGTGCTCTCCGCGGTGGGCCTGCGGCCGCGCATCGCCCTGGCGGAAGCGGCCGGACTCAAGGTCGGGCGGGGCATCATCACCGACAGCCAGCTGATGGGCAGTGCCCCAGGGGTGTTCGCAATCGGTGACTGTGCCGAGGTGGCGGGGCTGAGCCTGCCCTTCGTGATGCCCATCATGCAGCAGGTGCGGGCGCTGGCCAGAACCCTGACCGGCACGCCGACCGCGGTGAGCTACCCGGCCATGCCGGTGCTGGTGAAGACCCCGGCCTTGCCCACCGTGGTCGCCCCGCCGCCGGCCGGGGTGGCCGGTGAATGGGTGGTGACGCAGCCGGAGGGGGGGCTCGAGGCCCTCTTCCTGATGCCGGACGGCAAGGCGGCCGGGTTTGCCCTGCTGGGCACGGCGACCCGCCGCAAGCAGGCACTGGCAGCCGATCTGCCCGCCTGGCTGTAGGGCGTTGTCCAGGCGCCGCGCTCATCCCGGGGCGCCTGAATGGAGGGGCGGCTAGGTGCCGTCCCCGGTATTTTGCGGGTCCACCTGCCGTGCCATGTCGAGCATGGCGTTGCGGGCCTGGAGCGCGGCGTCGAGCATGGTCTGGACCACCTCGCTCATGGCCGGCGGATGGCCTGCCGGCTTGCCGGTTGCCGGGGCCGGAGGCGCAGCCTGGAGCAGGCTGGACAGCTCCTTCTGGTTTTCGGCGACCACTTCGTTGAAGTCACCGGCGTAGCCGACGATCTGGTTGACCAGCTGCTGGGTGGCGGCTGATTGCGCCTCCTGCCAGTTTTCAAGGTTGCGCGCGCGGGCCAGGGCCTGCACCGACGCCATGTTGCGTTCCATCAGCGACTGGGTGGCGCGGATGTTCAGCGCCACCAGCCGCTGGGCGGCGACGAAGGCTCCGAGGTAGAGCGAGGAGACCGCGTCGAGATTGTCCTTGCCCGGGCCGGCGAGCATCGATTCAAGCGTGATCATGGTGTTCGGCTTCTCCGTTGAGCGGTGACCAGGCTCCAAACATAGTCCTGCCCTGGCCCCCCGCCATTGCGCCACATCAAGTTCGTGCCGCGCTTGCGGCCCGAACTCACCCCAGGAACATCCGGTAGACCGGGTTGGCCGTCTCTTCAACGTACTCATAGCCCAGCCGCGCCAGGAAGCCCTGGAAGGCTTCCCGGTCCTGCGGCGGCACCTGCATGCCCACCAGCACCCGGCCGAAGTCGGCGCCGTGGTTGCGGTAGTGGAACAGGCTGATGTTCCAGTCCGAACGCAGGGTGTCCAGGAAGTTGAGCAGGGCGCCCGGGCGCTCGGGGAAGATGAAGCGGTAGAGCACCTCGTTCTCCGCCTGGGGCGCGTGGCCGCCGACCATGTAGCGGATGTGGCTCTTGGCCATCTCGTCGTCGGTCAGGTCCAGGCAGGGCAGCTCGTGACGCTGCAGCATCTCGGTGAGGCGTCCGCCCTCGGCCCGGTTATGCACGCTGACGCCGACGAAGATGTGGGCCTTCTGCGGGTCTGCGTAGCGGTAGTTGAACTCGGTGATATTGCGGTTGCCCAGCAGGTTGCAGAACTTCTTGAAGGAGCCCGGCTTCTCCGGGATGGTCACGGCCAGCACGGCCTCGCGCTGCTCGCCCACTTCGGCCCGCTCGGCCACGAAGCGCAGGCGGTCGAAGTTCATGTTGGCGCCGGAGGCCACTGCGACCAGGGTCTTGTCCTTCAGGTTGTGCCGCTTGGCGTACTCCTTGGCGCCGGCCACGGCCAGCGCGCCGGCCGGTTCGAGGATCGAGCGGGTGTCCTCGAAGACATCCTTGATGGCGGCACAGATGGCGTCGTTATCCACCACCACCATCTCATCCACGTACTCCTGGCACAGCCGGAAGGTCTCCTCGCCCACCAGCTTGACTGCCGCGCCATCGGCGAACAGACCGACGGTGGGCAGCTCGATGCGCTTGCCGGCCGCCAGCGACTGGGTCATGGCGTTGGCGTCCACGGTCTCCACGCCGATCACCTTGATCTCCGGGCGCACCCGTTTGATGTAAGCCGCCACGCCGGCCAGCAGGCCGCCGCCGCCAACGCAGCAGAACACCGCGTGGATGGGCTTGGAGTGCTGGCGCAGGATCTCCATGGCGATGGTGCCCTGGCCGGCGATCACCTCGACGTCATCGTAGGGATGCACGAAGGTGAGCTTCTCGGTCTTCTCGAGCTCCTTGGCGTGGCCGTAGGAGTCGGAATAGCTCTCGCCAGCAAGCACCACCTCGCCACCGTGGCGCTTGACCGCGTCGATCTTGATCGCCGGGGTGGTGGTGGGCATCACGATCACCGCACGGGCGCCGAGTTTCTTGGCCGACAGGGCGACGCCCTGCGCGTGGTTGCCGGCGGAGGCACAGATCACCCCGCGCTTGAGGGCCGCCGGGCTGAGGCTGGCCATCTTGTTGTAGGCACCGCGCAGCTTGAAGCTGAACACGGGCTGCATGTCCTCGCGCTTGAAGTAGATCGTGTTGTGAATGCGCGCCGACAGGTTCGGAGCCAGGTCGAGGGGCGTTTCGATCGCCGCGTCGTAAACCTGGGCAGTGAGGATCTTCTGGAGATAGTCGGGGTGCTGCGCGCTCATGGCTGAACCTGTGCTTTTCGGCTGGGGAAGTATCCGAGGGTAGCAGCCGGAGCGTTCGCACTGCAACATGAGCACTTTTTTCCGTTTCGGGAGCTGCCCATGAGCGAAATCCTGCGTGCCGGTACGACCCAGCGCTACTCCGACTACACCGTTCACAACGGCGTTGTTTACTGCGTCGAGGTGCCACCCGACCCCACCGCCGACATCACGGCCCAGACCGCTGCCATGCTGGCCAGTGTCGAGCAGCTGCTGCTCAAAGCGGGTAGTGCCAAGGGGCGCATGCTGCTCGCCACCCTCTACCTGACTGACATCAGCGACTATGATGCAGTGAATGCCGTATGGGATGCCTGGGTGCCCGCCGGTACGGCGCCGACGCGGGCCTGTGTGCAGGTGGCCGCGCTGGCGCATCCGGGCTGGCGTGTCGAGATCGCCGTCCAGGCGGCGTGTGATGTGACCTGAACGAACGCCCCGCAGCGCCGGGCGTTTCCGCAATGACCCGGCCACAGGCCGATCGCAAGAGGGGAAAAGTCCATGTCCTGCCTGTCACGTCTGTCCCGTGGCCTCGTCGGCCTGTGCCTGTCCGCCACCGCCTTTGCGGCGCAGGCGGGTTATTCGAGCCTGACCTTCTTCGGCGACAGCCTGTCCGACACGGGCAATCTGTTCATTTCGAGCGGCGGCGCCTTCCCGCCGTCGCCCTATTACGACGGGCGGCGTTCCGACGGACCGGTGTGGGTGGAGTATCTGGCCCAGGGGCTGGGCATGCCCGCGGCGGCTGCGCCCTTCCTGGCCGGCGGCAACAACTATGCCTTCATCGGCGCCCAGACCGGGCTGGACGGTTATGGCGGGCTGACCGGCGTGGGCTTGCAGACCCAGGTCGGCGGCTTCTGGGCCACGGTCACCAGCGGGGTCGCCGATCCCAATGGGCTCTACGTCATCGGTATCGGCGCCAATGACCTGTTCTCGATCGTCGAGGGCAACAGCGGCATGGGGGCGACGGATATCCAGGGGCGCAAGGCTGCCTCCGACAGCGCCCTGGACAATCTGATGGTCAGCCTCGGCATTCTGGCGGGGAGCGGGGCCCGGAATTTCCTGGTGGCCAATGTGCCGGACCTCGCCACGACGCCCGAGGCACTGGCCCTCGGGACCTCGGACGCCTATGCGCAGACCACCACCTATTTCAACGACCAGCTGGCCCTGCGCCTGGCCGCATTCCGCACGTCCTTCGCGGTGGGGGTGGCCGAGCTGGATTTCTACGCCATCTCCCAGGCGGTGACCCAGGATGGCCTGTACAACGGCGGTCTCCGCTACGGCCTGGGCAATGTGCTGCAGCCCTGCCTGCTGCCCGGCGCGCCTGACTGCAGTGTGTCGATGTACGCCGATGGAGTGCACCCGACCACCGCCATGCACGCCATCGTCGGCCAGCTCGCACTGGCCACGGTTCCCGAGCCCGATAGCGCCATCCTGGTGCTGACCGCCCTGTCCCTGCTACCGCTGCTGCGTCGCCGGAAGCGCTAGTCGTCCCACGGGAGGCGCCGCCTCCCGCCTGCCTGGCCGAGCGGAACCCTGACCCTTGTTGCGGGTCCATCACCCTGCCTGAACACGGTTGCCGAGAACCCCCAGCCGCCGTAAGGCTTTGTTTCCGGAGACAGAAGGCGGGTCCGTCCGCTAAAATGTCCCGTTCTCCGCCGTCAGAACCCAGGTACCCCGATGACTCAGCGCCTGCGTGAAATTCCCTATAACTACACTTCGTTCTCCGATCGGGAGATCGTCATCCGCCTGCTCGGCGCCGATGCGTGGCACACCCTCGACGCCCTGCGTTCCGAGCGTGTCACCGGCCGCTCCGCGCGGATGCTCTACGAGGTGCTGGGGGACGTCTGGGTGGTCCAGCGCAACCCCTACCTGCAGGACGACCTGCTGGCCAACCGCGATCGCCTCGGCGCCCTGATCGGCGCCCTGCGCCATCGCCTCGCCGAAGTCGAGAAGCGCCGCGAGGAGGCCAGCGCGGAAGATCCCGAGCGCAGCGCCAAGGTGGCCAGCCTGGTGGTGGCCGCGAATGGCGCCGTCGACCGCTTCGCCCGCCTCTTCGACGAGACCGGCGAATTGCGCAAGCGCGTGCTGCGTGAGCTGGCCCGCCACACCCGCAAGGACAACATCTGTTTCGACGGCCACGCCCGGGTTTCCCACGTGACCGATGCCACTGACTGGCGTGTCGAATACCCCTTCGTGGTCCTCTACCCGGACACCGAGGACGAGATGGCACCGCTGGTGAAGAGCTGCATCGAGCTCGGCCTGACCATCATCCCGCGGGGCGGCGGCACCGGCTACACCGGCGGTGCCGTGCCCCTGGACGCCCGCTCGGTGGTCATCAACACCGAAAAGCTGATCGCCATGGGGCCGGTCGAGGAAGTCGTGCTGCCGGGCCTGAATGGCCCGATGGCCACCCCCTACGCCACCATCCGCACCGGCGCCGGTGTCGTCACCGAGCGCGTCTCCGAAGCCGCCTCGGCGGCCGGCCGCGTGTTTGCGGTGGACCCGACCTCGGCCAGCGCCTCCTGCATCGGCGGCAACATCGCCATGAACGCCGGCGGCAAGAAGGCCGTGCTGTGGGGCACCGCGCTGGACAATCTGGCCTGGTGGAAGATGGTCACGCCGGACGGCAACTGGCTCGAGGTGGAGCGCCTCGACCACAACTTCGGCAAGATCCACGAGCAGGAGACGGTGCACTTCCGCC
>CALBTT010000003.1 GCA_937967645.1 uncultured Zoogloea sp.
TTTTTTTTTTTAAGGCAGAAGACGGGAGACGAGTTGGTGATTCGTGACGGGAGTTCCGACGTTTGCTCTGCCGATCGCCTCAGCGGCCGGCCGGCGGGGCCGTTCGGAAGCGTAGCCCTCGCCCGCGGGGCGACGTGGGCGATCCTGGGACGAGCCTTCCGCAGCAGGTCGGCGCGGGCGCTCGGAGGCGTAGCCTTCACCCGCAGCGCGGCGCGGACGGTCCTGGGACTGGCCTTCAGCAGCGGGACGGCGGGGGCGATCGGAGGTGTAGCCCTCGCCGGCCGGCCGGCGCGGACGATCCTGGGTGGAGCCCTCGGCGGCAGGGCGCCGGGGACGTTCCTGCTGGGAGGACGAGCGCTCGCGCCAGCCGTCCTGGCGGTTGTCGTCACGGCGATTGTCCTCACGGCGGTTGTCGTCACGCCGGAAGTCATCCCGGCGCGAGTCGTCGCGGCGGGGCCCATCGCCGCGCGGCTCCCGCGGCATGCTGGAGCGCTCCTGGCGGGGATCGGCCTGGGCCTGATCGGGGTGGGAGGCCTTGCCGCGGTTGCGTCCGGAGGCGGCCTTGCGGCGGTCGGGCACGGCAGCTTCGGCGGCAGGCGCCGCATCCGCGCGGGGCTTGATCTTGAGGGTGCCCTCACGGGTAGGCAGGGGCGGGCGGCGGCGGGGCGTATCGGTCATGTCGGCCCTTTCAGGCGGCGGGATGCAGTTGTTGGAGGTCCGCCTCTTCGAGGTAGACCCATTCGCCCTCGGCCACGCCGGCCAGGGGGCCTTCGCCCAGCGTCAGTCCGCCGAAGCCGCTGCGGTGCAGCGCGGCCACGTGGTTGCCGGCGGCGGCGATCATGCGCTTGACCACGTGGTACTTGCCCAGGTCGATGGACAGTTCGAGGCTGCGCGGCGCCAGCAGGCGCGCCGTCAGGGCGCGCACCGGCTGGGCCTCGTCGATCAGGTCGACGCCGTCCAGCAGGCGCTGCAGCAGGGCGTCGCTGCCGTCCTCGGCCAGTTCGGCCCGGTAGGTCTTGGGCACATGCTTCTTGGGCGACGAGAGGTTGTGGATGAAGGCACCGTCGTCGGAGAAGAGCAGCAGGCCGGTGGTGTCCACGTCCAGGCGGCCGACGCTCTGCACATTGCGCACCACCAGGGGGTGGGGCAGCAGGGAATACACGCTGCGGTGGTGCTTGGGCTCGTGGGAGCACTCAAAGCCGGCCGGCTTGTGGAGGGCGACGTAGGTCTTTTCCCGGTAGGTCCAGGTCTCCCCTTCGATCTCGAGGACGAGGCCGGCGGTGGCGATCTCGGCGCCGGGGTTGTCGACCACTTCACCGTCGATGCGGACTTCACCGAGTTCGACCAGCTGGCGGCACTGGCGCCGGCTGCCGAAGCCCTGGTTCTGGAGGATGCGTTCGAGTTTCACGGAATGCGGGTTCAGGCGATGGCTGGAATAACCCGACATTGTCGCCCTTCACAGGGGCCCGGGCAACTCCGCGCGGGGTTCAGCGCCCGCGCAGGAAGAGCTTGTCCAGGTCGGCCATGCTCAGGGCGGTCCAGGTGGGACGGCCGTGGTTGCACTGGTCGGCCCGCTCGGTGGCTTCCATCTCGCGGAGCAGGGCGTTCATCTCCGGCACGGTCAGGCTGCGGTTGGCACGTACGGCGCCATGGCAGGCCATGGTGGCGAGCAGTTCGTTGCGGCGGGCGGTGATGACCTCAGTGGCGGGGTAGTCACGCAGCTCGGAAAGCAGGGCGCGTACGAGCTCGGCCACCGGGGCCGAGGCCAGCAGTGCCGGCACGCTGCGCACGGCCAGTTCCTGGGGGCCTGCCGGGCCGATCTCGAAGCCCATCCGTTCGAGCAGTTCGGCGTGCTCCTCGGCGCTGGCCATGTCCTTGCTGCCGACGCCGAACACCGCAGGGATGAGCAGGCGCTGGACCCCGGGGCTGCCGTCGAGCAGGGTCTTGAGGCGTTCGTAGAGGATGCGCTCGTGGGCGGCATGCATGTCCACCAGGATCAAGCCGCCTTCGTTCTGGGCCAGGATGTAGACCCCGTGGAGCTGGGCCAGCGCGTAGCCGAGGGGCGGCGCCAGGTCGCCGGTGGGCAAGGCGGGTGCCGGCAGGGACGACGGGGTGGGGGAGGCGCCGCGGGGCGGGAAAGAGGTGGCGGAAAACCCAGGGGTGGCGGAAAACCCGGAGGTAGCCCCGGTGGTGGCGGAGCCACCCGCCGCGGGGGCCGGCTCGGGGCGGGCGCTGGCGGCAAATTCGTAGTAGGCCCGCGAGGCCGGCTCCATGGCCAGGCGGGTCTGGTAGGGCTGCGGGGCGTGGGGGTAGCCGCTGCCCGCGGGGGTGGCGGCGGGGGCGGCCGAGGGAGGCGCGCCACTGTCTTCGGTCTGCCCGCTGCCCGCCGCGGCGCCGGCCCCGGCGCCCGAGGCGGCGAGGGTCCGGTTGAGGGCGTGGTAGATGAATTGGTGCACCGCCCGTGAGTCGCGGAAGCGCACTTCGATCTTGGCCGGATGCACGTTCACGTCCACGCCGAAGGGGTCGAGCTCGAGGAACAGCACGTAGGCCGGGTGGCGGCTGCCGTGCAGGATGTCGGCGTAGGCCTCGCGGATGGCGTGGGTGACCAGTTTGTCGCGCACGAAGCGGCCATTCACGTAGAAGAACTGGGCATCCCGGCTGCTGCGCGAATAGGCCGGCAGGGAGGCGAAGCCATGCACGCGGAGCAGGCCGGATTCCGCCTCCACCGAGCGGGCGGCGGCCAGGAAGTCGTCGCCCAGCAGGGCGCGTACGCGGGCCTCGCGGGTGCCGGCGGGCAGCCGCTGGCTGACCCGGCCGTTGTGGCTGAGCTGCAGGGCCACGTCCGGGCGGGCCAGGGCGACGCGGCGGAAGACGTCGTCGCAGTGGGCGAACTCGGTGCCCTCGCTCTTCAGGAACTTGCGCCGGGCGGGGGTGTTGAAATACAGGTCGGCCACGTCGATCACGGTGCCGTGGTTGAGGGCGGCGGGGGCAAGCTCCCGCGGGTCGGCGTCGATGCGCCAGGCGTGGGGCGCGCCGTCGGCCCGGCTGGTGATGCTCATCCGCGACACGGCGGCGATGGCGGCCAGGGCTTCGCCACGGAAGCCCATGGTGCCGACCCGCTCGAGGTCGTCGAGGCTGGCGATCTTGCTGGTGGCGTGGCGCTCCAGGGCCAGGGGCAGCTCGTCCTTGGGGATGCCGCAACCGTCGTCGGCGACCCGGATGCGTCGCACGCCGCCTTGTTCGAGCTGTACGTCCACCACCGTGGAGCCCGCATCCATGGCGTTCTCGAGGACTTCCTTGAGCACCGAGGCCGGGCGTTCGACCACCTCGCCGGCGGCGATCTGGTTGATCAGGTGGTCGGGCAGAAGATGGATGGGCATGGTGGAGTCCGGGTGGGCAGGGCGCGGATTGTACTGCCCGGCAGGGCCGGCTTCAGCTTTTGCCGGACAGCCAGTGCAGGATCACGGCGTAGAACTGCTCGGGCTCGAAAGGTTTGGACAGGAAGTCGTTCATGCCGGCGTCCTGGCAGCGCATGCGGTCTTCGGCGAAGGCGTTGGCCGTCAGGGCCACGATGGGGACCTGCTGCCCTTCCGGCAGGGCGCGGATTGCCCGGGTGGCGGCGAGGCCGTCCATGCGCGGCATCTGCATGTCCATCAGGATCAGGTCGAAGTGCTGGTTCCGGACCCGCTCAAGGGCGGCCACACCGTCCTCGGCAAGCGCTACGGCCAGCCCCGCATCTTCGATGACCAGCTTGCCGATCTCCCGGTTAACCGGCTCGTCCTCGACCAGCAGGATGGTGCGTCCGGCGTGCTTGCGTTGCAGCTCCAGGAGCGCCTGCCCGGGGCGCGGCGGTGTGCCGTGACCCAGGGGCTGCTCCGACTTGGTCAGCCGCACGCTCAGCCAGAAGGTGCTGCCCACGCCCGGCTGGCTGTCGGCCCCGGCGTCGCCGCCCATGAGCTGGGCCAGCTTGCGGGACAGGGCCAGGCCGAGCCCGGTGCCGCCGTATTTGCGGGAGATGCTGTTGTCCGCCTGCTCGAAGGCGCTGAACAGGCGGGCCAGGGCTGCCGGGGCGATGCCGATGCCGGTGTCCTTCACCTCGAAGCGCAGCAGGGCATCACGGTCGGATTCCTCGATCAGCCGGGCGTTGATGTGCACCTTGCCCCTGTCGGTGAACTTGATGCCATTGACCGCGAAATTCAGCAGGGCCTGGCGGATCCGCGTGGGGTCGCCGAGCAGGTTGTCCGGCATCGGATCGCAGGCGGTGGTCAGGCCGAGACCCTTGTCGTGGGCCCGGTCGTGGATCATCGAGGCCACGTCGGCGAGCAGGGCCTCCGGGCGTACGGGGGCGGTGTCGATGAAGAACTTGCCGGCCTCGATCTTGGACAGGTCGAGGATGGCGTTGATGACGCCGAGCAGGTGCTTGCCGGCCATCTCGAGCTTGTTGAGGCGGTCGAGCTGCTCGGGGGGCAGGCCGGCCTGGCGGATCAGGTGGGTCAGGCCGGCGATGGCACCGAGCGGCGTCCGGATCTCGTGGGACATGTTGGCCAGGAAGACACTCTTGGCGATGCTGGCGGCTTCGGCGGCCTCCTTGGCGGCGCCGAGTTCGGCGGTGCGCTGCTCGACCAGACTCTCCAGGCGGGCCCGGTGGCGGGCCAGCTCGTCCTGCACCTGCTTGCTTTCCGTGATGTCCCTGGAAATGCCGAAGGTACCGAGCACCGATCCGTCCTCGTCGAGGAGGGGGCCCTTGGTGGCCAGGAAGGTCCGGGTGCCGAAGCTGGTATCGATGGTCTCCTCGTGGGTGCTGGTGATCTTGCCCGCGACGATCCGTTCGTTGATGGCAAGGAGCATCTCGGCCTGCTCCGTCGGAAAGAGGGCCCGGTCATCCTTGCCGACGACCTCGCCGGGAGGCTTGCCGATGAAGCGGCTGGCGGCCCGGTTGAGGACGAGGTAACGGCCCTGCCTGTCCTTGGCGAAGATCGCGTCGTCGGACGCGTTGGTGACGGTCTCGAGGAGGTTCAGCGCCTCGAGGCGCTCGTTGATCGCCCGGGTATAGCGCGCCCAGGCCCGGCGCTGCATGCCGTACAACAGCAGTGAGGTGACCGCCACGAAGAGCAGACCCTTGAGGGTGCTGAACAGCGCCGTGTCGGACTCGAGCCCCGCCAGGAAGAGCAGCTTGTCCGAAAGGACGATCCAGGCCCCGGCCGCCAGCGCATACACCAGCACGATCCTGAGGATCGCGCGGTGGGGGGTGGTCAGGCTGCGTGGGAAGGGCATCGAGGGGGTGTCGGGATGAAGGGCTGCGTCAGGCTAGTGGATGGAGCCTTCGGGCGAACGTGCATGGGGATGCGCCGATGTGCCCGATCCAAACTGCAGGGGCCGCAGCTCGTCACGCCACACCAGAACCCGGCTGGCCAGATCATAGTCGGCCAGGTGCGCCAGCGTGCCGCCGATCTCGGCCGAGGCGTAGCTCATCAGGCTGATCCGGTCGACCGGACACAGCACGGGTTGGGCCGCATGCGCATCCAGCCGGGCCTGCACCTGCGAGGTAGGATAACAACCCCGGTAGAGGCCCACCGTGACATGAGGTACGTAGCGGCCGCCGGTTGGATGTGTCGTGGCCGACAAGGCCTCGCGCAGCACGCCCAGGCCGCCCTCGAGATCCTGGACGGCCAGAAAGGGTGCGGAGGAAAAGCTCGCCAGCTGCCCGACCTGCAGCATGAAGGGGGAGCAAGGCGCCGCCCGCAGGGCCTTGAGTTGTGCCAGCAGCGCGGCGGGGCCGAAGTCGTCGTCCTGTTGCGGATCGTCGGTGGGGAAGCCGCACAGGGCAAGGGTGATGTGGGGCTGGCGGACGTAGTCCGGGAGCAGCAGGTCCCGCAGGTGATCGGCAGCCCGGGCCACCTGTGCGCGGATGGGCGGAAGGTCGGCGTCGATGGCCCACAGGAGGTAGCGGGGACGTCCCCGGTGCCATTCGGGGAAGTCCCGGCGGACGTTCTCCAGGGTCTGACCGGCGGCCAGGAATTCGGTACGGGTGAGGTCGGGCAAGGGGTCCGCAGGCATGGGTCAGTCGGGGTGGGCGGAAGATCGCCCATCGTAATTCAAGCCGCTTGTTCCTGCTCTCCTTATCGCCAGGGTAGTCAGGGGGCGGCCTGCTGCATGAGTGACTGCGGGGTGACCGCGCATGCGGCACCCTGCGGCTGCGACATGGTGTTGCAGTGGGCCCGATTCTGGCCTGGATCAAGTTTCCGCGCCGCCTGGTCTTGTTAGAGTCCGCACCCGTTGCCGACTCCCCAGGAAAAATGATGTCAGTCCTCCGACCGATCCCCCTCGCGCTCGCCATGGCCCTTGCCGGCGGCTTGTCCTCCGCCACCGCCGTCATGGCGGCCGAAGCCGCGTCGGGCGACAGCCCGGTGCTGACCCTCGGCCAGGTGCTGGTCAGCGGCACGGCCGGCGGCCCGCTGGAGGCGAAGCGCCTGCTGACCTCGGTGGATGTGCTGCCGACCGAACGCATCGAGAGTCAGATCGTGAGCGGCAACTGGGAGCTCTTCGGTCAGGTGCCGGGGGTGATGCTGACCCAGTTCGGCCAGGGCACCACCTCGGGCAAGTTCTCCCTGCGGGCCTTCAACGGCGAGGGGGAGATCAATGCCGTCAAGCTGCTGATCGACGGGGTGCCGTCCAACAGCAACGATGGCAACATGCCCTACATCGACCTGGCGCCGCGCCTGGACATCGAATCCATCGAGGTGGTGCGGGGTACCAACGATCCGCGCTACGGGCTGCACAACATTGCCGGCAACGCCAACATCAGCACCCGGAGTGGCGGCAATTACCTGCTCGGGCGGGCCACGGTGGGCAGCTTCGCCACCCGTGAGCTGCAGGCCGCAGCCGGTATCGAAAAGGACGGGCTGGCCCAGAACTACGCGGTGTCCCTCAACCGGACCGATGGCTACCGGGACCACGCCAATGCCGAGAGCGGCAGCTTCTCCGGCAAGTGGTTCATCACCCCGGCGGGCGGCACCTCCCGTTTCGGCCTGATCGCCCGCCACTACACGGCCACCGCCGAGGAGGCCGGCTACCTGACCCAGACCCAGGTCAAGGCCAACCCCGACCAGTCGCCGGCCCACAACGCTACGGACGAGGACCGCCGCCAGGTGAGTCAGTTTGCCCTGCAGGGGGAGTCGGAGTTCGGCGAGCGCCTGTTCTGGACGGGCCAGGTATACCTCAACAACCTGGACGACCGGCGCTTCGTGAAGTTCTCGGCGGGCGCGGCCCAGCAGGAGCGCATCGTCGCCGAGACCCACACCGGCGCCTCCACCACCCTGACCTGGCGCGCCGGCAAGACACTGGTCGGCGACCTGGCGGTGATGGCCGGGGTGGACGCCGAGCACCAGGACAACCGCAGCCAGCGCTACACCAGCGTGGCCCAGGTGCGGCAGAGCCAGACGCGCAACCAGCAGTTCGATTTCAACACCGCCGGCGCCTTCGTGCAGGCGGTGGTGAAGCCCCTGCCGGGCCTGACCCTGACCCCGGCCTTCCGCGTCGACCGGATCGACGGCAGCTACACCAACCTGCTCAACGGCCGGACCTACGACGTCAACGACTACGGCAACATCAAGCAGCCCAAGCTGTCGGCGGTCTATGCGCCGTCCGAGGCGTGGTCGGTGTATGGCAACTGGGGGCGCAGCTTCCAGGTGGGCGTGGGTACCGCGTCCTACAAGGTGAACCAGAGCGCCAGTCTGGCCCCGTCGATCAACGAGGGCCTCGAGGCCGGCCTCAAGTTCCGGCCCCTGGCCTGGCTCGACGGCCGCGTCGCGGTGTGGCGCCAGACCGCCTCCAACGAGGCCCGCCGCAAGCTCAACGACCCGGCCAACGACGCCGAGAACATCGGCCAGACCCGCCGCCAGGGGATCGATCTGCAGATCAACGCGCGGCCCACCGCGAGCCTCGGCCTGTGGGCGTCCACCGCCATCCAGCGCTCGAAGATCCTGCAGGCGGATTCGTCCTCGCCGGCCAGCCTGGGCAAGCAGATCGACCATGTGCCGCAGATGCTGTATGCCGCCGGCTCCGACTACCAGGCCAGCGAGGCCCTGCGCCTGTCGGCCTGGCTCAACGGTCAGACCAGCTACTACCTGGAGCGCACCAACGCCACCGGCAAGTTCGGCGGCTACACCCACGTCAACCTGTCCGCCGCCTACCGCGTGAGCCCCGCGCTGAGCGTGGAGCTGATGGTGCGCAACCTGTTCGACCGCTACAGCGAGTACGTGTGGTGGGATGGTGCCCAGAGCCTGCACGCGCCGGGCACGCCGCGCAGCGTGTATGGCACGCTGGCGGTGAAGTTCTGAGCGGGTCGAACCTGCCGTGCGCGCAGCCGCCCGCCGTCGCTGGCTGACTGTTCACCTCTGGCTCGGGCTGGGGGCCGGACTGCTGTTCGCGCTGCTGGGGCTGACCGGCAGCGTGCTGGTGTTCTACCCGGAGCTGGATGGCCTGCTCAACCCGGCGATCCGGGTGGCACGGCCTGCTGCCGCGCCGCCGTCGCCGGATGCCGTGCTGGCCCGCCTGAGGGCGCTCCATCCCGAGCGGACCGGACCGTGGCGCATCGAGATGCCGCTGGGGCCGCAGCGTCCCCTCATGGTGCGCTACTACAACCCGCCGGAAACCGTCGGGCGAGGCTTTGCGCCGTTGATGCTGACCCTCGACCCGGGCACGCTCGAGGAGACCAGCCAGCGTTTCTGGGGCGAGTACGCCGTCACCTGGCTGTATGACCTGCACTACAGCATGCTGCTCGGGCAGACCGGCAAGGAGGTGGTCGGCTATGCCGGGCTGGTGCTGCTGGCGTCCTTGCTCAGCGGGGTGGTGCTGTGGTGGCCGAGCCGGGCCCGCCTGGCGGCCGCGCTGAAACCGCAGCTGCGTCCGGGCGTGGTCAGGGCCACCTATGACCTGCATGCGCTGTCGGGCGTGTATGGGGGGCTCCTGCTCATCGTGCTGGCCTTCACCGGCAGCGTGCTGGGGCTGCCGGAGCTGGCCCGCGGCGGCGTCGAAGCCTTCTCGCCGCTGACGCCCTTCTACCGCGCGCCGGGGGGGCTGGTGGAGGAGGGGGCGCCCATTCTGTCGCTGGACGAGGCGGTGGCCATCGCCCGCCGCGAGTTTCCCGACGGCGAGCTGCGCTGGATCGAGACGCCGGGGGCGGCTGGCCGGCCGATCTCGGTGCGCTTCCATACGCCGGGAGAGCCGGGCCGGCGGTTTCCCCGCGCCCAGGTGTGGATCGACCCGTCCAGTGCTGCGGTGCTGCAGGTGCGTGCGCCCCGGGCGGGTAGCGCCGGCGATGGTTTCATGGCCTGGATGCACCCTCTGCACAACGGCGAGGCCTTCGGCCTGACCGGCCGGGTGCTGGCCTGTCTCGCGGGTCTGTTGCCCGCCGTGTTGCTGGTCACCGGCTGGATGCGCTGGCGCCAGAAGGCAAGGGCAAGGGCCGGGGTCCAGGTAGGGGCGGCTTCAGCCGCCCGCGGATTTTGATCCCGCCCATTCGGGCGGCTTAAGAGGGTGTTGTAAACCCTTTTTGCCTTGGGCGCGGCGTTCGCACGTGCCGCAGGCGGGCGGCGAGTACCGCAGGTAAGCGCGTAGCCCCTTCGGCGCATTCACCCGACTGGGTCTCCAGCGCCTCGCGCTTGACCAGGGCGAAGCGCGAACTCATCGCTTCGCGCACCGTTCCATCCCCCGCCAGCCGGGCGCGCTCGGAGTTCGTGAATAGCCGGACCCTGCAGGGTCCGTATAATCCCGCTCCCACCCTCTCCCGGAGCGATCCCATGAAACTTGGCACCCCCCTCTCTCCCAGCGCCCTGCGCGTGATGCTCCTTGGCTCCGGCGAGCTGGGCAAGGAAGTCCTTATCGCCTTGCAGCGCCTGGGGGTCGAGACCATTGCCGTGGATCGCTACCCCAATGCCCCCGGCCACCAGGTGGCCCACCGGGCGCATGTGATCCCCATGACCGACGGCGCCGCGCTGCGCGCCTTGGTGGAGCAGGAGAAGCCCCACCTGATCGTGCCCGAGATTGAGGCCATCGCTACCGACATGCTGGTGCAGCTCGAAGCCGAGGGACTGGCCGAGGTGATACCCACCGCCCGGGCCGCCCAGCTCACCATGAACCGGGAGGGCATCCGCCGCCTGGCGGCCGAGGAACTGGGCCTGCCTACCTCGCCCTACCGCTTTGCCGAATCCCTTGCGCAGCTGCGGGCTGCTATCGAAGGCAGTGACGGTCAGCCGGCCATTGGCTACCCGTGCATCGTCAAGCCGGTGATGTCTTCGTCGGGCAAGGGCCAGTCCCTGCTCAAGGGGCCGGCCGACCTGCAGACGGCCTGGGATTACGCCGCGGCGGGCGGCCGGGTCAATCAGGGGAAGGTGATCGTCGAGGGCTTCATCGATTTCGACTACGAGATCACCCAGCTCACCGTGCGCGCCTGCGATGCCAGCGGCACGGTGCAGACCTATTTCTGCGACCCCATCGGCCACGTGCAGGTTTCGGGCGACTACGTGGAGTCGTGGCAGCCTCAGGCCATGAGCCCGGCAGCCCTGGCCCGCTCGCGGGAGATCGCCGGTGCCGTCACCGCCAACCTGGGCGGGCGCGGGCTGTTCGGCGTGGAGCTGTTCGTGAAGGGCGACCAGGTGTGGTTCTCCGAGGTCAGCCCGCGCCCCCACGACACCGGTCTGGTCACCCTGTGCTCCCAGCGCTTCTCCGAGTTCGAGCTCCACGCCCGGGCCATCCTCGGCCTGCCGGTGGATGTGCGCCTGCGCGCGCCGGGAGCCTCGGCGGTGATCTACGGGGGCATGGAAGCCAGCGGCATCGCCTTCGAGGGCGTGGCCGAGGCCCTTGCCGTGCCGGACACCGACCTGCGCCTGTTCGGCAAGCCGGAGGCCTTCACCAAGCGCCGCATGGGCGTGGCGGTGGCCAACGGAGCCGACGTGGAGGAAGCCCGCAGCCGCGCGAAGCTCGCGGCGGGAAAGGTGAAACCGGTCGCTGGTTGAGGCCGGTTACCCCTCAGCGCGCGCTGGCCGAGTGGAAGTAGGCCAGCGCTGCGGCGTCGTCGCGGCCGGAGCTGTGCTGTTCGATCAGGCAGGCGACCGCCGTGCCGGGTTATGGCCGGCCGCTGGCCTGTCTCGCGGGTCTGGTGCCTGCCGTGCTGGCGGTGACGGGCTGGATGCGCTGGCACCATAAGGCAAGGGCGAGGGCCAGGGTCCATGTAGGGGCGGCTTCAGCCGCCCACGGACTTTGATCCAACCCCTGCGGGCGGCTGAAGCCGCCCCTACAAGTCCTCTGCCTCAATCGGCCTGCTGGTAAGCCTGGCTCTTGCGTTCGCGCTTGATGACGTACATCGCCTGGTCGGCCTTCTCGAGCAGGCTGTCGATGTCGGTGGCGTCATCGGGGTAGAGCGCGGCGCCGAAGCTGGCGCCGAGGTCGATCTGACGACCATCCACCATCAACGGCCCCTGGACCCGACGGATCAGCCGGTCGGTGCTGGCGCGCAGACCATCTGAACTGGCGGTGGGGCTGAGGACGATCCCGAACTCGTCGCCCCCCAGGCGTGCCACCGTGTCGGAGCGGCGCGCGCCACCCTGCAGGCGGCTGGCGAACTCGCGGATGGCGATGTCGCCGATGCGGTGGCCGTAGCGGTCGTTGATCTTCTTGAGCTCGTCCATATCCACCATCAGCACGCCGGTCTGGTTGCCTTCCCGGTCGGCCTGCAGCAGGGCGTTGCGCAGCCGGTCGATGAACAGGGCACGATTGGCCAGGCCGGTGAGCAGGTCGTGGGTGGCCCGGTGGAACAGGGCATCCTTTCCGCAGCGGGCAGCGAAGTACATGGAGGCGGCGAGCAGGTCGGCCATCAGCTTGAGGATCTCGATCTGGCGGCTGCCGAAGGCGGCGGGCCGCAGGGACAGGACCTTGAGCACGCCAACAGTCTCGGTGTCATGGCGCAGGGGCACCACGGCCATGGAGCGCAGGCCGACCCGGCGACAGGCTTCGAGGTCCACCCGCGGATCGCTCTCCGCGTCGTCGCACCACAGGGGGGTGCCGGTCTGCACGCACAGGCCCGACAGGCTGTGTTCGGCATTGACGCTCAGACCAACCTGGGCTGACGCAGAGCCTGTTGCAGCCTTGTAGACCATCAGAGGGCCCTCGGCGATCTCCACTGCGGCACCATCTGCGCCGGAGAGGTCCATGCAGGCCTTCACCGCCAGCGCCATCACCGCGTCGAGGTCGAGCCCCAGGCGTGCGATCTCGGTTTGTACTCGGATGATGGACAGCAGGTCCTGGGAACTGGGCTGCGATGAGGCCGGCACAGGCGGCATGGTGTAACTCTCCAATTGGCTGTGCACTGCGGCACACTCTGACTATGAGGCAAATCCCTTAAGACGGGAGGGTTAAAACGTCAAAAAAAGTGTCTCATAGGGAGCCCGTTCGGCGAAGAGGCTCCATAGGTCTTTTTTTGCACTGCGGGGATCGTTTTTCGGGGGGCTGGGTCAGTAGGCAGTCGCGAAGGTCCATCGTGTAGCATTCGTGTCCTGCCGATCCGGCCGGCGAGCCGGAGTTTTCCTGAAAGTCATTCATGTCCAGCCCGTCTCCTGTTAGTGCGTCTCCCGCTCCCAAACGTAATCGCCTGTGGCCCTGGATCGTGGGCCTGGCCCTCGCCGCCGGGGGCGGCTATTACGCGTATCGGGGTGGTGCGCCGGGCGACGGTGGCGCGGGCAAGGAAGCCGCCGGGCCGCGGGGTGGCCCGGGCATGCGCGGCGAGCGCCCGGTGCCGGTGACGCTGGAGACCCTGGCGACCGGCGAGGTGCGTGTCACCGTGCCGGCCCTCGGCAACGTGGTGCCGCGCAACCTGGTCACGGTGCGCAGCCGGGTGGATGGCCCGCTGCTGGAGGTGCGCTTCACCGAAGGGCAGGCGGTCAAGGCCGGCGATCTGCTCGCCCGCATCGACCCCGAGCCCTTCAAGGCGGCCCTCGAACAGGCCCGAGGCCAACTGGCCCGGGACGCGGCGCTGCTGAAGAACGCCAGGCTCGACCTGGAGCGCTACAAGGGCCTGCTGGCCCAGGATTCCATCGCCAAGCAGCAGGTTGATACCCAGGACGCCCTGGTGCGGCAGTACCAGGGCACGGTGCAGGCGGACGAGGCGGCGGTGAAGAGCGCCGAGCTGCAGCTGTCCTACACCACCATCAAGGCACCGATCTCCGGTCGGGTCGGCCTGCGCGCCGTGGATCCGGGCAACATGGTCAAGGCCTCGGACACGGCCGGCCTGGTCACCATCGCCCAGATGACGCCGATCACCGCCGTCTTCGCGGTACCCGAGGAGCGCCTCCCGGCCATCCGGAAGCGTCTGCGCGAGGGCAAGGGCCTGAAGGTCGAGGCCTGGGACCGGGAGATGAAGAACCGCCTGGCCGAGGGCCGGCTGCTGGCGGTGGATGCGCAGATCGACACCGCCACCGGCACCGTCAAGCTCAAGGCCGACTTCGACAACAAGGACGGCAGCCTCTTTCCGAACCAGTTCGTCAATGTGCGGCTGTTGCTGGATACCCTGACCGATGTGGTCACCGTGCCGATGGCGGCGGTGCAGCAGGGCAGCAAGGGCAGCTTCGTGTACCGCCTGGGTGAAGAGGGCAAGGTCAGCGCGGTGCCGGTGCGGCTCGGCCCGGTGGATGCCGGTAAGGCCGCCGTCGAGGACGGCCTCGCCGTCGGCGACAAGGTGGTGGTGGACGGTCTCGACAAGCTCAAGGATGGGGCCCGGGTGGAGCCCATCGACGCGAAGGCGGTGGATGCCCCGGGACGGGAGAGGAAGCGCGGCGGCCCCGGTGGCCGGCCTACCCACTGACGGGCAGCTTCCATGAATCCGTCCCGTCTGTTCATCCTGCGGCCGGTGGCGACCTCGCTGCTGATGGTCGCCATCCTGCTGGTGGGCTTCGTCGCCTACCGGCTGCTGCCCATCTCGGCCCTGCCCGAGGTGGATTACCCCACCATCCAGGTCAAGACCCTCTACCCCGGCGCCAGCCCGGACGTGATGACCTCGGCGGTCACCGCGCCGCTGGAGCGCCAGTTCGGGCAGATGCCGGGCTTGGACGAGATGTCGTCCAGCAGCTCCGGCGGTGCCTCGGTGATCACCTTGCGCTTCACCCTGACGATGGGCCTGGATGTGGCCGAGCAGCAGGTCCAGGCGGCCATCAACGCGGCCTCCAGCCTGTTGCCCAACGATCTGCCGGCGCCGCCCACCTACAGCAAGGTCAATCCGGCCGATGCGCCCATCCTGACCCTGGCGGTGACCTCGCCCAGCCTGCCCATCACGCGCATCCACGATCTGGTGGAGAGCCGCCTGGCCATGAAGATCTCCCAGGTGCCGGGGGTGGGCCTGGTGAGCATCGCCGGCGGACGCCGCCCGGCGGTGCGGGTGCAGGTCAATCCGACGGCGGCGGCGGCCTACGGGCTGGGCCTGGAGGACATCCGCACGGCGGTGGCCAACGCCAACGTGACCCAGGCCAAGGGCAGCTTCGATGGTCCCCAGCGCGCGTCCACGCTGGACGCCAACGACCAGCTCAAGTCGGCCGACGAGTACCGCGGGCTGATCGTGGCCTACAAGAACGGCAACCCCGTTCGCCTGTCCGACGTGGCCACCCTCAAGGACGACGCCGAGAACATCCGCCTGGCGGCCTGGGCCGACCAGACCTCGGCGGTGATCATCAACGTGCAGCGCCAGCCCGGCGCGAATGTGATCGAGGTGGCCGACCGGGTCACCGCGCTGCTGCCCCAGATGACCGCCAGCCTGCCGGCCTCGCTGGAACTTCGGGTGCTGTCCGACCGCACCACCACCATCCGCGCCTCGGTGCACGACGTGCAGGTGGAACTGATGTTCGCGGTGGCCCTGGTGGTGATGGTGATCTTCCTGTTCCTGCGCAGCGTGCCGGCCACCATCATCCCCAGCGTGGCGGTGCCCCTGTCCCTGGTGGGCACCTTCGGCGTCATGTACCTGGCCGGCTTCAGCCTCAACAACCTGACTCTGATGGCCCTCACCATCTCCACCGGCTTCGTGGTGGACGACGCCATCGTGATGATCGAGAACATCGCCCGCTACGTGGAGGAGGGGGAATCCCCCATGCAGGCGGCCCTCAAGGGGGCGAAGCAGATCGGCTTCACCATCATCTCGCTGACCTTCTCCCTCATCGCCGTGCTGATCCCGCTGCTCTTCATGGGCGACGTGGTCGGGCGGCTGTTCCGGGAGTTCGCGATCACCCTGGCGATCGCCATCCTGATCTCCGCCTTCGTGTCCTTGACCCTCACCCCGATGATGTGCGCGCGCCTGCTGCGCCATGTGCCCGAGCACGAGCAGGGGCGGCTGAACCGGGCGGTGGGGGCGTTCTTCGAGCGGGTCATTGCCCGCTACGGGGTGATGCTGGAATGGGTGCTCCAGCGCCAGGGCCTGACCCTGCTGGTGGCCCTGGCCACCCTCGGCCTCACCGTGCTGCTTTACGTGGCGGTACCCAAGGGCTTCTTCCCGGTGCAGGACACGGGGGCCATCCAGGGCATCACCGAGGCCGACCAGTCCATCTCCTTCCAGGCCATGGCGGAGCGCCAGCAGGCCCTTGCCGAGGTGGTGCTGAAGGACCCGGCGGTGGCCAGCCTGTCCTCCTTCATCGGGGTGGATGGCACCAATGCCACCCTCAACAGCGGGCGCATGAACATCACCCTCAAGCCCCTGGCCGAGCGGGATGCCAGCGCCAGCGAGGTGATCCGCAGGCTGGCGCCGGAGGTGCGGAAAGTGGCTGGCATCACGCTCTACATGCAGCCGGTGCAGGACCTGACCATCGAGGACCGGGTCAGCCGCACCCAGTACCAGTTCTCCCTGCAGTCACCGGACAGTGCCGCCCTGGCCGAGTGGGTGCCGCGCCTGGTGGACAGCCTGAAGACCCTGCCGCAGCTCGCCGACGTGGCCAGCGACCTGCAGGACAAGGGCCTCCAGGCCTGGGTCGAGATCGACCGGGCCGCCGCGGCGCGCCTCGGGGTGAGCACCGCGGCCATCGACAACGCCCTCTACAACGCCTATGGCCAGCGCCTGATCTCCACCATCTTCACCCAGGCCACCCAGTACCGGGTGGTGCTGGAGGTGCAGCCCGAGTTCCGCAAAGGCCCGGGCGCCATCGCCAGCCTCTATGTGCCCGGCACGGGTGGGGTGCAGGTACCGGTGTCGTCGGTGGCGCGGGTGGTGGAGCGGCCCGCCACCCTGGCGGTCAATCACATCGGCCAGTTCCCTGCGGTGACGGTGTCCTTCAACCTGGCTCCGGGGGCGGCCCTGGGCGATGCTGTGGAGGCGATCCGCGCAGTGGAGAAGGATCTGGGCATGCCGGCCAGCATCGAGACCAGCTTCCGCGGCGCGGCCCTGGCCTTCCAGGCCTCGCTGACCAACACGCTGCTGCTGATCCTGGCAGCGGTGGTGACCATGTACATCGTGCTGGGCGTGCTCTACGAGAGCTACATCCACCCGGTGACCATCCTGTCCACCCTGCCTTCGGCCGGCGTGGGGGCCTTGCTGGCCCTGCTGCTGGCGCGCAGCGAGCTGGGCATCGTCGGCATCATCGGCATCGTGCTGCTGATCGGCATCGTCAAGAAGAACGCCATCATGATGATCGACTTCGCCCTCGACGCCGAGCGCAACCAGGGCATGACCCCGCGGGAGGCGATCTTCCAGGCCTGTTTGCTGCGCTTCCGGCCCATCCTGATGACCACCCTGGCGGCCTTGCTGGGCGCGCTGCCCCTGATGCTGGGCACCGGCGTCGGCTCCGAACTGCGCCAGCCCCTGGGCATCACGATGGTGGGCGGGCTGCTGGTGAGCCAGGTGCTGACCCTGTTCACCACCCCGGTGATCTATCTGGCCTTCGACCGCCTGGCGCGGAGGGCGGCATGAGGGTATTGGAGGGTTCCACCTTTAGGGCCCGCTGTAGGGGCGGCTGTAGGGGCGGCTTCAGCCGCCCACGAACTCCGGCCAGGCACCTGCGGGCGGCTGAAGCCGCCCCTACAGGGAGGCCGGGAGCGGTTGCCCCGGGGCACGGGATGCCGGCATGAACCTCTCCCGCCTGTTCATCTTCCGGCCGGTGGCCACCACCCTGCTGACTCTGGCGGTGGCCCTGGCGGGGGCGATCGCCTTCCGCCTGCTGCCCGTGTCGCCGCTGCCCCAGGTGGATTACCCGACCATCTCGGTGTCGGCCAACCTGCCCGGCGCCAGCCCGGAAACCATGGCCGCCACGGTGGCCGGTCCGCTGGAGCGGATCCTCGGCCAGATCGCCGGGGTCACCGAGATGACCTCCAACTCGTCCCTCGGCACCACCCGGGTCACCCTGCAGTTCGAGCTCTCGAAGAACATCGACAGCGCCGCCCGCGAGGTGCAGGCGGCCATCAACGCCGCCCGCGGGCAGCTGCCGACCAGCCTGCCCAACAACCCCACCTACCGGAAGGTGAATCCGGCCGAGACGCCCATCATCATCCTGGCGCTTACCTCGGCGACCCTCACCCAGGGCCAGCTCTACGACGCGGCCTCCACCGTGCTGGCCCAGCGCCTGGCCCAGGTGGACGGGGTGGGGCAGGTGTCCATCGGCGGCGCCTCGCTGCCGGCAGTGCGGGTCGAGGCCGACCCGGCGCGCCTGGCCGCCGCCGGGCTCAACCTGGACGACGTGCGCACGGCCCTGGTCGGCGCCAATGTGAACCGTCCCAAGGGCGTGCTCGAGGACGGCGAGCAGGCCTGGCAGGTGGGGGCCAACGACCAGGCCCGCACGGCGGCCGAATACCGGCCGATGATCATCTCCTGGAAGAACGGCTCGGCGGTGCGCCTGGGTGACGTGGCGCGGGTCCGCGACGGGGTCGAGAACGACCGCAACTACGGCTACGCCAATGGCCGCCCGGGTGTGCTGCTGATGGTCAACCGCCAGCCCGGGGCCAACATCATCGAGACGGTGGACCGGGTCACCGCACTGCTGCCCCACCTGCGGGCCAGCGTGCCGGCGGCCATCGACCTGGACGTGGTGATGGACCGCACGCCGACCATCCGCGGCTCCCTGCGCGAGGTGGAGCGCACCCTGGTCATCTCGGTGGCCCTGGTGGTGATGGTGGTTTTCCTGTTTCTGCGCAACTGGCGGGCCACCGTCATCCCCAGCGTGGTGGTGCCGGTGTCGCTGGTGGGCACCTTCTCCATCATGTATCTGGCCGGCTTCAGCCTGGACAACCTGTCCCTGATGGCGCTCACCATCGCCACCGGCTTCGTGGTGGACGATGCCATCGTGGTGCTGGAGAACATCTCCCGCCATGTGGACGAGGGCATGCCGCCCCGCCAGGCAGCCCTGCGCGGAGCGCGGGAGATCGGCTTCACGGTGCTGTCGATGAGCCTGTCGCTGATCGCCGTGTTCATCCCCATCCTGGCCATGGGCGGCATCGTCGGGCGGCTCTTCCGGGAGTTCGCGGTGGTGCTGTCGGCGGCCATCCTCGTGTCGATGGTGGTGTCGCTTACCACCACTCCGATGATGTGCGCCCGCCTGCTCCGCCCGCGCCCGCCGGAGGGCGAGCGCGGGCGCCTCGACCGGGCGGTGGGGCGGGCCCTCGAAGCCCTGGCCGGCGGCTATCGGCGCAGCCTGGGCTGGGCCCTGGATCACCGCTGGATCGTCATGCTGGTGCTGCTGGCCACGGTGGGGCTCAACGTGCATCTCTACCAGATCATCCCCAAGGGCTTCTTCCCGCAGCAGGACACCGGCCGTCTGCGCGGCTTCGTCGAGGCGGACCAGGCCATCTCCTTTCAGGCCATGAAGGAGAAGATGGACACCTTCCTGGCCATCGTCGGGGCCGACCCCGCGGTGGCCACGGTGACGGGTTTCACCGGTGGCTCCCAGCGCAACTACGGGTCGATGTTCGTGACCCTCAAGCCCATCGCCGAGCGCCAGGAATCCGCCGAGGCGGTGGTCGGGCGCCTGCGCAAGAAGCTGGCCCGGGTGCCGGGGGCGAGCCTCTACCTGAGCGCCGTGCAGGACATCCGGATCGGCGGGCGCTCCAGCAACTCGGCCTACCAATTCACCTTGCAGTCCGACAGCCTCGACGAGCTGCGCCTGTGGGAGCCGCGCATCCGCAACGCGATGAGTCGGCTGGACGAGATCACCGACGTGAGCACTGACCAGCAGGACTCCGGCCCCCAGACCACCCTGGTGTTCGACCGGGACGCCCTGGCCCGCCACGGCATCACCATGCGGGCGGCCACTACGGCCCTCAACAACGCCTACGGCCAGCGTCAGGTGTCCACCATCTACAACCCCCTCAACCAGTACCGGGTGGTGCTAGAGGCCGCCCCGGAATACCTGCAGGGGCCCGAGTCCCTGTCGCGCCTGAATCTGGTCAGCCCCGGCGGGGCCCAGGTGCCGCTGTCTGCGTTGGCCCGTTTCGAGACCACGCTGGCCCCTCTGTCGGTGAGCCACCAGGGTGGTGCGGCGGCGTCCACCATCAGCTTTGCGCTGCCCGAGGGGCGTTCGATCGGCGAGGCTACCGTGGCGATCAACCAGGCCTTGGCCGGCATCGGTGTGCCGGTGGGCATCCGCACCAGCTTCGAGGGCTCGGCGGGAGCCTTCCAGAAGTCCATGAGCTCCCAGCCGATCCTGATCCTCGCCGCCATCATCACCATCTACATCGTGCTGGGCATGCTCTACGAGAGCCTGATTCACCCCATCACCATCCTGTCCACGCTGCCGTCGGCCGGGGTGGGGGCCTTGCTGGCCCTGATGGCAAAGGACACCGAGTTCGGCCTGATCGCCATGATCGGGGTGATCCTGTTGATCGGCATCGTCAAGAAGAACGCCATCATGATGATCGACGTGGCCATCGAGCGCATGCGCCACCATGGCGAAAGCGCCCGCGATGCCATCCATCATGCCGGCCTGCTGCGCTTCCGGCCGATCCTGATGACCACCCTGGCGGCCCTGTTCGGCGCCATTCCGCTGGCCATCGGCACCGGCGACGGCGCCGAACTGCGCCAACCTCTGGGCATCGCCATCGTCGGTGGCCTGATCCTCAGCCAGATCCTCACCCTCTACACCACGCCGGTCGTCTTCGTGCTGCTCGACCGGCTGCGCCGCAAGCGGAGCCTGCCTGCCCATGCCTGACCAGACCATCCACAAACCTGTAGGAGCCTTTGCAGGGGCCTTTGTAGGGGCGGCTTCAGCCGCCCGCGGCGCGTTGAATGGGGAAAGTACGTTGATCAACGTCCGATGGGCGGCTGAAGCCGCCCCCACAGCTCGTCCCACAGCTCGCCCTACCGTTATCGCTTTCCTCTGTGCCCTGAGCCTTGCAGGCTGCAGCGTCGGCCCCGACTACGTGCGGCCGGCGGTGGACACTCCGGCTGCCTTCAAGGAGGCGGGTGACTGGAAGCCGGCGGCGCCGGATGCGCCCCTGGCCTCGGATACCTGGTGGAAGGCCTTTGGCGACCCGGTGCTGGATGCCCTGCAGAGATCGGAAGAGCGTCGTGTAGGGAAAGAGTGTAGATCTCGGTG
>CALBTT010000004.1 GCA_937967645.1 uncultured Zoogloea sp.
GCCCACTTGTAGGCCTTGGTGAAGCGGGCCAGGAAGCAGGCGGCGGTGATGGTGCCGGCGCCCTTGCTGCCGATGTTGGGGATGTCGGCGAAGTTGCTCTTGAGCATGTCCTGGTATTCGTCCCACAGGGGCAGCTGCCAGGCCTTGTCGCCGGCGGCCTGGCCCGAGGCGAGCAGCTCGGCGGCGAGTTGGTCGTCGTTGGCCATCAGGCCGGAGGTCAGGTTGCCCAGGGCGATGATGCAGGCGCCGGTGAGGGTGGCGATGTCGATCACCGCGGCCGGTTCGAAGCGCTCGGCGTAGGTGAGGGCGTCGCACAGGATCAGGCGGCCCTCGGCGTCGGTGTTGAGGATCTCGATGGTCTGGCCGGACATCGAGGTGACGATGTCGCCCGGCTTGATCGCCGAGCCGCCGGGCATGTTCTCGGTGGTCGGGATCAGGCCGACCACGTTGATCGGCAGCGCCATGCGGGCGATGGCCTTGAAGGTACCGAGCACGCTGGCGGCGCCACACATGTCGTACTTCATCTCGTCCATGCCCTCGCCGGGCTTCAGGGAGATGCCGCCGGTGTCGAAAGTGATGCCCTTGCCGACCAGCACCACGGGCTTGTCCTTGGCCTTGCCACCCTTGTAGTTGAGGATGATGAACTTGGGAGGCTCGTGGGAGCCGCGTGCCACCGACAGCAGGGAGCCCATGCCGAGCTTCTCCATGTCGGCGCGCTCGAGCACCTCGACCTTGATCTTGTGGTCCTTGGCGAGCTTCTTGGCGGTGGTGGCCAGGTAGCCCGGGGTGCATACATTGCCAGGCAGGTTGCCGAGGGTCTTGGCCAGGGCCATGCCTTCGGCGATAGCCTGGCCTTCGAGCAGGGCGGCCTTGAGCGTGTCGTCGATCTTGGCGCGGGTGGCGAAGACGATCTGGCGGGCGCCCTTGCGGGATTCGTCGCGTTTGGACTTGAGCTCGTCGCAGCGGTAGGTGCTGTCGAGGAGGATCTGGGTGGCCTGGGCCAGGCGCCAGGCCAGGTCACGGCCCGGCACTTCGGCTTCGGCCAGGCAGAAGGCGGCGTCTTCGGCCGGTGAGGCAGCCAGCTGCCGCGCGGCGGCGGCGACGGCGTCGCGGTAGGATTTGTCCGACAGGGCGTCGCTCTTGCCCAGGCTGACCAGCAGCACGCGGGGCGTGGCCAGGCCGGGGAGGGCATGCAGCATCAGGGTGGCGCCGGCCTTGTCGTCCAGGTCTCCGCGCGCCAGGATGGCCGAGATGGCACCGTCAGAGGCCTTGTCGAGGGCCCGTGCGCTCGCCGACAGCTCGGCGCCGCTGAACACGCCCGCTACCACGCAGCCGTTCTTGAGTTTTTCCGGGGCTCCGGCCTTTATGGTAAATTCCACCCGCTTCTCCTTGGAAACACGCGTCAATTGGGGATATCGCGGCACATTATGGCCGCCACCCCGGCAGACGTCAAAACGGCCTTTGCTGGCGCCAATACTGCCCCCGCATGATCTTTCTCCGAGCTGCCCAGCGCGAATTCACGCAGAACGCCGTGGCGGTCTTTGTGGCGTTGTTCGCCATTCTCATCTCCACCGTGCTGATCCGCCTGCTCGGCCAGGCGGCCGGCGGCCGCGTGCCGGCCGATGCCGTGCTGGCCCTGATCGGCTTCGGCGCCGTGGCCCAGATGCCGGTGGTGCTGTCCCTGACGGTGTTCATCGCCGTGCTGATGTCCCTGTCCCGCTCCTACCGGGATTCGGAGATGGTGGTGTGGTTCTCCAGCGGCCTGCCCCTCACCGCCTGGGTGCGGCCGGTGCTGCGTTTCGTCCTGCCCGTGGTGCTGGTGATCGCCGCCCTGTCGCTGTTCGGCGCGCCGTGGGCGCAGAAGAAGAGTGTGGAGTACAAGGAGCAGCTGAACAATCGCGATGACGTGACCCGTGTGGCGCCCGGTCTGTTCCGCGAGTCCTCGGGCGGCGAGCGGGTGTTCTTCGTCGAAGCCCTGTCGGGCGATGCGGGCCGGGTCCGCAATGTGTTCGCGAGCAGCATGCAGCATGGCCGCCTGGGGGTGATGGTGGCGGCTGAGGGGCACATGGAGGTGGATGCCAGCGGCAACCGCTTCGTGGTGCTCGAAAACGGGCGCCGCTACGAAGGGACCCCGGGCACGCCGAGTTATCGGGTGATGGAGTTCGCGCGCTACCAGATCCTCATGGAGTCGAAGGAGGCCGTGGATGGCCCCCGCCAGCCCAAGACCCTGGCCTTGCCGGCCTTGCTCAAGAACCCTGATCAGCGTAACCAGGCCGAGCTGCTGGCCCGGATCAGCACACCCCTCCTGGCAGTGATGCTGGCCTTGCTGGCGATCCCCCTGTCCTTCGTCAATCCCCGGGCAGGGCGCACCAACAACCTGATCCTGGCCATCCTGGTCTATCTCATCTACAGCAATGCGATCAGCGTCTGCCAGGCATGGGTCGGGCAGGGGCGCCTGCGTTTCGAGGTGGGCCTGATCGTCCCCCATGTGGTCATGCTCGTCGTGCTGGCGCTGCTGTTCTACCGGCGTCTGAGTGTATTTGCCCGCTGGCGCAGAAACTGATGATTCCCGTCTATATCCGTTACATCAGCCGCGAGATCTACGCGGCTGTCGCTCTCGTGCTGCTGGCCTTCCTTGGCCTGTTCGCCTTTTTCGATCTGGTGAACGAGCTCGATGAGGTCGGCAAGAACGGTTACGCGTTGCATCATGCCGCCGTCTATGTGCTGATGATCATGCCGGGGCGCGTCTACGAACTCCTGCCGATCGCCGTGCTGATCGGTACCCTTTACGCCCTGACCACCCTGGCGCGGCATTCCGAGATCACCGTGCTGCGGGCTTCGGGCCTGTCCACCCGGCGTTTCCTGTTGGGGCTGCTGTCGGTCGGGTTGGTCTTCGTGGCATTGACCTTCGTCTTTGGCGAGTATCTGGCGCCGCCGGCGGAGCGGGCTGCGCAGCAGTGGCGGTTGGCGGCGACCCGCTCGATGGTGTCCCAGGAGTTGAAGACGGGGCTGTGGGTGCGTGACGGCAGCCTGTTCGTGAACGTCCGCAGCGTGCTGCCGGATACGAGCCTGCAGGGGGTCCGCATCTATGAGTTCGACGACAAGGCCATGCTGCTGTCCATCAGTGAGGCCGAGTCCGGCTCTTATGACAAGGCCGCGGGCTGGCGCCTGAAGGGTGTCGGCAAGACCGTCTTTCATGGTGACAGGACCGAGGTGCTGAAGATCGAGGAGCTGATCTGGCATTCGGAGCTGACGCCGGATGTGCTGTCGGTGCTGATGGTGGTGCCGGAGCGGATGTCGGTGTCGACCCTGTATTCGTACATCCGTCACCTGGACGAGAACCGCCAGCGAACCACACGCTACGAAATCGCCCTGTGGAAGAAGCTGGCCTATCCCTTTGCGTCTCTGGTGATGATGGGCCTGGCCCTGCCTTTCGGCTACATGCAGACGCGGATGGGCGGGGTCAGCCTGAAGGTCTTCTCGGGCATCATGATCGGGGTGGGCTTCCACCTGCTGAACGGCCTGTTCTCCAACCTCGGCGTGATCAACGGCTGGGTGCCTGCCGTTGCAGCGCTCACACCCAGCATCGCCTTCCTGCTGGCGGCCATGTTCATGATGTGGTGGGTGGAGCGGCGCTGAGGGGCTTGGGCGCTGGGGTGCCCCCGCGCCGCATTTCAGGCGGCGGCTGGTCCCGAGAGCAGCACGATTCGGGTGCCAGTGAGGCGGTCATGCAGGAATTGCCGGTCGCGGTCGATCAGGGCCCACAGCAGGCCGACGCCAAGGAAAAGCACTGAAGGCCAGGCCAGGGCATAGCGGAGCCAGCCGCGCCCCAGGCTCACCGTGTTGCCCTCCGTATCCACGATGCGCAGTTTCCAGGTCTGCATGGCCAGGGTCTGGCCGCCCTTGCGCCAGTACCACAGGAAATACATTCCCAATACCACGAATACATGGACCCACAGCAGCGCCCCGGGCGGCGTGTAGCCCGTGCCGATGCCGAGGATCAGCAGTGGAACCATGAAGGTCAGGGCAAGCACGCCGAGCAGGAGCAGCGTCTCGTAAAGCATGCTGGCCAGGCGGCGGCGCAGTCCGGCAAGTTCGGCGAGCTGTCGCGGCGTCGCCGACGACGAGGGGGGAGAGGTCTGGGGCATGGAAGGACAGGGCGGCGGTTGGGGGCATCCGCGACCGGCAGCTCCCCGGGGCGGGGAGGCCGTGGCGGTGCTCAGGGTTTGCCGGAGACGACGGCGGTGCTGGCGCCGACTGGGGGCTCCAGCACGGGCTGTGCAATGGGGAGGGGCGCTGCCGGCGGGGGGGCGGATTCCTGGGTGGTGACAGGCTCAGCCGGAGGAGGCGGTGCGGGCTTCTTGGGCACCACGACCCGGGGTGGCAGGGGCGCGCTGAGCGGCTTGAGGGGGGCTGCGCCCGTCTTGGGGACCGCTGCCTTGGCCGCAGGCTTGCTCGCCGCTTCCTTGAAGCGCGACTTCTCCTCGCTGGGTAGCTCCTGGTAGGTGTTCCATTTTTCGCGCAGGACTTCGCGCTTCTCGGCGGGGATGCGTTGAAGGTTGCGGTACTGGTCGCGGGCCGTGGCGCGTTCCTCGGGGGTCAGGGCAAACCAGGTTTCCATGCGCCGCTGCAGGCGCGACTGCTCCTCCGGCGTGTAGCCGGGGAAGCGCTCGGCAATGCCTGCCCACTTGCGCTTGCGTTCGTCCGGAAGGTCCTTCCACTCCTTGGCCAGAGGGGCCAGGGTGCGCTGCTGGTCAGGCGAGAGGTCCTTCCAGGCAGGTACCGTGAGCGGCGGGGTGGCCCCGGCCTGGGCCGAGGCCACGATGGCAATCGCAGCGATCAGTCGGGCGATTCGTTTTGAACCCATGCGTCGAATCCACGATCAAGGTAGGCGTCGATGGGAAGGTCGTCGGCGAGCAGTGCGCTGTCCACTTCCTCGAGGTCGGCCACATGCTGCAGCTCGCCCAGGAAGCCGCTCGCCAGGGCCAGCAGGAGGACGGCCACCATGGCGACGGCTGTCCGGCCGTCGGGCAGGATGTGGTCGGCAACACTTCGGCCCAGGCCGGCAAGGCTGAACTTGCCGACACGGACCTTTTGTCGTGACAGGGCCTTTTGCCGCGCGTCAGCCAGACGGTTGGCCATCGGCAGGGAGATGTCCCGGGCAGACACATTCAGATGCTGCCGGATCCTGAGCTGGAGTTCCCGTTCGTTCATGGTTTGATGCCCTTTGCAGCGAGTGCGGCAGCAAGGGTGTGCGTGGCCCGGGAACAGTGCGTCTTGACACTGCCCTCGGAGCAACCCATTGCTGCTGCCGTTTCAGCGATATCCATTTCTTCCCAATAACGCATCAGGAAGGCTTCGCGTTGACGTGGAGGAAGCTTTTCAATTTCCCTTTCTATGGCAACGATGGTCTGCCTTTGTTCCAGTTGTGCCTGAGGTGATTCGCTCTTGAAGTCGCTGTCGGCGGATTCAAGGGTGTCGAGCGGGTCGTGCTCGTCTTCTTCAGGTCCGGAAAAGGCGGACAGCAGCGTGGTCCACATGCTGCGGACCTTCTGTCGGCGATAGTGGTCGCGGATGGTGTTCTGCAGGATGCGCTGGAAGAGCATGGGGAACTCTTCCGGTGGCTTGTCCCCGTACTTTTCCGCGAGCTTCATCATCGCGTCCTGAACGATATCCAGCGCGGACTCTTCGTTGCGGACCGCAAAGAGGGCCTGCTTGAAGGCCCGCCTTTCAATGCTGGCAAGGAAGTCCGATAGTTCTAGGCGGGATGACAGGGGTAAATCCTTTGTGGTCCGGAGCTACCTGGCCCGGTGTGTTGTCCGTGTTTTGTGGCCTGGGAAGGCGTGGCCGCCGGAGCGAGTTGAATGCGGGGCAGCCAAACGGCTGCCTTGACCAATCCGCGGTGCGGCGGTATGGTTCAACGTTTTACATCGCCGATAGAGCTTCGGGTGCAGTGATGGTCATGACCGGTGCGGAAATTGTAATCAGGTGCCTCCAGGAAGAAAAGGTCGATTATCTGTTCGGCTATCCTGGTGGAGCTGTCCTGTATATCTACGACGAGCTCTTCAAGCAGGACAAGGTTCGCCATGTGCTCGTGCGTCACGAGCAGGCGGCTATCCATGCCGCTGACGGCTATGCCCGTTCCACCGAAAAGGTGGGTGTTGCCCTGGTGACCTCCGGTCCCGGCGCGACCAATGCGGTGACCGGCATCGCCACCGCCTTCTGCGACTCGATCCCGATGGTGGTCATTTCCGGTCAGGTGCCGTCGGCTGCGATCGGTCAGGACGCCTTCCAGGAAGTGGACACCGTGGGCATCACCCGCCCCTGTGTGAAGCACAACTTCCTGGTGCGCGACGTGCGTGACATCGCGCCGACCATCAAGAAGGCCTTCTATCTGGCTAAGACGGGTCGTCCCGGCCCTGTGCTGGTGGACATCCCCAAGGACATCACCGCCCAGAAGTGCGAGTTCGAGTACCCGCAGACGGTCTCGATCCGTTCCTACAGCCCCGTGGTCAAGGGGCACCAGGGACAGATCAAGAAGGCCCTGCAGCTGCTCCTCGAAGCCCGGCGGCCGATGATCTACACCGGCGGCGGGGTGGTGCTGGGCGACGCGGCCGACAAGCTGACCGCCCTCGCACGCAAGCTCGGTTTCCCCTGTACCAATACGCTCATGGGTCTCGGCGGCTATCCGGCCACCGATCCGCAGTTCGTCGGCATGCTGGGCATGCACGGCAACTACGAGGCCAACATGGGCATGCACTACTGCGACGTGCTGCTCGCCGTGGGCGCCCGTTTCGACGATCGCGTGATCGGCAGCCCGGACCATTTCGCGTCTGAGCCGCGCAAGATCATCCACATCGACATCGATCCCTCGTCCATCTCCAAGCGCGTGAAGGTGGATGTGCCCATCGTCGGTGATGTGGGTGAGGTGCTTGGCGAGTTGCTCGCCCAGCTCGAAGCCACCTCCGAGCGGCCGCATCAGGAATCCCTGGCCTCGTGGTGGAAGCAGATCGATGAATGGCGTCGCCGCGACTGCCTCAAGTTCACGCAGGGCGAGGGCCTGATCAAGCCCCAGTATGTGATCCAGAAACTGTGGGAAGTCACCGCGGGTGAAGCCTTCGTGACCTCCGACGTGGGGCAGCACCAGATGTGGGCGGCCCAATACTACAAGTTCGACAAGCCGCGTCGCTGGGTGAATTCCGGCGGCCTTGGCACCATGGGCTTCGGCCTGCCGGCTGCGATGGGCGTGCAGCTTGCCCACCCCGGTTCCCCGGTGGCCTGTGTCACCGGCGAAGGCTCCATCCAGATGAACATCCAGGAGCTGTCCACCTGCAAGCAGTTCCGTCTGCCCATCAAGGTCATCCTTCTGAACAACGGCTACCTGGGCATGGTGCGGCAGTGGCAGGAGCTGTTCCACGGCAACCGCTACTCCGAGTCCTATATGGACGCGCTGCCCGACTTCCCGAAGCTCGCCGCAGCCTACGGGCATGTGGGCCTGCGCGTGGACAAGCCGGGTGATGTGGAGGGTGCGCTGCGCGAGGCCTTCAAGCAGAAGAACGATCTGGTCTTCCTCGACTTCCAGGTGGATGCCACCGAGAACGTCTATCCGATGGTGCAGGGTGGCAAGGGCCTGACAGACATGATCCTGTCGGCCGAGGACCTCTGAATCGAAGGTGCTTGCCGTGGGGGCGATCCAGCGGACTTCCGACCCCTCCACGGCGCTTGATGCCCACTGGCTGCGTGGGCTGTTGGCCATCCAGAACAAGACAATTATGAGACACGTCATCTCCCTCCTGATCGAGAACGAAGCCGGCGCACTGTCGCGCGTCTCGGGGCTTTTCTCGGCCCGTGGCTACAACATCGAATCCCTGACGGTGGCGCCGACCGAGGATGCCTCCCTGTCCCGCATGACCATCGTGACCAGCGGTTCCGATGACGTCGTCGAGCAGATCACCAAGCAGTTGAACAAGCTGGTGGAAGTGGTCAAAGTGGTGGATCTATCCGAGTCCGCCCACATCGAACGCGAGCTGATGCTCGTGAAGGTGCGCGCAACCGGCAAGGATCGTGAAGAAATGAAGCGCATGGCGGACATCTTCCGCGGGCGCATCATCGATGTGACTGACACCAGTTACGTCATCGAGTTGACCGGCAACCAGGCCAAGCTCGATTCCTTCGTGGGCGCCATCGACGCCGGGCTGATTCTCGAAACCGTGCGCTCCGGTATCTGCGGCGTCGGCCGAGGTGATCGGGTATTGAAAGTGTAATGCGGGGATGGTGCCGGCCGGCGGCTGGTGCCCTCCCGCGATTTGCGACTCTTTGCATCAGAAAGGCATGAAATGAAGGTTTTTTACGATAAGGATGCGGACCTCTCCCTGATCAAGGGCAAGCAGGTGACGATCGTTGGTTACGGTTCCCAGGGCCATGCTCACGCCCAGAACCTGAAGGAGTCCGGCGTCAATGTGATCGTCGGTCTGCGCAAGGATGGCGCCTCCTGGAACAAGGCCGTCAATGCCGGCCATAACGTTCAGGAAGTGGCCGAAGCCGTCAAGGCCGCCGATGTGGTCATGATCCTGCTGCCGGACGAGTCCCAGCCGGACGTCTACAAGAACGACATCGCTCCGAACATCAAGCAAGGCGCCACCCTGGCCTTCGCCCACGGTTTCAACGTGCATTACAACCAGATCGTGCCGCGCGCCGACCTGGACGTGATCATGGTCGCCCCCAAGGGCCCCGGCCACACCGTGCGCTCCGAGTACCTCAAGGGCGGCGGCGTGCCGACCCTGATCGCCGTGTATCAGGACAAGTCCGGCAAGGCCCGTGACATCGCCCTGTCCTACGCTGCTGCCAACGGCGGCACCAAGGGTGGCGTGATCGAGACCAACTTCCGCGAAGAGACCGAGACCGACCTCTTCGGCGAGCAGGCCGTGCTGTGCGGCGGCGCCGTCGAGCTGGTCAAGATGGGCTTCGAGACCCTGACCGAAGCCGGCTACGCTCCGGAAATGGCCTACTTCGAGTGTCTGCACGAGCTGAAGCTGATCGTCGACCTGATGTACGAAGGCGGCATCGCCAACATGAACTACTCCATCTCCAACAACGCGGAGTATGGCGAGTACGTGACCGGCACCGAAGTCATCAACGAGCAGTCCCGTGTTGCCATGCGCAATGCCCTGAAGCGCATCCAGACTGGCGAATACGCCAAGATGTTCATCCAGGAAGGCAAGACCAACTACCCGTCCATGACCGCCCGTCGTCGTCTGAACGCCGCTCACCCGATCGAAGTGGTCGGTGGCCAGCTGCGTGACATGATGCCGTGGATCAAGGCCAACAAGCTGGTCGACCAGTCCAAGAACTGATCGCCGCAGGCTTGAATGCGACAGGGGGACGACAGTCCCCCTTGTCGTTTTCGGGACCGCCCCGGCGTCCTGCGTTACAATCCAAGCCGATTCCTTCCATCGTCCCCTCCATGGCCGATCAGCATTCACGCAAACCCCTGCTCAATCCGGAACGGCGCCGCAGGGGGATCTACATCCTCCCCAATCTCTTCACCACGGCAGCCCTCTTTGCGGGCTTCTATGCCATCGTGCAGGCCATGAACGGCTTGTTCGAGCAGGCGGCGGTGGCCATCTTCATCGCCATGGTGCTCGACGGGCTGGACGGGCGCGTGGCGCGCCTGACCCGTACCCAGAGCGCCTTCGGTGCCGAGTACGATTCCCTGTCCGACATGGTGTCGTTCGGCGCAGCGCCGGCGCTCATCATGTACGAGTGGGCCCTCAAGGGAATGGGCAAGCTCGGCTGGATGGCCGCGTTCATCTACTGTGCCGGTGCCGCCCTGCGGCTGGCCCGTTTCAACACCAACATCGACGTCATCGACAAGCGCTACTTCCAGGGCTTGCCGAGCCCGGCTGCTGCTGCGCTGGTGGCCGGCCTGGTGTGGGTGATGATCGACAACGGCATTGCCGGCCCGGATGTGCGCTGGTATGGCTGCGCCCTGACCATCTTCGCGGGCGTGTCGATGGTGAGCAATGTGCTCTTCTACAGCGGCAAGGAGATCAACCTGCGCCGCAGCGTGCCCTTCATCGTCATCATCGCCTTCGTGCTCGGCTTCCTGCTGGTCTCCAGCTATCCGCCGGGCGTGCTGTTCGGGCTGTTCCTGTGCTACGCGGTATCCGGCTACGTGCTGGGTGCCTGGGGTTGGCTCAAGGGGCGCCGAAGCGGGGCGGTTGCCGCATCCGAAAAGACTGATTTATAGTCAAAATCTTTCCCGTGGGTTGCGGGGCTTGCTCCGGAACCCACGCAGATCCTCTCTGACATCCTGCGCTTCCGGCATTGAACGCCGGATCGGCGCTGACATCCAATAACAAGGAATCCGGCGGGAGCCCATCATGAACGACCAGCTCATCATTTTCGATACCACCTTGCGCGACGGTGAACAAAGTCCCGGCGCATCGATGACCCGGGATGAAAAGCTGCGGATCGCCCGCCAGCTCGAGCGCATGAAGGTCAATGTGATCGAGGCCGGCTTCGCCGCCGCGTCGAATGGCGACTTCGAGGCCGTCAAGGCGGTTGCTGAAGCCATCAAGGATTCCACCGTCTGTTCGCTGGCCCGGGCCAACGAGAACGACATCCGCAGGGCCGGCGAGGCGATTCGCCCGGCCGCGTCCGGCCGCATCCACACCTTCATCGCGACCAGCCCGATCCACATGGAGAAGAAGCTGCGCATGACGCCCGACGAGGTGGTCGAGCAGGCAGTGAAGGCGATCGGCTGGGCCCGCGAGTACACCAGCGACATCGAGTTTTCCGCCGAGGACGCGGGGCGTTCGGAACTGGACTTCCTGTGCCGGATCTTCGAGGCAGTGATCAAGGCCGGCGCGACCACCATCAACGTGCCGGATACCGTGGGCTACAACGTGCCCGAGCAGTTTGCGGCGACGATCCGCAGCCTGATCGAGCGTGTCCCCAATTCCGACAAGGTGGTGTGGTCGGTGCACTGCCACAACGACCTGGGCTTGGCCGTGGCCAACTCTCTGGCCGCCGTGCGCGCCGGAGCGCGCCAGGTTGAGTGCACCATCAACGGCCTTGGCGAGCGGGCCGGCAATGCCTCCCTCGAAGAGGTGGTGATGGCCGTGCGGACGCGCAAGGACATCTTCCAGTGCGATACCCGCATCGATACCACCCACATCGTGCCGGCGTCGAAGCTGGTGTCCGGCATCACCGGCTTTCCGGTGCAGCCCAACAAGGCGATCGTCGGCGCCAATGCCTTCGCCCACGAGTCCGGCATTCACCAGGATGGTGTGCTCAAGCACCGCGAAACCTACGAGATCATGCGCGCCGAGGATGTGGGCTGGGGCGCCAACAAGCTGGTGATGGGCAAGCATTCCGGCCGCAATGCCTTCCGCTCCCGTCTTCAGGAGCTGGGGGTCGAGATCAGCTCCGAAGAGCAACTCAACCACGCCTTCGCCCGTTTCAAGGAGCTCGCCGACAAGAAGCACGAGATCTTCGACGAGGACCTGCAGGCCCTGATGAGCGATGAGAGCTCCGAGCCGAAGGAGCACTTCCGGCTCGTCTCGTCGTCCTTCCATTCCGAGACCGGCGAGACGCCCTGTGCCCGTGTGACCCTGTCGGTCGGCGGTGCCGAGGCCAAGGCCGAATCCTGCGGTTCGGGTCCGGTGGACGCTGCCTTCAAGGCCATCGAAGTGGTGGCCAACAGTGGCACCGAGCTCCTGCTGTATTCGGTGAACGCCATCACCACCGGTACCGACGCCCAGGGTGAGGTCACCGTACGTTTGTCGAAGGATGGCCGGGTGGTCAATGGCCAGGGCGCGGATACCGACATCATCGTGGCATCCGCGAAGGCCTACCTGAATGCCCTCAACAAGATCCAGGCAGGTGTCGAGAAGATGAACCCGCAGGTCTGAGGCCTGCGGTGTGTGGCTCAGGCGTCCTTGCGGGCGGCCTGGGCCAGGCGCGACGGCGCGGTGTTGCGGGCGTACAGCACCACGACGATGAAGAAGATCACGCTCAGCACGGCCTCCGCCAGCGCCAGTACGTTGCCGGGGGCCGCGTCATTGGTGCGGACCACGCCTTCGGTGAGGTAGAGCAGGATCATCATCGAGCTCCACTGGTAGGTGTAACGGGTGCCGCGCAGGATGCCGAACAGCGCCGCCATCAGCGGCAGGACCTTCAGCGTCATCCAGGAGCCGCCCGGGCGGAGGGGGGCCAGGAAGGTCTCCCAGGCGAGGCACAGAGCGATCAGGGCCACCAGGGTGATGCTGGCGATCAGGGCGAGAGTCTTGGGTTTCATCGGGGATGGAGTTTGAGTGCGGTTTCGGCAAGGCGCTTGCCGAGGGCGGTCGCGAGGCGCTTTTCCTCGTCGGTGAGCTGGGTGTTGTCGTCCTTGCCGGCCCAGTGGGTCGCGCCGTAAGGCGAGCCGCCACTGCGAGTGCGGGTCAGGTCGGGCTCCGAGAAGGGCAGGCCGACGAGCAGCATGCCGTGATGGAGCAGGGGTGTCATCATCGACAGCAGAGTGCTTTCCTGGCCGCCGTGCTGGCTGGCCGTGGAGGTGAAGACGCAGGCGGGCTTGCCGGCCAGGGCGCCGGACAGCCAGGGGCCGGCGGTGCTGTCGAGAAAGTATTTCATCGGGGCGGCCATGTTGCCAAAACGGGTGGGGCTGCCCAGAGCAAGGCCGATGCACTCCTCCAGGTCCTGCGTCTCCGCGTAAGGGGCGCCGGTGGTCGGAATGTCGGGTTCGGTGGCCTCGCAGACCGCGGAGATGCGGGGAACGGTGCGAAGCCGGGCGGCGGCGCCGGGGACGCTGTCTATCCCCTGGGCGATCACTTCGGCCAGGGCTCGGACCGAGCCCCGGTGGCTGTAATAAAGTACAAGAATTTCCTGCATGAACAAGGCCTTTGATGCGGACTGGCATTATACGTAAATGAACTCCCTGCTTGATCCCGGCCTGCGTCAGCGGGTACGGCTCCGCTCCTGGTCCCTGCTCGCGGGCGCCGTCGTCAGGCGCTTCCGGGAAGGCCGCTGTGCCCAGGTGGCGGCGAGCCTGGCCTTTACCTCGCTGTTGTCTCTGGTGCCCTTCGTCACGCTGGTGGCGGTGGTGTTCAGCCGTTTCCCCCAGTCCCAGCGCTTTGCCGAAGTGCTCAGGGGTTTCCTGCTCGACAATCTGCTTCCCGATAAGGCGGGCAAGGTCATCGCGACCTATGCGCTGCAGTTCAGCCAGAAGGCCACCAATCTCACCATCGTCGGCGGGGTGGTGCTGATCCTGACCGCGCTGATGCTGATGCGGACCATCGATCAGGTCATCAACCAGATCTGGCGGGTCCCCGGCGGCCGGCCATGGGCCGCACGGCTCGCCGCCTACTGGGTGGTTCTGTCCCTCGGGCCCTTGTTCCTGGCGGGTGGTGTGCTGGCCGCGAGCATGATGCTGACGGCCTCGATGGACCTCATGAACGAGCCCGCCTGGCTGGAGGTGGCGGGCTTTCGGGTGATCTCCGTGGCGGTGCTGACGGCATTGTTCGGTGCGCTGTATTTCGCTGTTCCCCATTGCACGGTCCGTCCGCGGGATGCGGCTTTCGCGGGCCTGCTGGCGGCGCTGGGTTTCTTCGTGATGCAGCGTCTATTCGGCTTGTATCTGGTGCATTTCCCGAGTTACACCCTGGTCTATGGGGCGTTCGCGGTGGTGCCCATCTTCCTGCTGTGGCTGTACTTGTCGTGGCTGATCATCCTGCTGGGGGCGGTCGTTGCGGCGGTGCTGCCCGAGCGGAGCCTGCGCCGGCGGCCTCTTCCCGAGTTTCCGGGGCGTCGGCTTTATGTGGCGCTGCTGATCGCCCGTGAATTGGCTCAGGCCCAGGTGGAAGGGGGCTGTCGCAGTGTGGAGGTGCTGGCTGACGCGGCGCGGGTGGGGTACGAGGAGGTGCGTGGCATCCTCGGTGCGCTGGCCTCGGAGGGGGTGGTGGCCAGACGTGATACGGGCGGCTGGATGCTGGCGAGGGCGGCGGAGGGGCTGCCGCTGGATGGGCTGGTCAGGCTGTTTGGCCTTGGGCCGGCGCCTGCGGGGCCTGACGGCAGCCCGGGTGAGGCGCGGGTCGCTGAAGTCTGGAAACGCCTTCAGGCGGGCGTTGGTGAGGCTGCCAGCCTGCCCCTCAGCCGTCTGCGCGAGCAGGGCACCGAGGGGCGGGAACCCACCTAGAGTGGGTAAGGGTCGATCTCGTACTGGAACAGCTCGACGGCGGCCGTCTGCATATCGAGGCTCAGCAGCCGGCCTTGGGCGACATACAGGCGGTTGGTGTCCGACACCAGCATGAAGCGGCGGGCGCAGTAGGTGCCGGCCGGTGCAAGGATGGCCTGCTGCCGCCCTGCGGCCTGGATCGGCGGCAGCACCAGAGCGGGGCTCATGGCGCGGGGGCGGTTGGCGTTGCGGAAACCCACGGTGACCGGTTTGGCTGAATTGGCGATGACCTGCAGGCCGAGTTCGACCTGCTCGGGTGTCTCGGAGCGGATCCAGCGCACCACGCACAGTGTCCAGGGCTCCTCGTCGTCCCTGCGCAGCGCAATGGCAATGCCGGCGGTGAGCGTGGCTGCCGCGGCGGTGACCTGCATGATGGCGTAGCCTGTGGGGCTCTCGTTGACCACCATCCATTCGCTGCTATGGGCCGACTGGCGAGCCGAGCCGGGCTCCCGAAGCATCTTCCAGATGTTGTCCAGGCCGCAGCAGACCTGAACTGCGTACTGGTTGCGGCGCCGGGAGTGCTCCCGGTGAGGCGGGCAGGCCCAGTACTCACGCACCCGCCTCAGCAGCGTCGCCACCTCGTGGCGTTCCATGCCGGGATGGGTGTCCGGGGATGGGGGGGTATCGCCCTCGAGCTGGTCGATGAGGCAGGTCGCACGCCGGGCGAGCTCCTCGCCGGAGAAGTACAGCAGGCCTTCGACCGGCGGGGGAGGGCGGCGGTGGATGGAGATCGGTGGGGTGTCCTGGTCGGGGTCCACCCAGAACCAGCCCAGCTCGTCTTCTCCCGGGGGGGAGTGACGAATCGAGGTTGCTCTGACGTTGGCCGCGAGGTAGTCGGCCAGCCAGGTGATCTCTCGGCCGGTGAGGCCTGCCGGATGGGCAGCAGACAGGGCCAGCAGATATTTGTAGGCAGCCAGGATGCTCTCTACGGCCTCGTCGCCCTTGTCGCCCGCCAGCGGGTCGGCTGCATTGAAGACCGCGTGGGCGCGCAGCCAGAACTCGAAGGGCGCGCTGCTGCCTGCCAGGTGGGCGATGGTGAACTGCTCGGCGAGCAGTTCGATGGCCCGTGCGCTGACGATCGATGGATTCCGGCGCAGGGACCGGGCCAGCCGGTTATGGGTCTCGGAGAGGACTTCCTCGTGGGCGGCGGCAACCTTGCCCAGGGCGGCCAGCAGGCGGGTCGCCGAGCGGTGCATGCCGATGGTGAGCGGCAGGGCGGCCATGGCCAGGCGTCCGCGGAACAGGCGGCTGATCGCCATGCTGCGGGCGTACAGTGGCTCTAGGCAGCGCTTGAGCTGCCCCCGGTTGGACTCCGAGCTGCCGAGTTCGTCGAGGTTGCGTACGAGGGACGCCAGTTCCAGGTCGGGGTCGTCGATCAGCGGCGATGCGAGCCAGTCCAGAACCGGAGCCATGCGATCGGAGAGGTGGGGGTCTGCGGCGCTCATTGCCTGCTAAGTCTCGGGGGCGAGGCGGTATTGTAAATAATTCCCCGGCACATGTGCCGCGTTCCGCCTACTTTATGAAGCTGTCCTTGTGGTCTGGCCGCTGATTGCCGCGGGAGTCAGGGGGCGGATGATCGACTCACCGTGTTCGTCTTGCTGTTTTGGCGTTCATAATTTATTATCCGACGTTTTTCCATTCCATCGGATCAGGAACACGTCATGGTTGTCATTCGTCTCGCCCGCAGCGGCTCCAAGAAGCGCCCTTTCTACAACATCGTTGCCGCTGATTCCCGCAATCGCCGCGACGGCCGCTTCATCGAGCGCATCGGTTACTACAACCCGGTTGCTTCCGGCAACGCCGCCAGCCTGGTGGTCAACGCCGAGCGCCTGGCTCACTGGGAAGGTAACGGCGCCCAGCTGTCCGAGACCGTTTCCCGTCTGGTCAAGCAGTCCGCCAAGGCTGCCGCCTGAGCGGTTCAGGCAGATATCCGGCCCGGCTTTTTGCGTGAGTGACCGATCGATGATCGTCCTGGGGAAGATTGTTGCCCCATTCGGCGTAAAGGGCTGGGTCCGTGTGCATCCCTTCGGGGATGACCCCTTGTCCTGGGGGAGCATGTCCAGATGGTGGCTCGGCACGGATCCTGAAGGTTCGGAGTGGGTCGAGTACACACTGAAGAGCTGCCAGGAACATGGCAAGGGCGACCTCATCGCGTCTTTTGACGAAGTGCCCGACCGCAATGGCTCAGAAGCCCTTGCCGGGTATTACGTGGCTGCGCCGCGCGAGGCATTGCCCAAGCCGGCTGAAGACGAGTATTACTGGGCTGATCTGGTCGGCCTCGAAGTACGTAATGCGTCCGGTGCGCTGCTCGGCACGGTGACTGGCCTGATGTCCACGGGGGCTCATGATGTGCTCCAGGTGCAGGACGGCGACGTGGAGCGGCTGATCCCCTTTGTGGCGAGTTATGTCACGGCGGTCGACATGCCGTCGAAGACCATCCGGGTCGACTGGGAAGCCGACTGGTGACGGTTGAGCCGGGGCGCAGGGCCTACGATGTGGTCACGCTGTTCCCGGAGATGTTCGATGCCCTGTCGGGCTTCGGGGTCACCGGAAGGGCGCAGGACAGGACGTTGTACGAGCTCCAGTGCTGGAATCCACGGGATTTCACCGAGGATCGACATCGCACCGTAGACGATCGGCCCTATGGTGGTGGTCCTGGCATGGTGATGTTGCCGGGTCCCCTCGAAAAGGCGATCCGGGCGGCAAAAGCTCGGCAGCAGGAGTCCGTGGGTCGTGCTGGGCGGGTGATCTACCTGTCTCCGCAAGGCCGGCGGCTGGATCACGCCCGCGTGCTCGAGCTGGTGGCGGAGCCCTCGCTGGTACTGCTGTGTGGTCGCTACGAAGGGGTGGATCAACGCCTCATCGAGCGCTGCGTGGATGAAGAGATTTCGCTGGGTGATTTCGTCCTTTCGGGGGGGGAATTGCCGGCAATGGTGTTGCTCGATGCGATGATCCGGCAGTTGCCGGGCGCGCTGAACGACGGGGATTCCGCAGTTGAGGATTCCTTTGTCGATGGTTTGCTGGATTGCCCGCATTACACCCGTCCGGTGGAATACGAGGGCGTGTCGGTGCCCGCGGTGCTGATGTCGGGCAATCATGCCGAGATCCGGCGCTGGCGCCTGCAGCAGTCGCTGGGGCGCACCGAGCAGCGCAGGCCCGATCTGATGTCCGGTCGGGTCTTGAGTAAAGAAGAGTTCCGCCTGCTGGAAGCATTCCGGCAGGCAAACAAGAAGGGCGCAGAGTAAGGCGTCATTCATAAAAAAGCCGTGCATCAGGTGGCGACCTGCTCTGCATGTAAGGCCAATGGCCCATATCTTTCAGGAGTTACGCATGAACCTCATTCAGCAGCTGGAACAGGAAGAAGTTGCCCGCCTGACCCAAGGCAAGACCATCCCCGAGTTCGCTCCCGGCGACACCGTGGTGGTGCAAGTCAAGGTGAAGGAAGGTAACCGCGAGCGTCTGCAGGCTTACGAAGGCGTCGTTATCGCCAAGCGTAACCGCGGCCTCAACTCCGCTTTCATCGTCCGCAAGATTTCCTCCGGTGAAGGCGTTGAGCGTACTTTCCAGACCTACTCCCCGCTGGTTGCCAGCATCGAAGTGAAGCGTCGTGGTGACGTGCGTCGTGCCAAGCTCTACTACCTGCGTAGCCGCTCCGGCAAGTCCGCTCGTATCAAGGAAAAGCTGGACTACAAGTCCTTCGCTGCCAAGGCTGCCGCTGCAGCTGCCAAGGCCTGAGTTTTTCCAGGACGAAAAAAACGGAACCTTCGGGTTCCGTTTTTTTTTGCCACGCCATCCAGGTGGCAGGAGCGCCCGCCCGATCTGGCGACGGGCGAGGCGGAGGCGGCTCAGCGGAGGCGCTTGTCCTGTTCGATCAGAGCGTAGGCCGAGTGGTTGTGGATGGATTCGAAGTTCTCGGATTCGACCACGTAGGCCACGACACGCGGCTCGTCATTGAGGCTGCCGGCCACATCGCGGACCATGTCTTCGACAAACTTCGGGTTGTCGTAGGCGCGCTCGGTCACGAACTTCTCGTCGGGGCGCTTGAGCAGCCCGTACAGCTCGCAGGAGGCCTGTGTCTCGACCAGCTGGACCAGCTCCTCGATCCACAGCAGGTCGTTGGTGACGGTGGTCACCGTGACGTGGGAGCGCTGGTTGTGGGCGCCATAGGCGGAGATTTTCTTGGAGCAGGGGCACAGGCTGGTGACCGGCACCACCACCTTCATGGTGAACTCGTAGACGCCGCCCTCACGGATTTCGCCAATGAAGGTGACTTCGTAGTCCATGAGGCTCTGCACGCCGGATACCGGCGCGGCCTTGTTGATGAAGTAGGGGAAAGTCATCTCCACGTGGCCGGTCTCGGCTTCGAGCTTCTTGACCATCTCGCGCAGCATGGGCTCGAAGGACTGGACGGAGATCTCCCGCTCGTGGCTGTTGAGGATCTCCACGAAGCGCGACATGTGGGTGCCCTTGAAGTTGTGAGGCAGGCCGACATACATGTTGAAGACGGCAATGGTGTGCTGGACGCCGCTGCCGCTCTTGTCCATCACCTTGATGGGGTGCCGGATCGATTTGATGCCGACCTTGTTGATGGCGAGGTGGCGGGAATCCGCGGAATTCTGTACGTCCGGGATGGGCGTGGGGGTGGCGCACGTGGTCATGGTTGTACTGTTCTCAAAGATCTCGTTGGGGAATGGGGATCTGTCGCCCCCCTGATCGTCCGATCCTAACATTCCCGACAAAAGCGCTCAACTATTCGCCCGATAGACGGCTTCAATCCGCTGTGTGACGCTGGCGGCGTCGAGGCCGATCTCGGTCATCAGCTGGCTCTGGTCGCCATGGTCGATGAAGCGGTCGGGCAGGCCGAGCTGAAGTACCCGGGTGGTCTTGCCCGCCTCGTGCAGGACGCGTGCGACTTCGGTGCCGACCCCGCCGATGACGGCATTTTCCTCCAGGGTGACGAGAAGCTCGTGACGCCCGGCGAGATCGAGTATCAGATCCCGGTCGATGGGCTTGGCGAAGCGCATGTTCGCCACTGTGGCGTCGAGCTTCTCGCCGACCTGCAGGGCGGTACCGAGCAGGCTGCCGAAAGCGAGCAGGGCGGTCTTGCGGCCTTCCCGGCGGATCTCCCCCTTGCCGATCGTCACTCCGGTCATGACGGTCTGAGGCGTCACGCCCAGGCCGCTGCCACGGGGGTAGCGCACGGCGGTGGGGCCGTCGTGCTGGTAGGCGGTGTAGAGCATCTGCCGGCATTCGTTTTCATCGGCCGGGCAGAAGATCGTGAGGTTCGGTACGCACAGCAGGTAGGACAGGTCGAAGGCGCCATGGTGGGTGGCGCCGTCCGCGCCCACCAGGCCGGCCCGGTCGATCGCCATCATGACCGGCAGGTTCTGCAGGGCGATGTCGTGGATCAGCTGGTCGTAGGCTCGCTGCAGGAAGGTGGAGTAGATCGCCACCACCGGCTTGAAGCCTTCGCAGGCCAGGCCGGCGCCGAAGGTCAGGGCGTGCTGTTCGGCGATCCCCACGTCGTAGTAGCGGTCCGGATACTCCTGGGCGAAGCGCACCATGCCCGAACCTTCGCGCATCGCCGGGGTGATGGCGACGAGCTTGCGGTCTGCCGCGGCCATGTCGCACAGCCAGTCACCGAACACCTGGGTGTAGGTGAGTTTGCCGCCCCCCTTGCTGTCCTTGCCGGCGGGAATGCCTGCGGTGTGGTCGAATTTGGAGACGCCGTGGTACAGGATGGGGTCGGCTTCGGCCAGTTTGTAGCCTTGGCCCTTGCGGGTGATCACGTGCAGGAACTGCGGGCCCTTGAGGGTGCGCAGGTTTTGCAGGGTGGGGAGCAGGGCTTCGAGGTCGTGGCCGTCGATCGGGCCGATGTAGTTGAAGCCGAACTCCTCGAACATCGTGCCCGGCATGACCATGCCCTTGACGTGCTCCTCGGTGCGCTTGGCCAGTTCGAAGACGGGCGGGGGGAGGTTCTCGAGGAAGCGCTTGCCGATCTTGCGGGCGCCGTTGTAGATGCGTCCCGAGAGTAGCCGGGAGAGGTGCTTGTTGAGGGCCCCGACCGGCGGCGAGATGGACATCTCGTTGTCGTTGAGGATGACCAGCAGATTGGTGTCGTGGATGTCGCCCGCGTTGTTGAGCGCCTCGAAGGCCATGCCGGCGGACATCGCGCCGTCGCCGATCACCGCGATGGCGCGCCGGTCCTCGCCGCGCAGGCGGGCGGCCTCGGCCATGCCGAGGGCGGCGGAGATCGAGGTGGAGGAGTGGGCGGTGCCGAAGGTGTCGTAGGTGCTTTCGGAGCGGCGCGGGAAGCCCGAGATGCCCTGGTACTGGCGCAGGCTGGCCATGCCCTCGCGGCGCCCGGTGAGGATCTTGTGGGCGTAGGTCTGGTGTCCCACATCCCAGACGATGCGATCGTCGGGGGTCTGGAAGACGTAATGGAGGGCGATGGTCAGCTCGACGGTGCCGAGGTTGGACGACAGGTGGCCGCCAGTGCGGGAGACCGAGTCGATCAGGAAGCTGCGCAGTTCGTCGGCCAGCTGGGGGAGCTGGTCCGGATCGAGCTTGCGCAGGTCCGCGGGCGACGCGATGCTGCCGAGCAGGCTGGCGCGGGGTGAGGCGGGCTGCGTTCCGAGAGGCATTCCGGGTTACCGGGTCGTTAATGGGTGTTCTTTGGGGCGGCTCGATCAGAACTGACGGCGGATGATGAAGCGCGTGAGTTCCGAGAGGCGCTGGCCGGCGTCGCCGAAGGGGGCGAGGCGGGCGATGGCGTCCTGGCACATTTCCTCGGCGAGCTCCCGGGCGCGGGTGACGCCCAGCAGGCTCACATAGGTGGGCTTGTCGTTGGCGGCGTCCTTGCCGGCGGTCTTGCCGAGGGTGGCGGTGTCGGCCTCGGTGTCGAGGATGTCGTCCACTACCTGGAAAAGCAGGCCGATGACCTTGCCCACGTGGTCCAGCGTATCCATCGCGGACTCGTCGAGGGCCTGGCCGCACTGGGCACCCAGGGCCACCGAGGCCCGGATCAGGGCGCCGGTCTTGTGGATGTGCATGAATTCAAGTTCTGCCAGGCTCAACTGCAGCCCGACCGAGGCGAGGTCGATGGCCTGGCCGCCGGCCATCCCCCTGGAGCCCGTGGCAATCGCCAGCTGGCGGATCATGCCCAGCTGACGCACCGGGTCGTCGCACAGGGGGGCGTCGGCCACATGCTGGAAAGCCAGGGTCTGCAGGGCGTCGCCGACCAGCAGCGCGGTGGCTTCATCGAACTGCACATGCACGGTGGGCTTGCCCCGGCGCAGGACGTCGTCGTCCATGCAGGGCATGTCGTCATGGACCAGCGAATAGGCGTGGATCATCTCGAGGGCGCAGGCCACTCGGTCGAGGCGTTCGGGGGCGGCGCCGGTGAGCTGCCCGGCGGCATGCACAAGCAGGGGGCGGACGCGCTTGCCTCCGCCGAGCACGGCGTAGCGCATGGCTTCGTGCAGGCGGGTGGGGGCGATCTCCGCCGGCGGCAGGGCCCGGTCGAGGGCGTCTTCGGTGCGGGCCTGGATGTCGGCCATCCACAGGCCAAAGTTCTTCTGGCCGGAATTGTTGTCACTCATGATGCGGGGCCTCCGGGGCTGTGGCTTCGATCACGCGGATGCTCTGCTCCGCGTGTGACAGCAGATCCTGGCACTGCCGCAGCAGCTGGGTGCCGCGCTGATAGGCGGCGAGGGCCTGGTCGAGGGGAAGCTGGCCGTTTTCCATTTCCTGAACGATGGATTCCAGTTCGGAAACAGCTGTTTCGAAACTCGGTGACTTGGAGTTCTTGACCATGCGTGGCCGGATTTTACGTGGGGAAACCGTAAAAATAGCCTATGGCCGGGCTTCAGGTCAAACGCGTAATACTATAGAATCCCGTGTTTAACGTTTCGGGCTTTCGCTTTGAATCAGGGGGTTCGGGATGTCTGACATCGCTTCTCAGGCACTTCTCTCGCCGGCCGCCAGCCAGCTGCCGGTATCGTGGTATTTCGACGAAAAGATCTTCGAATTGGAGAAGCGCCTCCTCTTCGATGCCGGTCCCGGCTACGTCGGCCACGAGCTGATGGTGCCGGAAGTCAATCAGTACCGCTCCCTTGAGTGGGCGGACCACGCGCGGCTGTTGATCAACCGCGAGGACGGTTTCTACCAGATGTCCAACATCTGCCGTCATCGCCAGGCGATCATGCTCGAGGGGTCCGGCACGGCCGAACGGAACATCGTCTGCCCGATCCACCGCTGGACCTACAACCCGGACGGTCTGCTGATCGGTGCGCCGCATTTCGCCGACAAGCCCTGCCTCAACCTCAAGCGCGACAAGCTCGAAAGCTGGCATGGCCTGCTGTTCAAAGGGCCGCGCTCGGCCAACGCCGATCTGGCGGGGATGCAGGTTGCCAAGGAGCTGGATTTTGCGGGCTACAAGCTCGACAAGGTCGAGATCCACGAGTGCAACTACAACTGGAAGACCTTCATCGAGGTTTACCTCGAGGACTACCACGTTGTGCCCTTCCACCCGGGGCTCGGCCAGTTCGTCACCTGCGACGACCTGACCTGGCAGTTCGGCGAATGGTATTCCGTGCAGCGGGTCGGCATCACCTCCCTGCAGAAGCCGGGCTCGCCCACCTACAAGCGCTGGCATGAGTCCGTGCTGGCCTATCACGGTGGCGAGATGCCGAAGCATGGCGCCATCTGGCTGACCTACTTCCCGAATATCATGGTGGAGTGGTATCCGCACGTGCTGGTGGTGAGCACCCTGATTCCGACGGATGTGAACAAGACCACCAACGTGGTGGAGTTCTACTATCCGGAAGACATCCTCGAGTTCGAGCGCGAGTTCGTCGAGGCTGAGCAGGCTGCCTACATGGAGACCGCCATCGAGGACGACGACATCGGCGAGCGCATGGACCGTGGCCGTCTGGCCCTGCTGCGGGAAGGTCGCAACGAGGTCGGTCCGTATCAGTCGCCCTACGAGGACGGGATGCAGCATTTCCACGAGTTCTACCGGCGGATCATGCAGCCGCATCTCGGCTGAAACAGCCTGGATTGATCAATAAAAATGGGAGCCTCAGGGCTCCCATTTTTATTGCCTGTGCGGCGGCGGCCCCCTGACCGGGGGCCGTGCTGCGGCTCAGCGATTGGACTCGCGGACGATCTTCCACTGACCGTTCTCGAGTTCGTAGTGCAAGGTCTTGGACATGCTGTCGGTGAAGTCGGCGGAGCGGTAGTTCTGGGTGAAGCTGGCTTCCGACGCCGTGGGCGACACGCGACGTACGGTGATGCCGTCGACACTCACGTTGATCTCGCCCGGCTTGGCGAGCCGCTTCTCGCGCTGGCCCAGCCAGGCTTCGAGGCTGCCCTGCTCGGGCTTGAAGTTGCTCGAGTAGAAGGCCTTGTAGCCCTTGAAGTCCTTGGCCGACCAGGCGGCTGCCCAGGCCTTGACCTGTGCTTCCACACCGCTGGCGGCTGCCGGTGCAGCGGCCGGGGCGGCCGGCTGGGCGGGAGCCGGAACAGGCAGGGGCACGGCAGCAGGCTGCGGACGTCCCTGGAGAGCGCCGACGGTGTCGAGCGGCGGCACTTCAGGCAGTTCGGTGCTGCATTGCACGGCCTCGTCGGCGGCTTCGCCCTGGCTGCTGGCGGCCTCTTCCGGGGCGTTGCGGCTCACCGGCGTGAGTTGCACGCTGGGCAGGATGGTGTGGGTCTGGGTGAGGACGCGCAGCTCGGCCTGGACCAGGTCGTAGCGCGCGCGAGCGGTGGCGCGCTTGGCGTCGAACAGCTCGTTCTCGGTGTTGAGGACGTCGAGCAGGCTGCGCTGGCCGATGTCGAACTGCTGGCGGTAGGCGTCGCGGGCCTTTTCGGTGGAGAGTTGGTGCTGCTCGAGGTAGATCAGCTGTTCCTTGAGCTTCTTCACGTCGTTCCAGGCGATGGCGGTCTGCTGGCGAACGTCGCGGCAGGCCTTGTCGCGCAGGTCGGTGGCGTTATAGAGCTGTTCGTGGGACTGGCGGACGCGGGCCTCGTCGGAACCGCCCTTGTAGAGGTTCCAGTTGAGCAGGATCTGCAGTGCGGTGCTGGTGGTCTCGCCGGTCACGCCCAGCAGGTTGCGGTCCATGCCGGTGCTGGCGCGCAACTCGACGGTGGGCAGGTTGTTGGCGCGCTGTACGTCGATGTTGGCACGGGACGCGCGGATGTTCGACACCGCGGCGCGGAAGGAGGGATTCTCCACCACCGCCTGGCGCAACACGTCCTTCTCGGTGGGCAGCTTGCTGGCGAAGGAGGGGACGCTCTCCAGCTTGTCGGCAGGGGCTTCGCCGACGACGCGCTGGTAACGCTGGCTGACGTCGTGCAGGTTGGAGCTTTCGGTCAGCCAGTTGGACTGGGCCAGGGCGAGACGGCCGAAGGCCTGCTCCAGGTCCACACGGCGGCCGACGCCGGCTTTCACGCGGCGCTCGATCTGATCGACAGTCTCCTTGTGGATGGCCCAGTTCTCCTGGGCCAGCTTGGCCAGGTCACGGTAGCGCTGGACGTCGAGGTAGGCGCGCGCCGCTTCATAGGCCGTCTCGTCGGTGGTGCCGAGGAGCTCGTAGTAGCGGACGGCACGGGCAAAGCCCAGGCGCTTGATGTCGTTGCTGGTGGCGAAGCCGTCGAAAATCAGCTGGCGCAGTTGCAGCTGGTAGCCGGGGCGGTTGTAGCTGTCAGCCGGTGCGGCGGGGGTGTCACGCCGCTCGCGGCCGGTGTAGCCCTGCAGGTCGATCCGCGGAAAGAGCCCTCCGCGGGCAATATCACGCTCGGCATCCGAGGCCTGATAGTTGTGCAGGCGCGCCAGGACTTCCGGATTGCGCAGGACTGCCTTCTCGATCGCGTCGGGCAGGGTGCCCGGGGTGCCCGCATGCGCTGCGGACAGGGTCAGGAAGGAGAGTGCCAGACTGGCGGAGAGCTTCGTAAGCGTGGGCATGGTCATCTCGGTAGAGGGAGATTCGGGTAGCACTTCAAGGTCTAACAATGAAGTTTGCGGAGACGATTCCGCAAGGCACACGGATTCTATTCGGCGACTTCCGCATTTCCCGAGAATTATTTGCGTTTTCACGTGAGACAAAGTCCGTCATGCGTGTTTTGAATTAATTTTTCACAATTGCCGATACCCCGCGGCGGGACTCAATTTTCCTGGCGTCGAGCCGTTGATTCATGGTGGCGCGCGTCCTCCCCCTGATATTCGCGATATTTCGCACAGATACCGGTTCCGCATTCTTGATGGCTTCAGGCGATTCCTCGGGTTTCATTTCACGCCAATTCCTGTTCCGTTGCCGGATGGGATGGTCTGGAATGCTGATGGGATTGTGGGCGATTCTGGTGTCCGCCGGCTTCGATGTGGACAGGATGGAGGCGGTCGCCCAGCAGCGCTTTGGCGCGGTGGCGGGCGAGGCCGTGGAGGCCTGGCGTACGGCCATGGCGGGGTGGCGTGACCAGGCCGAGCCGGAGCAGCTCCGCAGGGTCAATGAGTATTTCAACCGCCGGATCCGTTTTGCCGATGACTCGGTGGTGTGGTCCCAGACCGATTACTGGGCGACGCCGCTGGAAACCATCGGGCGGGGCGCCGGTGATTGCGAGGATTTCGTTTTCGCCAAGTATTTCAGCCTGAGGGAGCTCGGTGTCCCTGAGGCCCGCCTGCGCATGACCTACGTGCGTGCGCGTATCGGTGGACCCAGCAGCAGTGTGACCCAGGCCCATATGGTCCTGAGCTACTACGCGTCGCCGGAGGCGGTCCCGCTGGTGCTTGACAATCTCATTACCGAGATCCGCCCGGCAACGGCGCGACCGGATCTGGCGCCCGTTTTCAGTTTCAACATGCAGGGCGTTTTCTTGGGAGGCGCCGCCCAGGCGACGAGCCCGGTGGACCGGGTGTCCCGCTGGCGGGAGTTGCTCCTGAGAATGCGTTCGGAAGGCTATACGCCATGAAGGAAAAACAATGTCATTGCTGAGAAGGCTGTGGGTCAGTGTGGTGGTGGCCATGGGGGTGGTACTGGCCGGGTCCTTCGGGGTCACCCTGCTTACTGCACGAGGCTATCTTGAGCAGCAATTGTCGGCCCAGGCAGGGGATGGCGCGGTATCGCTGGCCTTGTCCATGTCCCAGCAGAGCAAGGATGTCGCGACGCTCGAACTGCTGATCTCCGCCCTGTTCGATGGTGGGCACTTCCGGGTGATCCGTTTTACCGATCCGGGCGGAAAGGTGCTCATCGAGCGCGTCCAGCCAGACCTTGCCGATGGCGTGCCGGACTGGCTGCCGGCCTTGCTGCCGCTCAACGCACGTCCCGGTCAGGCGCTGGTCAGCGACGGCTGGCGGCAGATCGGGCAGGTGACGGTGGAGGCGGCCCACGGCTATGCGCACCGCTCCCTGTGGCGGGGAAGCCTGCAGCTGGGCAGTCTGATGCTTGCCATCGGGCTGTTCTGGGCGGTGGGGGTGTCCATGCTGATGGGCTGGGTGCGCCGTCCCCTGGACGAGATGGCGGAGCAGGCGGAGGCGATCGGCGGCGGGCAGTTCCGGGTGCTGCAGGAGCCCCGGGTGGTCGAGCTGCAGAGCATGGCGCGCGCCCTCAACCGGATGTCCGAACGGGTCAGGACCCTCTTTGCCGAGCAGGCGGGGCGGATCGAGATGCTGCGGGATGAGGGCAGCCATGATGCCGGGACCGGCCTGCTGAACCGGGCGGCTTTCAATGGCGAGCTGCGCCGTGTCCTGTCGGATCCCGACGTGCCGCCGGGGGGCTGCGTTGCGGTCTTGCGGATTGCGGATCTGGCCGGCTTGAACCAGCGGTTGGGGCGGGTCCGTACGGATGAGTGGTTGGCCACGGTGGCGGAGACACTGCAGCGCAGCCTGGAGGCTGGCGATGACATGGCGCTGGGGCGCCTCGGCGGGGCGGAGTTTGGTGTGCTGGTGCCCGGGCTGGGGCTCGGTGAGGGGCGGGCCCTGCTTGAGCGGGCCTGCGGCGCGGTGACGGCGCTGGACCTGAAGATCGATGACAGCTTGCGCTTGAAGCTGGATGCCGCGGCGGTGGCCTACCGGCGCGACGATACCCCGGGCGATGTGCTGGCGCGGGTCGATTCGGCCTTGATGCGGGCCGAGCTCGAGGGCTGCATCGTCGCCGAGCCCGGTGGTTCGCCCCTGCCGATTCCTGCTCCGGGTGAAGGAGGCTGGCGGGCGCTTCTCGACGCGGCCCTGGCCCGTCACGACTTTGCGCTGGCAGGCTATCCGGTGCTCGACGGCGAGGGACGCCTGGTGCATCGGGAATACATGCTGCGCCTGCCCGTCGACGGAGCCGTGCTGACGGCGGGGCAGTTCATGCCGGCCGCCGTGCGGGTGGGCCTGGCGGCCGCCTGTGACCTGGAGGCGATCCGCCTCGGGATCGATATGCTGGCGGCTTCGCCGGAGCCGGTCGCCATTAACGTGGCGCCTCGCTCACTGATCGAGGCAGGCTTTCTCGACAAGCTCGACATGTTGCTCGCCACCGCCGGGCCGAATGCGGCGCGCCTCTCCATCGAGGTCAGCGAGCGTGGGCTGGATGCCAGCCTGGCCGGGCTGGAGGCGCTGGTGGAGGTCCTGTCCCGTCACGGCGCCCATCTGGGGATCGAGCACTTCGGGCGGCAGCTGGCCGCCCTGCCGCGCCTGTATGCGCTGCGGCTGGCCTACCTGAAGCTGGATGGCAGCTTCGTGGCGGCGCTGCACGAGAACGAGGGGCATCGGCGACTCGTGAAGGCCATCGTCGATGTGGCCCGTGGCCTGGATGTGGTGGTGTATGCGGAGCAGGTGCATTGCGCCGAAGAGTGGGAGGCTGCAAGCCAGCTGGGGGTGGGCGGGATGACCGGCCCCGAGGCATCGCGCCGGCAGCTGGCTGGGTGAAGCGCTGAGGGCGCTTGTCGGAGGTGAAAAAAAGGGGGCGCCGCGAGGCGCCCCCTTTTTTTGTGCCGCGCCTGCCCTCGAGGGGCAGGCCGGACGTTCAGTCTGCGTTGAGCTTACCCTTGGTCAGCAGGTCCTGGATGATCTGCGTGTCATTGCTCAGCGTGCCGCTGTTGGTGAGATCAACCCCTTGCAGGACGATCTTCTGGTCGGTCGCACCGGGGTTGAAGGTGCCCCCGGTGTAACCGCCGTTGGAGCTGACGTGCACAACGGTGTCGGAGCCAGAGCGCTCGAAGTGCAAATAGCTGCCCAGGTTACCGGCCGCGGTCCCCGAGTGGCTCTCACCCTGAAGCAGTTCCCGCAGGTCGAGTACATCGCCGCCGTCGAGGCGGGCTGCCTTGTTGAAGTCGGTGATGGCATCAACCGCCGGACGGGCGGTGGTGCCGGCGTCGCCGAGCGACCACTTGAAGACGTCGGAGCCGAGGCCGCCGGTCAGGGTGTCATTGCCGGCACCACCGGAGAGGGTGTCCTCACCTGCGCCGCCGAGGATCACGTCGTTGCCGAGGCCGCCCTTGATCACGTCACGGCCGCTGCTGCCGGTGATGTGATCGTTGGCCGCGGTGCCATCGGTTTGCCCGCCGGTCTGGACCAGCCAGCTGCCGTTCTGGGAGGCACTCTCGATGATCTCCTGCGTGGCGTTCAGGGTCGGGGCGCTGGTGGGGGTGAACAGTGCAAAGTCGTCGGTGCCCAGGGTCTTGTAGGTGGTGTCAGCCTCGCCGTGCAGCTTGAACTCGATCCGCAGGCGGGCGTTGCCGCCCTGTTCCCAGTAGAGAATCTCGATCGGGTGCAGGCCACCCGCCAGGCCTACGTTCTCGTATAGCCGGGTGGTCGGCGACTGGATGTCGTCGAACATGGCGACGGTCTTGCCATCCACATTGATCCGGAAGCCGTCGTCGGCGGTCACGCGGATGTCGTAGTTGCCCGTGGCCACATTCATCAGGCCGACGAAGCGCAGGCCGGAGTCGGTGGTGTAGCCCAGGCCGGTGGTGGTCTTCAGGGTGCTTGCGTCGGAGCCCGCCGTGCCGCCGCGCAGGAAGTTGTAAAGCGCACCGGAGTTGACGGCCAGGTTGGTGCCCACCGTGGGGTTGTTGCCCAGGTTGCCGCCGACCGCGCCTACCGTGGTCGTGGTGCTGCCGGTGGTGGTGGAGTAGCCGAAACCGTAGTCGATCTTGTCCGCACTGAAGGTGGCGTCCGCGCCGGAGGCCGGGGCTGCATTGTTGGTGCCCACCACGGTGGAGCCACTGCGGCCGTCGACGATGGCCGTCATGTCGGAGACATGGTCGAAGTTGCCCAGGGTGCGGTCGTCCGAGTGGGTACGGGTGATGCTCGTGTTGGTCGAGTCGTTGTAGCCGTAGTACTCGCCGGTCAGACCCAGGCTGGTGGCGCTGATGGCGCTGGTCGAACTGCTCAGGGTGATGGTGTTGTCCGGTGCCCGATTGACGTTGAAGGTGACATCCGCCGTCGCGTGATCGCCGTCCTTGTCCACCAGCACGAAGCTGAAGCCGTCAACGCTGCTGCCGGCGAGGGTGGCCTTGGGTGTGTACGAGTAGCTGCCGGTGCTGAGGTTGATCACCAGGTTGCCGCCATCAGCGGTCTTGACCGTGAGTTCGTGGCGGCTGGCGTCGTAGGTGCCGGCATCGATACCACCGCTGGCGGTCACGCTGCCCTTGCCATTGTCCGCCGTCGGATCGTAGGTGTAGGTCACACCGCCCACCTTGATGGACTGGATGTGGCCGCCGTCGGCACCAAAGCCGGAAGAGCCACCCAGCAGGCCGCCCGAGAGAATGTCTCCATTGGCTGTTTGACCCACGGTGACCTGCAGGGCACCGGAGAGCTGCTCAAGGCTGGAGATCACCTGGGCATTGCGGTCGGTATGGCTGGCACCGTCATAGGCGATGGGGTCCAGCGGGGCCTGGGTGGCGCTGCCCATGCCGAGCGCGAAGCTGGTGATGCTGTTGGTGTTGAGGAAGCCCTGCCAGTTGCTGACATCGGTACCGGCAATCTCGGTACCGGAGTTGGGGGTGCCATCCGACAGGAAATAGGCCACGTTCTGGCCGGAGGCGAGCTTGCCCGGCGAGCCGAATGCGGCCTGACCCGCCGCGATGGCTGCGTCGTAGTTGGTGGTGCCGGTGGTGCCGATGGAGGAGAGCAGGGTCTTCGCGGCGCTCACGGTGGTCCAGATTTCGCCGACCGGTGTGGCGGTGCTGTTGAAGGTCACGAGCCGGACCCGGACTTCACCCATGTTGTCGTAGCTCTCCATCAACTGGTTGAGGGAGGCGATTGCAGACTGCAGGCGCGTGCTACCACCGACGCCATCCGCCGTGTTCATCGTGGCCGAGTTGTCCAGGATGATGAGCAGGTTGGTGTCCTGGATAGGCAGCTGGATCTGCTGGGTCTGGTTGGTGGCCTTGGGCGCGTCATCTTCCACCTCCACCGACAGCGTGCTCTTGACGATGTGGGTGCCGTCATCGACCTCGATGCCGATCGGTACGCTCAGCACGTCCTCGACGGTCGGGTCCGGATGGTCCAGGGGAGCCTTCAGCGTGACGGAGTATTCGCCCAGGTCATTGATCGTGGCCTGGACGACCTCCACGCCGTCGGCACGGGTGCCGATCAGGGTGTGAGTGCCGCTGCCACTCCAGGAGATGTCCTGGCCGTCCGAGGTGAAGGCAGTCGTCGGTTCGGTGAGGCTGATGGCGAGGGTGGCGCTACCGACGTGGGTCAGGGTCAGCGTGCCGTTGGCGGCGGTGAGGTTGGTGCTGTCCGTATCACCGGTGGTGTCTGCAAGGCCGTTGGTGAGCCCCTCTTCGGACACATTGATCGATGCGGCCTCGACCGAGACCTCGCCGTCGATGGTGATGTCGAGCTTGGCGGTGTCCGAGCCGCCCTGGCCATCGGCAATGGCGTAGTTGAAGCTGTCGGTGAGGTGGCTGCCTGCGTTCAGGCCGGAGACCGCCGGGTTGGTGGTGTCCTGCACATAGCTGTAGGAGCCGTCGGCGTGGATGGTCAGGGTGCCGTAGAGACCGGTGACCGTGGTGTCGCCGGAGGACGCGACCGGAGTGCCATTGACCGTGGTGACGGTCAGGGTGCCGCCATCGGCGTCGGTGTCCTTGCCGGGCAGGTCGTTGAGGACGTTGCCGGTGGCCGGCGCGCTGGCGTCACGGGTCAGGCTGTTCTGGTCATCCAGGGCATCCGGCGCCAGGTTGATGTGCACGCCGTCGATGGTGATGTCGAGCTTGGCGGTGTCCGAGCCGCCCTGGCCATCGGCAATGGCGTAGTTGAAGCTGTCGGTGAGGTGGCTGCCTGCGTTCAGGCCGGAGACCGCCGGGTTGGTGGTGTCCTGCACATAGCTGTAGGAGCCGTCGGCATGGATGGTCAGGGTGCCGTAGAGACCGGTGATGACGGTGTCGCCGGAGGACGCGACCGGAGTGCCATTGACCGTGGTGACGGTCAGG
>CALBTT010000005.1 GCA_937967645.1 uncultured Zoogloea sp.
ACTGCCGACTCAGCCGCAGAGTCGGATCGGGGAACTGTTGCCCCATCGGTGGAGGCCGGATTCAGACTGAGGCTTGGTCAAGAGGGGATTGCCGGGGGCCTACTCTCGTTCATCGAACTACCCGACGATACGAACGACGGCGGCCACATAGATCGACAAGGCAAAGCGGGAGCCGGTGAACTTCCTCTTCCCAAGCCGGTCGCGCCACTCGCCGCACGCATCCACCGGACAATACGTTAGGATCGCCGAACCATGGTGATCGCGTGTGGGCCAAATCCTATGGCCTACGGCAGGCACTTGATGCGGCGGTCGAGGGCGACCCCTGTATACAAACGGACGCAGCAGCAGTGTGCCGTTCAACTGTTGGCTCATCCAAGCTCAAGTCCACGGTCCGTTACCTAGGCATTGAGATCACGTATTCCTCAGAGATCTCTGTGCTAATCGAGACGGTAGAGCTATCAGCCGGATTGTAAATGTAACATGCAGATGACGTTCTAAACTCTACGGCGCGCTAAACGAAAACTGCGGACGGGCTTCGCTATGTTCCGACCAACGTGATTCCCACGTCCTTCTTGATCGCTAATCGGGTTGCCTTTTTGATGGACAGCCCAAGAACTTGCCTTAAGCCTAGCGCCTTTGCTCCCTGCAAGTGCTCTTGAAAAACCGAGAGAAGAAGGAGATTAAGTCCGGTAATAACATCTCGCTCACGAGCACTCCATTTTCCAACGGACGCTTTGTCGTCAATCCATAGCCGAATATCGCCGAGCCGCTCGGTCATCCTGAATCCCTTTGCCGACCCATGAACAGCCTTCGACAAAGTGGCATATTCCGATTTGAGCAGGTCCAATCCGGTCAAATTGATCTGGCGGCCAGCGATCAGCGGATGCCCCTCAAAATATGTCATAAGCTCAGAAAAACCCAGCTTGTGCTGCCCTAGATTCCACTTAACCAATTCAACGGGGTGATCTTTGTAATACAAAGCAAATAAAACGTTCTCAATAGAACTGCGCAGAGCTTTAAGAGCCTGTCGAAACGATCCGCTTCTCGCAAGACAGTGAGATATTAGCAAGTCGTTCTGCGCCTCAAAGAAGAAAGCTGAAGCGTCCTCGCTCATGACAGCTTCAAGCACGCAAGTTCGCCACGCTTGGAAAGAAGATATACGAACAAAACTTGTCAGAAAAAGATCGCGGCAAGCCGTCAAGCCATTCACTGCTGCCGAAAAATCACGAGGCCATTGGGCCTCGAATGCAATAAAATTTTGCTCAATCTCGGCGGCGATTTCTAGCTTCATAGGCGACTATTCACTTAACAGTGAGGAAAGGGCACGTGCCAATTCAGGAGAGGCTGCTGCCTCCTTGCCTTTCACCCTCTTACTTAGTTGTAGGCGAGCTTCGGGGTCGCGCTCCAGCACTCGAAGCACTTTTCCTAGAATATCGCGCGACGCATCCCGCGGCCGAATTTCAACGGGGAGATGTAGTTCGGAAATTAGATTTAGCCACTCGACCTTATCTATTCTGGATAATGATAAGAGTGCACTAAGAGCTATTGGTAGATCAGCCTTTTGACTTGCCGATTTACCGGAAGCCTCGTTCTTATGATGACTTGCCGTAATCAGAGAAAGGTCCTCGATTTCGACGTTGGGACCGCTCTTCAGCAAATCCGCTAATGCCTGCAAGCTGGAGGCAATTTGATGTGCTTTCATTCTTCAAATCCCAAGGCGATTCGTTAACTCGCTACAAACTGCTTGAAACTCGCTGATTGCGACGGGGTCTGCCATGTCGAAAATGGATTGATTCTTCGCCGCTGCCTCTGCAACGCGAACTCGTTCTGATAGGGTCCGCTTCAAGACGCCATCTTTGAATTGGTGTCTAAGCGCTGTCACAATTTCATCCCTGTGATATGCGGGGCGACCAATCCGAGACAAGACAATTCCCGCGAGTTGCAAGGGTTGATCCAAATCTTCACTTAACTGCTTAATTCGGCGCATCAGGATCCCGATGCCGAGCGCAGATAGAAAATCGGCAGATATTGGAACGATGAAAAAGCTGCTGGCCGCCAGGGCGTTTTGCGTAGGGATAGTCAAGTTCGGTGGGCAATCGCAAATAACCACATCGTAGTCATCCCGAATGTCATGCAGAGCTTTTCTCAGTTTTGTTTCGCGCGCCGTAGCGCCTGCCATATCTAGGTCAACTGTAAATAGGTCGAGATGAGATGGGATCAGGTCGACGTTGTTAAATACGTCCTTAATTATTACCTCGGATGCCTTCTTTTGCTTCGAAGTCGCTGAGGTATGCTGCCTCGCACCCAGCAGATCGGAAACCGTCCCGTGCGTCTTCGCATGATCTTCCCAAGCTTTCACCGTAATGCACGAAAAAGTAGCATTTGTTTGCGGATCCAAGTCGATGAGTAAGGTGCGCTTGCCAGCGCGGCCGCAGTAGGCTGCAAAATTCACCGACAAGGTGGTCTTACCTACACCACCCTTCAAGTTTACGCATGATACGACAACAGGCATCGTGCTCCCTTTCTAGCTTAGGTCAGCTCGCCGCCGTCTAAATAACGCGAGAGCTGATGACGTAGTTTTGATACGACGTCATGCTATACGAACAAGTTTTACAGTGAAAGACCAAACGGCGCGAGCGAGCGTCCGGTTCTGCAAGATCCTTCGAGCATTACTGTACTTAACCCATCGTTGGTCAAAGTCCGGTTTGGCGAATCCTCGACGTTCCAGTCAGAGAGCTGCCAGCGCTCCGTAAACAGGTAGAACGGCAGGATTGGGGTCGGCTCCGGAAGTAGCCGGCAGTGACAAGCGTTCACTTGTCCAGAATTTCTGCGCTACGACAGCTGACCGCTTCATTGCTGTCGTTCTTGGCGCGATACCCCAACGGCAGCTCCGGCCGAAAAACAGCCCCACACACCAAACCGAGCCCCCCTACCCCAACGCCTCAACCAACTCCCCCAGATGAGCCACTTCCAACTGCGGCCGCTCCGCGTGCGGCCACGTGGCCTGAGTGCGGTTGACCCACACAGCCTGCATACCAGCCTGGCGGGCGGCGAGGACGTCGAGGTGGGCGTCGTCGCCCACGTGCAGCACTTCGTGGGGCTCTACACCAGTGGCCTCGGCGGCCATATGGAAGATGCGCGGGTCGGGCTTGGAGAAGCCGGCCTTGAGTGCCGCCACGCTGGCCTTGAAGAAGGGAGCCAGCCCCATCCGGGAGATTTCCGCGTTGCCGTTGGTCAGGCTGACCAGTGGATAGCGGGCGGCCAGGGCAGCCAGGGCCGGGAGGGCATCGGGGTAGAAGCTCACGTTATGGCGCTCGGCGATAAAGACGTCGAAGGCGGGCCCGGCCAGTTGCGGGTCATCCCCGGCCTGGGCGAGGGCCAGGCGGATCGACTCGCGCCGCAGGGCGGTCATGTCGTGGGCCAGGTCCGGGCGCTCGCGCTCGACCATGTCGCGGATTCCGCGCAGGGCCTGGGGGCCGGGGTACAGGGTGGCGGTGCGGGGCGCGTGCTCGGCCAGCCAGTCATGCAGCATCCGCTCGGCGCGCTCGATGGTGGGCCAGATGGGCCAGAGCGTGTCATCCAGGTCCAGCGAGATGGCTTTGATGTGTTCCAGTTTCAGCATGGGGCCGATGGTACCTGATGCGGCGCCGCCCATCCCAGCCGGCGGAGGGGGCTGGCGGGGGATTCGCCACCTACGGTTGACCGCATCGCGGGGGGCTGGCCGCACCGGTATACTCGACGCCGGGCGATTCCCATGGGCTGGCTGCGGTTGGGTGAGTCGCCGCTTCGACCGCGTCGGGCTCGCCCGGCCCGGCGCTCTATCGGGATACGTATCAAGGTGCGACTTCAACCTCTCTTCTTCATCATCAGCCTGCTGCTATCGCTGACCGTGATCTCGATGACGGCCGGCAACCTGCGTGGTGCCTGGGACGACGTCAGCAAGGCCCGGGGCAGCCTCGAGGCGATCGAGCACCTGCAGGTGCTGCTGGTGGCGGCGGAGATGGCCTCGCGCGAACGCGGGCCGGCCAACGGCGTGCTGGGCGATGACCTGCCCGGTGATCCCGCCAAGCGGGCCCGCCTGAAAACGGCCCGCGAGCGGACCGACCAGGCCTTCGCGGCCCTGCAGGGCGCGATGGACAGTGCTTCGATACCGCGCCAGGGGGTCGGCCGACCGGTGGGCCAGGCCCACGCGCAGCTGATCAGGGCACGGGCCGCGATCGACCTGACGGCAAGTCGTCCGCGCGGTGTGCGCAGCCCGGAAGAGATCCGCGGCGCGGTGTCCCAGATGTTCGGGGTGATCGACGCCCTCGGCCCGGCCATCATCACCCTCACCAACGAAGCCCAGACCACCTACCCGAGCGCCGCCAATGCCCTCATAGCGGCCCGCCTGGCGGCGGACCTGCGGGAGTACGCGGGCCAGCTAGGTTCTCAGTTCACAGTGGTGCTGACGACACGCCAGCCCCTCAGCGGCGCCGAGCAGGTGGCCATCGAGAGGCTGCGCGGGCGGGTCGAGATGCTGCGCAAGCAGCTGCTGGAACGTACCGCGACCCTCGGCGACCGGACCGCCGTGCAGGCCGCCATGAGCGACGTGCAGTCGCGCTATTTCGGGTCGGCGATCCCCTTCGTCGAGGCGCTGACCACCACCGGCCTGGGCAGCGGCCGCTACGGTGTGGACACCGCCGGCTTTGCCGCCCGCTACGTGCCCGACATGGATTCCATCGTGGCCCTCCGGGATGCGCTGATCAACGAGGCGCTGGCGGATGCGCGCAGCGGGCTGGACAGCATCCACGGCGCTGCGCTCTGGATGGCCGGCGGCGGCCTTGCCACCCTCGCCCTGCTGGGCGTCACGCTGTGGATGATCCATCGCCGCGTGGTCCGCCCCCTCGGCCAGACCGCCCAGCTGATCTCGGCCATCGCCGAGGGGCAGCTGGACCTCGAGGTGCCCAGGCCGAAATACCGGGACGAGCTGGCCGACGTACTCAATGCCCTGGCCGTGCTGCGGCAGCACAGCGAGACGCGGCTGGCGCTGGAGGAGGAGCGGCAGCGCCTGGTCGAGCAGCTGCGCGACCAGTCGAACACCGACTTCCTGACCGGGCTGCCCAACCGGCGCGGCTTCTTCGAGCTGGCCGAGCACGACCTGACGACCATGCACCGCCACGGCCACCCGGTGACCCTGGCCATCTTCGACCTCGATCAGTTCAAGCAGATCAACGACACCCACGGCCACGCCGTCGGCGACAGCGTGCTGGTCGAGGTGGCCGCCCTGTGCTGCCGGCACTCCCGCAGCGGCGACGTGGTGGCCCGCTACGGCGGCGAGGAGTTCCTGGTGCTGATGCCCTACTGCACCCTTGAAGACGGCGCCCTGCAGGCGGACCGGCTGCGCCGGCAGATCGAGGCCCTGCACATCCCCCTGCCGGATGGCGGAGAGCTGCGCATCACGGCCAGCTTCGGTGTCGAACAATGCCTGCCCAGCGACCCCTCCATAGACGGCGTGATCTCGCGGGCCGACGAGCGCCTGTACATCGCCAAGAGCAGCGGCCGCAACCGGGTCGTCAGCGTGCAGGCCGAGGCCGACTAAGCATCCCCATCAGGGCCGGTGCGGCCAGGGGGGATGGGGCCCCGCGGCGAGCGCCGCGAAGGCGGCGGCGGGCGACTGGTCGGCGCGCAGCAGAAAGGCATTGAAGCCGCAGCGGGCCATGGCGGCCAGCTGGTCGGGCAGCACATCGCCGATGGCCCGCAGCTCCCCCTGAAAACCATGACGCTGACGCAGCAGGCGGGCCTGGGAGTACGCCCGGCCGTCGGTGAACACCGGAAAGCTGAGGGCGATCACCGGCAGCGTCGCCAGGTCCGGCAGGAGCTGCGCCGGGTCGTCCTGAGGCTTGAGCCACACACCACAGGCGGCCCGCCGCGGGTTGCCGCCCTCCTCGAGCCAGCGCGCCAGGGGCAGCAGGAGGCCCCCCTCCTCCGGCAGACGGATGCCCTCCTCCTCCGGCAGGATCGACCAGCGGTTCTCGACGACCTCTCCATTCCTGATCAACGTGCTCATGCTGCGGCACCTCCATACACGCGGGCCTTGAAGGGCTCGAGGCCGAGGCGCTCGACCGCATCGATGAAGAGCTCGCCCTCGTGGCGCAGCGCCACGTACACCTCCAGCAGGTGCTGGATGACCCCGGGGATCTGCTGCGCGGCAAAGGACGGGCCGATCACCCGCCCCAGGGCGGCGCGGTTGCCCTCGCGGCCGCCGAGGGTGACCTGGTACCACTCCTCATTGTTCTTATCCACGCCGAGGATGCCGATGTGGCCGATGTGGTGGTGGCCGCAGGCATTGACGCAGCCGGACATGTTGAGCTCCAGCGGCCCCAGGTCGAACTGGTAGTCGAGATCGTCGAAGTGCCGCTGGATCGCCTCGGCCACCGGGATGGAGCGGGCATTGGCAAGGGAGCAGAAGTCGCCGCCCGGGCAGCACACCAGGTCGCTGAGCAGGCCGATGTTGGGGGTGGCGAGGCCGAGGGCGCGCAGCCCCTCCCACAGGGCGAACAGGTCGTGGCGGGCCACATGGGGCAGGACCAGGTTCTGTTCGTGGCTGACCCGGATCTCGCCGGCGCTATAGCGCTCGGCCAGGTCGGCAATGCCGTCCATCTGTTCGGCGGTGGCATCGCCGGGCGGCACACCGGTCTTCTTGAGGGACACGGTGACGACGGCCCGGCCGGCCACCCGGTGCGGTGCCACGTTGCGTGCCACCCAGCGGGCGAAGGGTGTGCTGCTATCCATCCAGCCGGCCAGGGCGGCCGTGCCGTCATCGGCGGGCACCACGTCCTCGCGGGTGAAGAAGGCCTCCATGTCCCGGAAGGCCGCGTCGGAAATGCAGCCGGCGCCGCCCCGGCTCCACGCCCATTCGTCCTCCACCTCGCGGGCGAAGGCCTCGAGGCCCAGATCCTTCACCAGGATCTTGATGCGCGCCTTGTACTTGTTGTCGCGCCGGCCATGGCGGTTATAGACCCGCAGGATGGCGTCGAAGTAGTTGAGCAGCTCCTCGCGGGGCAGGAACTCGCACAGCACCTTGCCCACCATCGGGGTGCGGCCCAGGCCGCCGCCCACCAGCACCTGGAAGCCGATGCGGCCATCCTCGCCCCGCCGGGCCACCGCCCCGATGTCGTGGAAGCGCACCGCCGCCCGGTCTTCGCCGCCGCCCGACACGGCGATCTTGAACTTGCGCGGCAGGTAGAGGAATTCCGGGGCCAGGGTGGACCACTGGCGCAACAGCTCGCAGTACGGGCGCGAGTCCAGCAGCTCGTCGGCGGCCACGCCGGCAAAGGGGTCGGTGGTGATGTTGCGCACACAGTTGCCGGAGGTCTGGATGGCGTGCATCTGCACCCCGGCCAGCTCGGCCAGGATGTCCGGGGCCTCCTCCAGGCGCACCCAGTTGTACTGGATGTTGCAGCGGGTGGTGAAGTGTCCATAGCCCCGGTCGTAGCGGCGGGCGATGTCGGCGAGCTTGCGCAGCTGGTGGCTGGCCAGGGTGCCGTAGGGGATGGCCACCCGCAGCATGGGGGCGTGGCGCTGGATGTAGAGGCCGTTCTGGAGGCGCAGGGGACGGAACTCGTCCTCCCCGAGGCTGCCGTCGAGAAAGCGCCTCATCTGGTCGCGGAACTGCAGGACGCGCTCGTCCACCAGGCGCTGGTCGGTCTCGTTGTAACGGTACATGGGGTTTCTCTCCGAGGGGTTCGGTCGATGTCGATCAGGGCAGCACGAAGGTGCTCTTCTCGCTGATGCGGGTGGCCGGGTCCTGCACGGCGCGGATCTCGAAGTGGAGGGGGTGGGCCCCGGCGCGGCCGGCGTCGGCGGGCACGGCCACCGTCGCATGCACTTCGCGGATGCCCCCCGGCACGCCGGCAAAGCGGGTCGCGCCGACCAGCTCGATGCCCGGCAGGCCGCTGACCGACACCTCGAAGTCACGGGCCTCCTCGACCAGGTTCATCAGCTTCAGGGTGTAGGCGTTCTCGATGCGTCCGTCGGCCGCCTCGCGGGCCAGGCTGCCCCGGTCGCGCAGGATGTCCACCAGCAGCAGGGAGCGCTGGGTGGCGGTCCAGGCGCCGAGGGCGACGAAGACGGCGATCAGGCCGCCATACACGGCCAGCCGCGGGCGGCCTCCCCGGGCCGGCTTGCCGGCCAGCTCACGTTCGGAGGCGAAGCGGATCAGACCGACCGGCTTGCTGACGCGGGTCATCACTTCGTCACAGGCATCCACGCACAAGCCGCAGTTGATGCACTGGTATTGCAGGCCGTCGCGGATGTCGATGCCGGTGGGGCAGACCTGCACGCAGATGCCGCAGTCGACGCAGTCGCCCTTGGCCGCGTTCGCCCCGTTGGCGGCAGTGGCGGCGGTGGCCCTGGCCTGCCGGCTGCGGGGTTCGCCACGCTGCACGTCGTAACTGACGGTGCGGGTGTTGCTGTCGAACATCACGCCCTGGAAGCGCGAATAGGGGCACATGTGCTGGCACACCGCCTCGCGGGCCAGGCCGGCCTGCACATAGGTGAACACGGCATAGAAGATCAGCCAGAAGATCTCCCAGGGGCCCAGCTGCCAGCCGGCGATGGCGGGCAGCAGCTCGCGCACCGGGGTGAAGTAGCCGACGAAGGTGATCCCCGTCCACACGGCGAAGAGCCCCCACAGCAGGTGCTTGGTACCGCGCAGGAGCAGCTTGCGCGGCGTGGCCGGCGCCTGGTCGAGCTTCAGGCGGGCCAGGTGGTCGCCCTCGACGCGGGTCTCGATCCACATGAAGATCGAGGTGTAGACCGTCTGCGGACAGGCGAAGCCGCAGAACAGCCGCCCCGCCACCGCCGTGACGAGGAACAGCCCGGTGGCCGCCAGGATCAGGGCGATCGCCAGCAGTAGCGCGTCCTGGGGCCACAGCACCAGGCCGAAGAGGCGGAGCTTCTCGTGGGCGATGTCGAAATGCACCGCCTGTTGGCCGTTCCACTGCAGCCAGCAGCTGCCGAAGAAGATCAGCTGGGTGAACCAGACCATGCCCCAGCGCAGACTGTTGAATCGGCCACGCACCTCCCGGGCGTGGATCTTTCCTTTCTTGCGGTAGAGCTCGAGCTTGGCTTCGCGGACTTTATTGACGGGTGCAGGTGCGTTCATCGCGGTGTTCCTCCTGGCAGGGAGTAGAACACCGGGACAAGAATGGAAACAGATTCAGGAAGCCAGATATCTGATAGGCACAGATTTCAGCTACTGCCCTGGCGGCGCGTTCAGATCCAGGCACCAGCCACGGGCAGGCCCTGGTAGCCCCGCAACCAGGTGGCAAAGTCATCCGGCGCGAGGGGCCGGCTAAGCAGGTAGCCCTGCAGCTGGTCACAACCATGCTGCTTCAGGAAGTGCAGCTGCGCCTCGGTCTCGACGCCCTCGGCCACCACCTGGATGCCCAGGCTGGCAGCCATGCCGAGAATCGCCCCGGCGATGGCGCTGCCCTCGGCGTCACCGGGGATGTCGCTGACGAAGGAGCGGTCGATCTTGAGGGTGTGCACCTTGAAGCGCCGGAGATAGGCCAGCGAGGAATGGCCCGTGCCGAAGTCGTCGATCGCCAGGCTGACCCCCATCGCGGCGAGCCGGGACAGGATGCGCTGGCCAGCCTCCCGGTCTTCCATCAGGGTGCTCTCGGTCAGCTCCACCTCGAGCAGCTCGGGGGCCAGGCCGTGCCGCGCCAGGGTCTGCGCCACCATGTCGGGCAGCGAGTCGTGCTGGAACTGGCGCGCCGAGAAATTGACGGCCAGGCGGAGGGGAGGCTGGCCCTCGGCCCGCCAGGCGGCGAGCTGGGCACAGGCTGCATCCAGCACCCACGCCCCCACCGGGATGATCAGCCCCGAATCTTCGAGGATCGGCACGAAGCGGTCTGGGCCGACTGGCGGCTGGCTGCCGGAGCACCAGCGCAGCAGGGCCTCCACCCCGACCACCGCACCGCTGGCGAGATCGGCCTTGGGCTGGAAATGCAGCCTGAAGGCGTTCTTGTCCATGGCCTGGTGCAGTCGCGCCTCCAGGGCATGCCGCTCGGCCATCTCGCGGTTCAGGGCGTCGTTGTAGAAGTAATAGGTGTTGCGCCCGCGCTCCTTGGCCCGGTACATCGCCAGATCGGCCTGGCGGACCAGATCGTCGGCGTCCAGCCCCTCGCTGGCGTCCGGATAGACCGTGACCCCGATGCTGGCGGAGATGTGCAAGGCCGGCCCGCCCAGCTCGACCGGGGCACTCAGCACCCCGAGGATGCGGCGGGCGATCTGGGCCGCGGCATCGGTGGTGGCGAGCCCCTCGGCGATCACCGTGAATTCGTCGCCGCCCAGCCGCGACAGGCTGATCGCCGGGAGGCCCTCATCGGCTGTCACGCTGCCCAGTGCCCGACCCAGCTCGACCGCCACGTGCTTGAGCAGGCGATCCCCGACTTCATGCCCCAGCGCTTCGTTGACCGTCTTGAAGCGGTCGAGGTCGAGAAGCATCACCGCCAGCCGCCCTCCGCTGAGGTGGGCCCGGGCCATCGCCCGGATCAGGCGGTCACGGAACAGGGCGCGATTGGGCAGGCCGGTCAGGCCGTCGTAGTGGGCCATGTAGGAGAGGCGCGTCTCGGCCTCCTTGTTCGCGCTGAGATCGCGCACCACCGCGATGAAGCAGGGCTTGCCGGCGTGGCGGACCTCGCAGACCCGGAGATCGACCGGGAAGGACTCCCCCTGCCCCCGGAAGGCGATGGTCTCCCGCTGGACACCGGGCCGGGCCGGGCTGCTCCCCTGGGCGGCGAGGCGGGCCAGCGGCTCCAGCAAGGCGGCCACCGGGGTGCCCCGCAGCCGGGCCGGATCAAGGCCGAACATGACCCCGATGGCCGGGTTGCAGGACATGATGGCGCCCTCGGGCGTGAACATCACGATGCCCTCGGGCGAGTTCTGGAAGATGACCTTGAGGTGCTCCCGCAAGTCCTTCAGCGCGGAGCGGTCCCCACGCCGGACACGCGCCAACGCAGGCCGTACCAGCCAGGGCAGCAGGCGCCCCAGCTGCAGCTTGAGCAGCCGCCCCACGCGACGGGCAAGGCCCGGGATGCCTGAAAAGCGCGACGGCCCGCTGTCACGCCCTGTCTTGCGGTGGCGCTTGACCACACTGGCTCCAGTGGGATCCTGCATCTGTCCTGTCCTTTGCTCGGTCGCGGAGGGGGAGCCTCCGTCATGGGCGCGGCAACAGCGCAGGCCGGTGCGGCAGGCACCGGAATGCTGCATGAAGCATATGAAAGAAGTCACCGCAGATATGACAACTACGGCACCACGAGCCTGCGCTTTGGCCCCGTCGTGTTATTTGTTGTCACACATGCGCGGCGCGCGTGGCCCAGGCGTGAGGCCCACGCAGCCGGACCGGCGCCAGCTCAGCGTCCGGAGGCGGGCGGCACACTCTCCGCCAGTGCCGGTTCGGCGGGCGGAGTGGCGGGCTGCGGCAGGGAGGCGATCCAGCGGATCAGGGTGGCGTACAGCCGATCAGGATCCACCGGCTTGGCCACATGGTCGTTCATGCCCGCGGCCAGGCAGGCCAGGCGGTCTTCCTCGAAGGCATTGGCCGTCATCGCCAGGATGGGCACCTGGTTCCGCTCGGGCAGATTGCGGATCGCCCGGGTGGCGGCCAGTCCGTCCATGTTGGGCATCTGCACGTCCATCAGGATGAGGTCGTAGTCCTGCACGGAGGCCTTGGCCAGTGCCTGGATGCCATCGTTGGCCACATCCACCCGCATGCCAGCCTCCCGGAGCAGATCCAGGGCCACTTCCTGGTTGATCGGGTTGTCCTCGGCGATCAGCACCCGGCGGCCATGCAGGGGGCTCAGATCGATCGTCGGCGGCTCCGCCGGGCCGAGCTGCTGGGGCGTGGGCTCGCCGGCCGCCAGGGATTCGAGCAATGCATCGTGGAGCGACGATGGCGTCACCGGTTTGTAGAGCCGGCCGGTGATGCCATGCTCCTGCAGCAGGCTGGCGGGCCAGTCCCGGCCGAAGGCCGACACCAGCACGATGCGCGGTGCCGGCTGGCATCCCAGCAGCTGGATCCGCCGGCTCGCCTCGAGGCCATCCATCTCCGGCATGGCCCAGTCCATGAGGATCAGGTCGTAGGGTTCGCCGCGGGCCGCGGCCTGGGCCACCTCATTGACGGCATCCTGCCCAGAGGAGGCCTCTCCGATCCGTGACACAAAAACCTCCAGCATGCCCCCCAGGGCCTCGCGCGCATCCGCGATGTCGTCCACCACGAGAATCCGCGGATCCATGGGCAGGGACACTGTCGGCTGCGCCGGATCGGCCCTCAGCCCCTGCTCCAGGGGTACCTCGAACCAGAAGGTGCTGCCTTCGCCGAGGCGGCTGGACACTCCGAGCGAGCCCCCCATCAGATGCACCAGCCGCTCGCTGATGGCGAGACCAAGGCCGGTGCCGCCGAACCGCCGGGAGGTGGACACGTCGGCCTGCTCGAAGGCCTGGAACAGACGTTGCTGCTGCTCGTCACTCAGGCCGATGCCGGTGTCGATCACTTCGAAACGTACCCTCAGCCGCTCGCCGTCCCGGTCCCGCAGCAGCGCCCGCACGACCACGCTGCCGGTTTCGGTGAACTTGAGGGCGTTGCTGGCAAAGTTGAGCAACACTTGATACAGGCGCATCCTGTCTCCCCGCAGCACGGCGGGCAGTGCCGGATCGATGCAGTTGATGAGCTCCAGCCCCTTCTCGACGGCCCTCGCCGCGATCAGGTCGTTGAGGCTGCGGAAGACCCGTTCCAGGTCGAAGTCATCCACTTCAATCGACAGCTTGCCGGCTTCGATCTTCGAAAAATCGAGGATGTCGTTGATGATGCCGAGCAGGTGCTGGGCCGCCTGGGCCACCTTGTCGAGCCGCTGCACGCTCTGCGCATCGGACACGTCGCGCCGGATCAGATGGGTGAGCCCGATGATGGCGTTCATCGGGGTGCGGATCTCATGGCTCATGTTGGCCAGGAAGGTGCTCTTGGAGTGGCTGGCCTCCTCCGCCACCTCCTTGGCCACCGCCAGCTCGCGGGTGCGCTGGCTCACCAGGTCTTCCAGATGGAGCTGGATGTCACGCAGCGCGCGGGTGCGCTGGTCGAAGTTCTGGGCCAGCTCCTCGAGTTCGTCATTGGTGCCCAGCGGCGCACACTGGCGCTCGGCGCTGCCGTCCGCCTCCTTGACCCGCTGGCGCAGGAGCAGGATGGGGCGCGACACGGAGGCACTGATCCAGTAGGCGATGGCGATCGCCGCCAGGGTGAACAGCAGGCCCACCAGCGCCACGTCTCGGACAGCCTTGTTGGCCGGCTGCAGGTAATGCTCCCGCGGCGCCATCACGTCAAGCTCGAGGCCGATGTCGGAGAGGAATCCGGCCCCGTCGCGGGCGATCGGCCGGGTTTTCACCAGGGTGTCACCCACGCTGGCCGGCAGCTGCTCATACAGAACCTGCCCACCGCTGCGCAGCCGGTAACCGAGCAGGCCGTCACGGGGCAAGACCCGCTGGGTGACCGCATTGAGATCGAACACCACCACCAGCGCCCCCTGGGTGGTCTGGTAATACACCACGGGTACGAAGACCACCCACTGGCTGCGCTGGGGATCGATCATGTAGCTGACCACCGCATTGGCCAGGGTGCTGCGCAGGGCGGCGGAATCGAGATAGGTGGGCAGGGTTTCCAGGCTTGAATAGACCGGCTTGCCGTCGAAGCCCAGCAGGGCCACGGCCCGCACATCCCGCCCTTCGCTGAAGTTCTTGACCAGTTCGGGGAGGTAGCTCTGGCGGCCCTTGGCATCGTTCAGGCCATTGATCACCAGGGGATTCTTGACCAGTACCGTGGCGCTCTCGAGGAGATATTCGATGCGCTGCAGGAACAGCTCGCTCCCCTGGCGCCCGCGCTGCTCGAGCTCGCCGGTCAGGTTGTCGGTGATGGTGGCGTGCAAGCGTAGGGCCACCGTGCTCGCCACGGTGAGCATGGCGAGCGCCACGAAGCCGCCAAACACCCAGGTGATCCGGCGCTTCAGGCTGTGGGTGAAATAGTCGAGCTTGAACATGGCTCAGTCGGCCGGAACGATCCGCCCCCGTCCGTCGAAGCGGGCCAGCTTCAGCTGGCTGCGATCCAGCGCGTCATGGCGCTCCGGGGTGAAGGCCGGGCGATACTCCCGCATCACACCCGAATAGCTGAGCCCTGACTCCAGCGCGTTGCGGATGGCCCCACGGTCCGGCGCGCCCGCCCGCGTCACCCCCCGGGCCAGCAGCTGGACCGCGTCGTAGGCATGGGCGCTGCCCATCAGCGAAGGGACCGGCGCGCTGGCGCTCAACCCAAAGCGCTGCCGGTAGCTCTCCAGGAAGGCGGTCAGGTTACGGTTCTTCGGGGCATCGTCCTCCAGCACGGATTGCGCGAAGCGCAGGTCCACCTTCTCGAGGCGGGTTTTGTGGGTGCCCCAGAAATCACCGCCGACCAGGGCCCAGTGGGCAAACACCGGCACCGGTTTGTCCTGCCGCGCCAGGGCCTTCACGACAAGCCCGGCCTCGATGCCGTTACCGACAAAGACCACAGCCTGCCGACCGGACCGCACCAGCTCATCCACCGTGGCATCGAGGCCCTCATCCCCGCTCTGGAACCACACCACCTCCACGCTGCCTGCGGGCAGACGGTCGAGAAGCGGTCGCAGCGCCGCCTCGTTGCTGCGCCCCCAGGGCGACTGCTCGATCAGCAGCGCCAGGCGCGAATGCCCGCGCAGGGCCCGCTCCAGCAGGAAGGGCGCCACCTGCGTGTCGTTGATGGAGACCCGGAAGGTGTAGCTGGGCCGGTGGTCGTGCAGCGTGATGCCCTGAGCCGCCGCCCAGGGAATCAGATAGGGGATCTTCAGCCGGTGGATGTCATCGAGTTCCTCGGTCACCACCGTGCTGTGCATCCCCCCCATCACGGCCAGCACGGAAGGGAGGGAAGCAAAGAACTCAAGGTTGCGCCGCCCCACCATGGGGTTGGCGGCATGGTCACGGGCCAGCAGGCGCAACGGCGCCCCGAGCAGCCCCCCCTTGCGGTTGATGTCGTCGATCGCCATCTGGACGCCCCGGTAGATCGCGCCTCCGGCCTGGGCGCCACGCGCCGACAGATCGGCATCGAGGGCCAGCACCCAGGGCTGCCGCCCCTTCACGTCGCCGCTGCGGGCCGCCTGGGCGAAGCGCAACTCCTCGGTCTTGGCGAGCAGGTCATAGCCCACCTCAAAGCCGAACTTGTCGGCGATCGGCGCCATGACCTGGGCAAAATGCCGGCGCTCCTCCACCGACAGGGTATGGATCTCCACGCCCGCGGCCCGGATCCGCTCGATGAAATCAGCCTCCCGGCGGGCCGTCTCCTGACGCTCCCAGAGGGTCAGCTCCCGGGCCGTCTGGCGGATGATCTCGCGCATCTCCGGCGACAGGGTCTCGTACGCCTTGCGGCTGACCGAGAACACATAGGCCAGGTAGGCATGGTTGGACAGGGTGAGGTGCTTCTGGACCTCGTGGAAACGCATGCCGACGATGGCCACCAGGGGGTTCTCCTGGCCATCCACCGCGCCATCCTTGAGGGCCTGGTAGGTGGCATGGAAGTCGATCGGGATGGGCGTGGCCCCCAGGGAGGCAAACTGGTCGGCAATCATCGGACTCTTCATCGTCCGGATGCGCAGGCGGGCCAGGTCTTCCGGGTGACGGATCGGCGTGTTGGCCGTGAATTGCTTGAAGCCGTTCTCCCAGAAGGTCAGCCCCACCAGGTCGATGCGGCCGAGCTTGGACAGCAGCAGCGCCCCCGGCTCGCCGTCCAGCATGGCGTACAACTCCTCGCGGCTGGAGAAGTAGAAAGGCAGGTCGGCGTACTGCATCGCCGGCACGGCGGAGCTGAGCTTGGCGGTCGGGGTCAATACCAGGTCGAGGCTGCCGTTGCGCGCCATCTCCAGCATCTGGTCGTCGCTGCCGAGTTGCTGATCGGGGTGCACGGTGACCTGCAGGCGGCCACTGCTGCGGGCGGCGACCCGCTCGGCAAAGAGCTCCGCCGCAGCGTGCAATGCGCTCCCCGCCGCGATGTTGAGCCCCAGGCGCAGCTGCCGCGCCTCTGCCACGGGCGCAGCCGCGCGCTCGACCGGCGCGGCCGCCCCCTGCGGCCCCCTGCCCGCCATCACCAGCCAGACCAGGCCGGCGATCACCAGGGCAGCGGCAATTCCCAGCACCAGGCGCGATTTCGCAGACACCCTGCTCATTTCAGCGTTCTCCGCCTTTCCTGAAAGAGTGCGCAATAACCATGGTTGCGGAAATGTTATTTGATGAAACGAATTTTAACCCAGATGCACCGCCCTGACCGCCTCCATCTGCCATGGCCTGCCTGCACCCATGCATTTCAGATACACCAAGCAGATGCCCCCCTTCCCGCGGTACGACGCGGCGACTTACGCTCACCCTGCCCTTGGCCCGCGGCGGGATGTAGGATGCGCGCCACGCTCCTGGATCGACCCCATGCCTGCCTGCCGCCCCTTCCCCCTCATCCTTGTTTTCGTCGCGTTGCTGATGAACGTCCTGTCCGTCTCGTCGGCCCACGCCGCCCGGGACGACCTGGTCGGCGAAGCCGTCTGCGGGGAATGCCACGCCGCCCAGCAGCGCAGCCACGCGGCATCCCAGCACGCCCGCGCAATGCAGGATGCAACGGCAGCAAGCGTGAAGGGGCTGTTCGATGGCCGCAGCCTCCGCCAGGACGGGCAGCTCACCCGCTTCTTCCGGCGCGGGGGACGCTTCTTCGTGAATACCGACGGACCGGACGGCCGCCGGCGCGATTTCGAGGTGCGCCACACCCTCGGCCTGGCGCCCCTGCAGCAGTATCTGGTGGGCCTGCCCGGCGGACGCCTGCAGGCCCTCACCACGGCCTGGGACGTGAAGGGCAAGCGCTGGTACAGCCTGCACCCGGGCGAGCGCATCGACTACCGGGATGTGCTGCACTGGAGCCGCCCCCCTCAGAACTGGAACGCCATGTGCGCGGCCTGCCACACCACCGGCCTGCGCAAGAACTACGATCCGGCCGCCGACCGCTACACCACCACCTACGCGGCCCAGGGGGTGACCTGCCAGGCCTGCCACGGCCCGGCCGGCGAACATCTGGTCTGGGCACGCGCCCCCCAGGGCGGCACGCCCCCGCCCCACAAGGGCTTCGCCGCCGACCTGCGGGCCGGCAACGGCCAGATCCAGACCGAGGCCTGCGGCTACTGCCATGCGCTGCGCGCCACCCTGACCCCCGCCTACCCGGCCGGCCAGCCCCTGCTCGACCACGCCCTGCCGGTCGGGCTGCCCGCCGGGCGCTATTTCAATGACGGCCAGCAGAAGGACGAAGTCTTCAACCTCGCCTCCTGGCAGCAGAGCCGCATGCACGCCCGGGGGCTGACCTGCACCGACTGCCACGACGCCCACTCGGGCAAGACGCGGGCCGCCGGCAATGCCTTGTGCACCGGCTGCCACAACCCGGTCGGCCCCGCCGCCGGCCCCCATGTGGATACCCGCGGCCTGCAGCGCAAGGACTATGACAGCCCGGCCCACCACCATCACGACACCCCGGTGAGCTGTGTCGAGTGCCACGCCCCCAAGCGCACCTACATGGGTGTGGACCCGCGCCTGGACCACGCCTTCCGCATCCCCCGCCCGGACCTGTCGGTCGAGACGGAGTCACCCAACGCCTGCAACCTCTGTCACACCGACAAGGACCCGGCCTGGGCCACCCGCGCCGTGGCCGCCTGGTACGGGGAGGGCCGCCGCGGCGAATATCACTACGGCCAGGCCTTCGCCGCCGCCCGCACGCTGCGGCCAGGCGCCGCGGCCGGGCTGATGCGGATCGCCGGTGACCCGCAGCAGCCCCCCATCGTGAGGGCCGAAGCCCTGGAGGAGCTGGCGGCACTTCCCGGCGCCCCCGCCGCCCGCCTGGCCCTCGCCGCGCTGGCCGCCCCGGACGGCCGGCTGCGCATCGCAGCCGTTCATGCCACGACGGCCCTCGCCCCGCGCGAAGCCCTGCGCGAGATACAGGCGCTGCTCAGCGACCCGCTGCGTGCCGTGCGCATCGAAGCCGCCCGGGCCCTCGCTCCGGCCCTGCCCCAGCTGGCCCCGGCACGCCGTGACGCCTGGCTGGCTGCCCGCCGCGAGGCCGAGGCCGCAGCCCGTGAGAACGCCGACTTCCCGCAATCCTGGCTGGGACTGGCGCCCCTGCGGGAAGCCACGGGCGACACCGACGGCGCCGAGCAGGCCCTGCGTCAGGCCCTGCGGCTGGACCCGGCCCACCTGGCCGGCATCATCAACCTGGCCGACCTGCTGCGCCGCCAGGGCCGGGAGCGCGATGCCGAAGCCCTGCTTCGCGAGGGTCTCCAGCGCCTCCCACAGGAAGCCGCCCTGCATGAGGCCCTGGCCCTCGGCCTGATCCGCCAGCAGCGCAAGGCCGACGCGCTGGCCCTGCTGGCCCGGGCCGCCCGGCTGCCTTCGGCCAACGGCCGCACGGCGTATCTGCATGCCGCGCTGCTGGCCGATGCGGGACGCCGCAACGAGGCCATCCAGACCCTCGAAGACGCCACCCGCTCGCGCGGCGAGCGCGATCTGCTGCTGGCCCTCGCCAGCTATCAACGCCAGGCCGGGCAGGCCGCGGCGGCCGAGGCGAGCCTGCGCCGCCTGGCCGCCATCAATCCGGACGACCCGGCCCTGGGCGGGGCCACCCGCCAGGAGATGCCCCGGCCATGACTCTGCGTGATCGCTTTCTCGACCTGCAGGCCTGCCTGCAGACCCACCAGGACCTGTGGCAGGCCTCCCCGTTCTATCTGCGCCGGCCGGCCTGGTGCGCGCAATGGCCCGGCCTGGCCGAAGCAGCCCTGGGGCTGGACGACACCACCCTGGCCACCCTCGCCGACCATCCCGACGCACTGTATGCCTGGCTGGCCCGCCATTTCCCGGACGCCGCGCGGCTCGCCGCCCTGTGCGACCTGCCCGCCCTGCCCGCCCGCGAGTTGCCCCCCACCAGCCCGCACTTCGATTGGGAGATCCCGCTGCGCAAACGCCAGCAGATCGAAGCCTTCGCCCGGCATGCCCCGGCCTCGTCCGCGCCGCTGCTGGAGTGGTGCGCCGGCAAGGGGCACCTGGGCCGGCGCCTGGCGGTCAGTGACCAGCAGCCGGTGAGTTCCCTGGAGATCGACGCCGCCCTCTGCGAGGACGCCCTGCGCCTGGCCCGACGGGCCCGCATCGAGCAGACGGTGGTGTGTGCCGATGCCCTGGCGACAGACTCCCGCCCCCTGCTGAAGGGCCGCAGCGTGCTCGCCCTGCACGCTTGCGGCGAACTGCACCGGACCCTGGTACGCCATGCCGCCGAGGACGAGGCCCACGCCTACCGGCTCGCCCCCTGTTGCTATTACCGCGGCGCCCAGGACGGCTACCGCCCCCTGAACCGCGACGCCGACCTGCCGCTGGACGGCAACACCCTGCGCCTGGCCGTCACCGAGACCGTCACCGCGCCGCAGCGCATCCGTGAGCGGCATGCCCGCGACCAGGCCTGGAAGCTCGGCTTCGTGGCCCTGCGCAACGCCCTCCTCGGCGAGGCCATCCGGCCCTTCAAGCCGGTACCCGGCAGCTGGCTGTCGGGCGACTTCGCGGAGTACTGCCGGCGCCTGGCCGAGCGCGAAGGGCTGGTGCTGGAGAGCGAGCTTGACGCAGCCCGCTGGCTTGCCGCCGGTGAGCAGCGGCGCGGCGAGGTACGCCGCCTGGAGCTGGTTCGCCACGCCTTCCGCCGCCCGCTGGAGATCTGGCTCGCCCTGGACGTGGCGCTGGGCCTGGAAGAGGCAGGCTTCCAGGCCCGCCTCGGCACCTTCTGCGAACGCAGCCTGACGCCCCGCAACCTGATGGTGGTGGCGGAGCGCTAGGGGCGGTGCCCGCCCGGCCGCATCAGGTGCCCTGCACGCAGTCCCGCCGGGCCGCCCCTTGACCGAGGAACACCACGCCCAGCGCCCCCGCCGCCAGAACCGCACCCGCAACGGGTATGGCGGCATAGCCCAGGCCAAGGTCGATCACCAGGCCGCCCAGCGCGGCCCCCAAGGCATTGCCCAGATTGAAAGCCCCGATGTTGACCGACGAGGCCAGGCCAGGCGCCTGGGCGGCGGCCCGCATCACACGCATCTGCACGGACGGGGCGATGCCGAACGCTGCGGCGCCCCAGATCACCAGGGCGATGGCGGTCCCCACCTGGGAGTGCAAGACCAGAGGCAAGCCTGCCATCACGATGACCTGCACCGTCAGGATGAGCTTGCTGGCGCCCTCCAGCGACCAATTGGCCAGGCGGCCGCCAAGGCTGTTGCCCAGCGTGAAGCCGATGCCGATCAGCACCAGGGTGAAGGCTACGAAGTCGGGACTTGCCCGGGTGATGTCGGCCAGGATGGCGACCAGATAGGTATACAGGGTGAACATCGCGCCCGACCCCAGCACGGTGGTCGCCAGCGCCAGCAATACCGGCGGCCGGGTCAGCACGGCCAACTCGCGGCGCACCGCGGGACGGTTACCCGGTTGGCCGGCGGGCAGGACCAGCCACAGGGCGACGATGGTGAGCAGGCCAAGGACGGCGGTGCCGCCCATCGCCAGGCGCCAGCCCAGCTGCTGACCGATCCAGGTGGCCGCCGGCACACCGCCGACATTGGCAATGGTCAGCCCCGTGAACATGGCCGCAATGGCGCTGGCTTGTTTGTCCCGCGGCACCACACTGGCGGCCACCACGGCCCCGATCCCGAAGAAGGCACCATGACTGAGGCTGGTCACCAGCCGCGACAGCAGCAGTGTCTCGTAACCAGGCGCCAACGCCGACAGCAGGTTGCCAAGGGCAAAGATCAGCATCAGCAGCATCAGTGCCGCCCGCTTGCCGATGCGGGCCAGCAGCAGGGTCATCACCGGCGCCCCCAGCATGACCCCCACGGCATAGGCAGAGACCAGCATGCCCGCGGTCGGGATGCTGACCTTCATGTCGTCGGCAATGACGGTGATCAGCCCCATCGGCGCGAACTCGGTGGTACCGATGGCAAAGGCGCCTATGGCCAGGGTGAACAGGGTGGCAGCAGGACTCATGGCAGGCTCGGGGAAGTCGTTGAGGGCGCCAGGCCAGACCAGGCAGCCAGGTGCGGAAATGACTGCGGCACGGCGCCCCACAGGGTCCGTGCCGCGGTAGGCGGCAGGTCGCCATTGTCCCAGAACGATGCGTGCCGATCAGGTAGCCCATCCTGAAAACTCTGTTGGCCACACCTCAACAATGCAGCCCCGCCGGATGCGCAGCGATGCGCGCCTTTCGCGCAGCCCCGACCGGAAGGCAGGCCGATCAGATAAATCAATTAACCGATACGAGGATTCTTGTATTCTAGGTACCCGTCGATTTCGGTACGGTCTTCTGCCCAACGCCCCTCCTGCCCCAGACGAGTCGTACGATGCCCACGCTGATCACACCGCGAGATCTTCCCACCTGGGTGCCAGGACAGATCATTTCCGCCAGCGACGGGCTGGGCTGGAAGGATGTGGGGCACCGGGGCTACCTCTACACCGGCCTCGACGTGCCGATCCCTCCGATGGATCATTACATGGTGGTGCGCTACCGCAGCGGTCAGACGCCCATGGACCGACGGGTGGAGGGGCGCTGGACCCGCAAGCGCTGCACGCCGGGAGACTTCTCCCTGCTCACCCGCTCCGAGCAGTCCCACTGGCACTGGACGGAGTGCATCAATGTGACCCACACCTACCTCTCCGAGGCCTTGATGGCCCGGGTGGCCACCGACATCACGGACCGGCCGATCTCCGAAGTACGTCTGCACGACGTGCTGCAGGCGCAGGATCCGGTGGTCACCAGCATCGTCGATGCGATCACTGCGGAAGCGGAGCACCGGGGAATGGGGGGCAGCCTGTATGCCGAATCGCTGGCGATCCAGCTGGCCGTCAATCTGTTCCGCAAGTATGCCCTGATCAAGTTTCGTGACGACATGCCGGTGGGGCCGCTGTCACCGGGCCGGATGCGTCGCCTGGACGAATACCTGGACACGCACCTCCACGAGGGGATCAGCATCGAGCAGATGGCCGATACGGTCGGCCTGGGGGTGTGGACCTTCTCGCGGCATTTCCGCGCCACGACAGGCTTGTCGCCCTACGATTACGTTACCCGTCGCCGGCTCGACCGGGCGGTCCGCCTGCTGTCGACGGGAGACCAGGCCATCAAGGAAGTAGCCGCCCTGTGCGGTTTTGCCGACCAGGCGCACCTGACCCGGATGATGCGCGGGCGCCTGGGCACCACGCCGGCGCGTCTTCGCAAGGAAGAACGGAGCTGAAAAAAGGGCGCACCGGTTGCCCCGATGCGCCCGTCAAAGGAGCCGGCCGACATGCACCTCCCATTGGGGGGCGCCATCATCCGATTCCGGAGGGGGGCTAGCTGTCGAGCAGGGCCTGCAGGTTGGCGTCCAGTTCGGCGATCGCGTGGGCATCGGTCCCGAAAAGCGCCAGATGGCCGTCCAGACTGGTGATCGGGCGGAACTCACTGCCCGGGATCAGCTGTTGTTCGGCCAGGCAGTCGCTGGGCGGGAAGAACATGTCGTGACTGATGGGCATCACGAAGGTCCTGGCCTTGATTCGCCCCAGGGCCTGGGCCAGATCCCCGCCAGTGTGGCGGCTCACGTCAGCACGCTGCCACTTCCAGGCCATGCACAGCAGATTGTTCGGATCCATGGGGCCGAAGTAGCCGGTCATGAACTGATCGATGAAGGCCTCCATGTTCTCGAAGCCCAACACCCTGTGCCGCCCGCCACGGAAAAACTCGGTACTCCAGCCCATCACCGTCCACAGCTTGGCATGGCGGCGCAGGCCAGCCGCCACTTCGGCGGGATCGGCATAGTCGCCCCCCTTGAAACCCGGATCGGTGGTGATGGCCTCCATGAGGGTGTCAGCGAAAACGAAGTCGTGTTCCGTGTTGCACGCGGTACCGGCGATGGGCGCAGCCCGCTCGACCATCTCCGGGTAGCGCACGGCCCATTCGTAGGTCTGCTGGGCCCCCATCGAGCCGCCCACCACCAGGGCCAGCCGCTGGATGCCGAAATGCTCGGTGAGCAGACGGTGCTGGGCCCGGACATCATCACCGATGCGCACCCGGGGAAAGTTCGGTCCGGCGATCGGGGCTGGCGCATTGCTCGGTGAGAGGGACAGCCCATTACCGATCTGATTGACCACGACGATGAAGTAACGGCCCGGATCGAGGGCCCGACCGGGACCGATATAGACCTGCTCCATGATCTTGCTGGTACCCGAGTACCAGGTCGGAACGAGGATGGCGTTGTCCCGGGCGGCGTTGAGCTGGCCATGGGTGGCCACGGCCAGGGTGCAATCATCCAGTACGCCGCCCTCCTCCAGTTCGAGTCGACCGATGCTGATGGTCTTGAAGGGGCCATGGATATCCTGGGTGTAATAGGTGTTCATGCGTGTGTCCTCCGAGGGGCGGGCGGGCTGCCCCACGGCAGCCCGCCCTGAGGTGGAATGCTCAACGGGCGGTGTAGCCGCCGTCGATGACCAGTTCGGCGCCGGTCACCCAGCGTGCCTCATCCGAGGCCAGATAAACGGCTCCCCAGGCAATGTCGTCGGGGGTACCGGTGCCTCCCAGGGGATGCAAGGCGTCCAGGTGGGCCTTGGCGGCATCGTGGGTCAGTCCGTTGTCATGGACATAGCGATCCACCAGCGGGGTGAAGACAAAGCCGGGATGGATCGAGTTCACCCGAATGCGCTCCCCGGCATAGAGCAGGGCGTCGTTCTTGGTCATGGTCCGCACCGCCCCCTTGGCAGCGTGGTAGGGCGGAATATCACCCCCGCCAACGATCCCGTAGATGGACGAGATGTTGATGACCGCGCCGCCGCCCGCCTTTCGCAGGTGAGGAATGGCGTGCTTGGTGCACAGGAAGACCGCGGTCACATTCACCGCCATGACACGGTTCCACTCGGCAAGGCTGAGCTGGTCAGTGGGGGTGTTCTCGCCTTCGATGCCGGCGTTGTTGACCAGGATGTCGAGGCTGCCGAAATGGGTGGCCGCCACCCGCATGGCATCGCCGACCCGCTCCTCGTCGGTCACGTCGCCATGCACGAAGAGCGCTTGGCCCCCCGCGCTGCAAATGGCGTCCGCCACGCTCTGCCCCCGGGTGTCGCGGTCGAGGATGACCACCCTGGCACCTTCTTCGGCCATGCGCCGGGTAATGGCCAGCCCGAGGCCGCTGCTGCCGCCGGTGATCACGGCGGTCTTTCCGGAAAGTCGGTTCATCATGCCCTCCTTTCTGCTCAGCGCATCGCGAAGCCGGGGTAGCCCTGGCGGGCCAGCTCGTCACACTGGTTGTTGTAGTTGCCCACCCCCCCGATGTAGGAGATCAGCCGGCGGGGCTTGCCGTCCACGTTGGAGCCCATGTACCAGGAGTCGGTCTTGACCACGAGGGTCTTGGCGGCCGTTTCGTCGTGGTGCTGCACCCAGCTGTCCTCGAACTCCTTGGTCGCCTCCACCACCTTTTTGCCTTGCTTGCGGGCGTAGATGATGCAGTCGGTGATCCAATCCACCTGTTGCTGCAGGCAGGTGGTCATGTTGCACAGGGCCGCCGACGGGGCCAGCGGCGCACCAGTGGTGAACAGATTGGGATATCCATGTACCTGCAGGCCCATGGACGTACGGATCTCCTGGCTCCATTGCTCCTTCAAGGAACGGCCGCCCCGTCCGCGGAAATCGATGCGGGTAAGGGCCCCCGAGCCGGCATCGAAGCCCAGGGCGAGGATGATCACATCGACTTCATGCACCTTGCCGTCGGCAGTCTGCAGGCCTTCGGGCACGACACGTTCGATGGGAACGGTGCTGCAATCCACGGCCTCCACGTTGGGCTGCAGGTAGACCTCCAGGTATTTGTTTTCCAGCGGCACCCGATGGGTGCCAAAGCCATAGTCCTTCGGGATCAGCAGTTCGCACAGATCCTCGCGGTTGTGCAGGCGCTCGCGCATCTTGGCGCGGACGAACTTCGACACCTCCTCGCTGACCTCCTCGTCCACGAACATCTCCGGGAAGGAGGCGAGCCACAGGGCCAGGGAGCCATCGTTCCACAGGCGCTCCAGCACTTCGGTGCGCGCCTCCGGCGTCTTGTCGGCCCACGGGCCGGCATCGAAGTCATAGTCGAATCCGGCAAAGGTGGAGCGCACCCGCTTCTTCAGTTCATGGAAGCGCGCGCCCCACTTCTCCCAGTCCTCCCGCGAATACTTGGGGTTGTGCATCGGGATGACGTACTGGGGCGTGCGCACGAACACCTTCATGGAGCCGACCTCGGGGGCGATGGTCTGGATCACCTGGATACCGGTGGCGCCGGTACCCACCACGGCCACCCGCTTGCCCTTCAGGTCCACCGGTTCCTTGGGCCACAGGCCGGTGATGTACAGCTCGCCCTTGAAGGAGGCCTGCCCCGGGAAGCGCTCCACGATGGGCGCCGACAGCATGCCGCAGCAGGCGATCAGGAACTGGGTCGTCATCTCGGCCCCATCGGCGGTGGTGACCCGCCACAGATCGACCTCTTCGTCATAGTGGGCCGAGGTGATCCGGGTATTGAACTGGATGTCCTTGCGCAGATCGAGCTTGTCGGCCACGTGATTGAGCCAGCGTTCGGTTTCCGGCTGGGCCGGAAAGCGCTCGGATGGCTGCCAGGATTTGTACAACTCCTCGGAGAACCAATATTGGTAAATCTCCGCCTGGGAATCGAAGCGCGCACCGGGGTAGCGATTCCAATACCAGGTGCCACCGACTCCGGACCCCGTCTCGAAGGCCCGCACCTTCATGCCCAATTCCCGCAGGCGGTGCAGCTGATAAAGGCCGGCAACACCGGCACCGATCACGAGGGCATCAAAATCCGGCGCAACGGTCTGACGGGCCGCGCTGTGGCTGTAGGGGGTGCTCATATCGTCTCCTTCACATTCTTGTGCTGTGGGCTTGCCCCTTGGGCGGGGCTTCTGTGTTGGCACGGGCCGGCACCGCATCTGAAGCACCGGGGCCCGTGTTGAGAAGGAATTTAGGGGCGGAGCCGACCGCGCATCTTGTCGATCCTTGGCGTTCTTTTGAACGAATCGTGAAAGCGGCATTTCTTTTTCCGGGCCGAACCAGGCCATCAACTAAATTCCCATTCGGTCAAGGTCCCGGCCGAATTGAAGGAATAGAAAAAAGCCGTTCTGGAACAGCCCGCTGCCGAATTGGAACAGGCATCGGGCGCCATTCACGGCAGATTTGCCGCCGGGCGTTCAAGCGCATCAGACCGAATGCGCGACCCCACCCAAAGGAGACCTTTCAATGAATGGAAAGAATGCGCAGGCATGGACCCGCAAGGGCCGCCATACCGCTTCCAACCCCCGCGCGTCCCACCCCGGCCGCGCGGGCAGACGGCCGGGCCCGGGGCACTGGGCCATCACGGCTGCCGTCGCCGCCATGTCGCTCGCGTCACCGGCGACCCACGCGGTCAGCGTGGACGCCGGCGACTACGATGCCGTGCCGGTCGGCACCCGGCTCGGGCTGCTCTACTACCAGTACTCGAGCGGCGACACCCTCTACGCAGGAGGACGCCGGGTTGCCGACGATGCGCGCGTGCGCGCCCAGGTCGGGGTGCTGAGGGCGGTGAAGTACGTGGACATCGGTGGCTTCACGGTCGCCCCCCAGTTCCTGCTGCCCTTTGGATCGATCCAGACCGCCGGGGATCTCGGCGGTGCCAGCGTACGCAATGGCGTGGGCGACCTGATCCTGGCGAGCACCGTGTTTCTCTACAAGGACGAGCAACGCCGCGTACTGGGAGTGACCCCCTGGCTGTGGCTGCCCACCGGCCAATACGACCGCCAGCGTAGCCTCAACCCCTTCGGCGAGAACCGCTGGAAGTTTGCGCTCCAGGCTGCCGGGGTGATGCCTCTGGGCACGTCCTTCACCCTCGATCTCGTGGGGGATGTGCAGTTCTACGGGGACAACCGGGACTTCGGGCCAGGCAGCCAGACCTTGAGCCAGCGACGCAGCTGGGATCTCCAGTCGCACCTGCGCTATCACCTCTCCCCGGCCACCGCGTTCAGCCTCAGCCTGTCCCAACTCAGCGGGGGTGAGACCGAGATCGAGGGCGTGACGCAGAACGACCGGCAGCGGCGGAGCCGCGCATCGATCGGCGCATCGCATTTCGTTGCGCCGGGCCGGCAGGTGCTGGGCACCCTGGGCAAGGACCTGACGGTGGACAACGGCGTGCGCGAAGATCTGCGCATCAACCTGCGTCTTTTGAACGTCTTCTGAGACGGCTCCGGCCGGCACGGCCCCGGGGCCCGTGCCGGCAGCCCCGAGCGAGGAGAATCCTATGGAGAGCCTGAGCGGCGCGCTGGTGCAGGATGCCGGTGGAGCCATGACCAGCAGGCATCGGCTGATTGCCACCTGCGACTTTGACGAACTGGAGGTCTTTACCCGGCGGGTGTACATGCCCTACCGCGTCCACCCCGGCCCCCGATGCCTGGCCCCCGCCGCCGATCTGCATGCGGTGGCCATCGGCCAGATGACCCTCAGCCGGTTCTCCTACGGGATTCCGGTGCACCTGTCCGACTTCTTCCAGCAGGCGGGCATGGGCATGGTGCTCACCACCATCTGCGGCGCAGCCCGGCATGGGGGCGCGGCGGGAGCCTGCGTGGAGACCGGCGTGGGCGAGAGCTTTCTGGTGGATACCAGCCGTACCGACTATCAGGCCTCCTTCAATAAGGATCACCTGCAGGTCAATGTCACCTTTCCCCACGACTGCCTCGAGACGCTGTACCAACGCTGGACCGGTCATCCCGCCGAGGCACGTTTGTGGACCGCCCGGCTGGCCATCGGCGGTCGCCACTCGGCCTGGAATGCCCTGCTCGAATACTGCTGCCGTTGTGTTGCCGAATATCCCAGGCAGGTGGCGGAAGGCCCCCTCGGGCGGCATCTCGAAGAGTTGCTCGGCATGCAGATGCTGATGGAGTGGAGCACCCGGGCGGGCGTGAATCCCCGGCCTTCGCCTCCCGCGCCACGACAGGTGCTGCAGGCTGAGCATTACATGCGCGAGCACGCCCGGCAGGCCCCGACGGTGGGCGAAGTGGCCCACGCGGTGGGGGTCAGCGTGCGGGGCCTGTCCTCGGCCTTCCGCCATTTCCGCGGGACCACCCCGATGGCCTTCCTGCGGGAGGTCCGTCTCGACGGTGTGCGGCGGGCCTTGATGACCGCACCAGAAGGGGCGACTGTGGCGTCCATCGCCGAGCAGTGGGGCTACGCCAATCTGGGTGCCTTTGCCGCCCGGTTCCGGACCCGCTTCGGCGACTATCCATCCGCGCTGCTGCGTCGCACTGTGCGTTGAGGTCGCAACCGCCAGCGCAATCAAAAAAAATGGCCAGGCCTGCCGCATGGCAGACCCGGCCTCCAGCCGTTGCAGGTGAACATGGTGGCCGGGCACGGCGCCCGGCCACAGGACTCAAAGCCCCACTTCCTCCCGGCTGCGGGTGCAGGTGTCGATGATGGAGTAGATCAGGGCCTTGATCGGGTCGATCAGGTCAGGGATGTGGCTGACGCCCATGCCGCCCAGGCCGTCGGTGAATTCCTCGGGCATGTCCTTGTCGCCGATCCACGGATAGCCGACCCGCACCAGGGGCAGGCCGAGCTTGCAGATGGCGGCGGCGTCGGTCTGGCCGGAGAGCTTGGGCGCACCCGGATAGGGCTGGCCGCCGTGGGTCTCGGTCCAGGCCCGCTCGGCGCTGCGGATGATCCAGTTGGACGGATCGGTGCGGGAGCCCGGCACGGCGGCGGTCATCTCCCACTCGGCGTCGATCTCCGGGTAGCGGGCGATGATGTCGCGCATCACGGCGCCAAACTCCGCCTCCACCGACGCGGTGCTCTGCTGCGGGTTGGTGCGCATGTCCAGGTAGATCTCGGTGGCGGCCGATGGGAAGGCCGGGCGCTCGGGCCAGCCGGACCGCACGGCGGCGATCCAGCCTTCCGGGGCGATCTGGTCGGAGGTGTGGCGGCGGGTGTATTCGGGCAGCCAGGCCTCCAGCTCGAGGATCAGGCGTGCCGCCGGCACGATGGAGCTGCGGAAACCCGGCGTGCCGCGGGGAATGCCGGAATAGCCCAGCGAGCCCTTGACCGTGACCTTGAACCAGCACATGCCCGGGTGCTCGTAATACACCTCGTTCCAGGGCTTGAGGATGATCCCGAAGTCGGCGGTGACGCCGTTCATCATCATGTGGCTGACGCCGCTGGACAGGCCGTAGTGGCTGCGCTCGGGCACCACCACCGGCATGCCGCCGCCGGCGAAGGCCAGCACCAGGTCGCCCTTGAGGGGGATGCCGGCGTCGCGCACGGCGTGCACGGCCTCGGTCAGGGCCGCCACCATGCCCTTGGGGTTGGAGGCACCCAGGCCGATCACCGTCTCGCCGCGGGCCTCGGCCTTGGGCAGCATGTCGGCCCGCAGTTCTGGGCCGACCCAGGGGATGTCGTGCTCGGGGATGGCCTCGATGTGGGTGTCGATGGGCGCGTAGAGCATCAGCGCCGGGCCGCTGCCATCGCCGGCCAGGCGGCCGTAGGCATTGCCGGTGATCGGGTTGACCGGCTGGTAGCTGGCCTTGAGGCCCATGCGGCTCATGTAGTCGGCCATGAACTCGCTGGCCTGGCGCTCCGCACCGGTGGGGCTGTGGATGTCCACCAGCTGCATGTTGAGCTGCTGCAGGCGGGCGGCGTCGATACGGGCGCACGCGGCCTCGTACCAGGCCTTCTGCTGGGCGTCGAATTCCTTGTGGGGGGTAGCCATGCTTGTGTCCTTTCGAGGTCGGGCGTTCAGATAACCGGGGGCCATTCAGCCGAGTGCTCGGCCATCCACCAGGCGGTGCCGATCAGGCGGTCATCGTCGCCATGGGCACCGATGGCCTGCACGCCGAGGGGCAGCCCCTGGTCGCCGCGGCCCACCGGGTAGCTGATGCAGGGCACGTGCAGGAAGGTCCAGATACGGCTGAACAGGGGATCGCCGGTGGCCGCCAGGCCCTTCGGCGCCTCACCGATCGCCGCCGGGGCGATGAGGGCGTCCACCCCGCGCAGGATGTCGGCCAGCTCGGCCCGGCATTGAACGGCAAGCGCCTGGGCCTCGGCGATGGCGGCGTCGGAACAGGCCCGGCCCCGCTCCAGCAGGGCGCGCAGTTCGGGGCTGAGGAGATCGGGCTGTTCACGCCACTCCCGTGCCAGGTGGCGGACACCTTCGGCCATGAAGATCAGGGTCTGGGCTTCGATCAGGGCGGTGAAGGACGGCGGCAGTTCGATGTCCACCAGGGTGGCGCCAGCCTTGCCCAGACGCTCGACGGTGCGCAGGTAGGCCTCCTGCATGTCGGCATCGGCCTTGTCCCACATCGGCGTGCGACACACCCCGATGCGCGGCGCGGTGCTGGCCGGCGCGGACGGCGCACGCACCGGCTGGTTGCGCGACATGACCTGGCGGGACAGGGTCAGATCCTCGAAGTGGCGCACAAACACGCCCAGGGTATCGAGGGACGGCGCCAGGGCATGCAGGCCGCCATAGTTGAAATCATCGAAGGTCGGCTTGTAGCCGATGATCCCGTTGAAGCTGGCCGGCCGGATGATCGAGCCGGCGGTCTGGGTGCCGAGGCTCAGGGCCACATGATAGTCAGCCACCGCCGCCGCCGAGCCGCTGGACGAACCGCCCGGCGTATGGGCCAGGTTGTGGGGGTTGGCGGTCTTGCCCGGATGGTAGGTGGCGAACTCGGCAGTCACCGTCTTGCCCAGGATCACCGCACCGGCAGCCCGCAACTGGGCCACGGAAGGCGCGTCCTTGCCCGGCCGGTGACCCGCATAGATCGGCGAGCCGTAGGCGGTGGGCATGTCGGCCGTGTCGATGATGTCCTTCAAGCCAACGGCCACGCCGTGCAGGGGGCCGACCGGCGGCCGCGCATCCGCGGCGCGCGCCTGGGCCAGGGCCGCCGCCGGATCGATGTGGATCCAGGCCCCCACGGAGGCCTCCCGCTCGGCGATGCGGGCGAGCAGGGCCTCGGTATAACTCACCGAGCTGAGCGCTCCCTTGGCAATGCGCCGGGCTGCTTCCGACGCGCTGATGCTGACCAGATTGTCCATCTGCAATCACTCTCCTGATAGGGGTTGGGTGTGGCGGGGGGCCTCACCGGGAAGGGGTCTGTCCGGCCGGGAATGCGGCGCGTCCACTTGGTTTCAAGCAGGCACTTCCACAAGCCAGGCACCGGCTCGAAGCTCTCTCGGCGACGATTGACGATTGAAGTTTCCTTCTCGTTTGATTTAAAGTCAATTTACTTTTAGACTAAATTCAACGTAAAACAAAACACAAGATTGCAGCCGCGCGGTGGAGCCGGGGGATCTTCTCCTGGTCCCCTCCCTCCCCCCTCCGCCGCGCGTCCTGCATCCCACAACCGAGAGAAAGCCATGACGAAAAAGATCAAATGCGCCCTGATCGGCCCCGGCAACATCGGTACCGA
>CALBTT010000006.1 GCA_937967645.1 uncultured Zoogloea sp.
GGGCGATGCGGAAGGCGGCATACACCGAGCCGGGGAAGGGCACCGACAGCAGCACGACGCGGGGCTGGTGGCGGGCCACGGTGTCCAGGGTGAGGCGGACGAGGGCCTCGTCCACCAGCGTCGGCGGGGCGGCGAGGGCCTGGGCCAGCGGCTCGAAGCTGGGCTGGGCCATGGCCAGGGATTCGGCATAGCGCACGAACTCGAAGCGCGGGTCGCCGGCCTCGCGCAGCACGTCGGCCACATCGTTGAGATACAGGGTGGCCAGGTGGCGGGCCTTGTCCTGGATGCCGAGGGCGCCGAAGGCCCAGGCCAGCGGGTCGCCGCCATCCGGGTCGTAATACACGTCCAGGGAGGCGAAGCGCGGCCCCTCGGGCAGGAAGGCGCGGCTGGCGATGCGGTGGGCCAGGGTCGGGTCACGCCCCTGCAGGAAGCCGATGACCGGGCCGATGGTGGCCCGGTAGCGTGCGAAGCCGGCCTCGAAGGCCTGCAGGGTGGGGCTGCGCTTCTTGCCCGGCAGCGCCCGCGCGGCCTCCCGCAGGGCATCCAGCCCGGTGGGTGAGAACAGCGCCAGCACCAGCTTCAGGGCCAGGTCGTCCTGCACCGCGTCCACCCCGCGGCTGCGCAGGAAGCCGGTGAGGTAGGCGGTGGACGGGTAGGGCGTGTTGAGCTGCGTCATCGGCGGGATGAGCGACAACACGCGGAGCGCGGAGGCGCTGGCGCCGGAGGTTTCGGTCATGGCGGAAGCCGGGCGAAAGCGCCGGCGGGTGGAACATTCGGGAGCCCGAATGATATCAGGCGGTGGCCACCCGGTTCCGGCCGGACTCCTTGGCGCTGTACAGCGCCTTGTCGGCGCGCTCGATGATGCGCTGGTAGTCCGGGTGGCCGTCATTGGCGGCGACGCCGATGCTTACCGTGACCCGGATGCTGCGCTCGCCCGACAGGGGAATGTCCAGATCGGCGATGCGTCGGCGCACCTTCTCGGCGACCGCCTGCGCCCGCTCCTCGTCGATCGCGGCCAGCACCGCGAGGAACTCCTCGCCGCCGTAGCGGAAGACGAAGTCGCCACCCCGTACGTGGCTCATGATCTGGCCGGCTACCTGCTGCAGCACCCGGTCGCCTGCATCGTGCCCATGTTCGTCATTGACCCGCTTGAAGTGGTCGATGTCGAGCATCAGCACGCAGAAGTTCTCCTCGTTGCGGCGCGCCAGGCCGATCTCCCGCTTCAGGATGGAGGGCAGGAAGCGGCGGTTGAAGAGCTGGGTCAGCACATCGCGGCCCACGTCCAGGTCTACCAGGCGGTCGAACATGGAGCGCAGCAGGAACTTGATCTCGTCCACCTCCACCAGCACGGCCTTGGCCAGGGCCCGATTGGCGTCGGACTGGAGATCCTTGTCGCGCCCGAAGACGAGCTGCGGAAAGAGCGACTGGTCGATGCGATCCACGCACTCGGTGATCAGCGGCAGCTCCCGGGTTTCGTCGAAGAGCAGCGGTGCCTTGTGGTTGAGCCACAAGCCGAACTCGGAGTCGGCCAGGCTGGGCATGTCGTCGAATGAGGAGCCCGCGGCGAGCAGCCGGTAGAAGCGGGCCTCCCATTCCAGCACCGCCACCGACTGCTTCTCACGCTCCAGGGCGAGGTCCCGCCCGGCGGCAAACATCCGGTAGGCCTCGTCGGTGCGCACGCTGCGCTCGGACGACTGGATGAAGGCAGCACTCATCTCCTCGAAGGCCACGTCGGTCAGGCGGTCCACGTACAGCACGGCGCTGACCAGGTCGTTGCGGTCGAGGGACGTGGCGAGCAGGCGCGTGTTGATCTCGTGCTTGAGCAGGCGCAGCCCGCGGGCCACCAGGTTCACCGGGATCTGGGCGCGGGCATGGACTTCACCCACATGCCGCTGCAGGGCCAGCGCACCGGCCAGTTCGTCCCGGCTGGTGTGCCCGAAGAGCACCTGCAGCCAGCGCTGCAGGCCGGGCTTGAGGTGGGCTTCGACGGCGGCTACGGACAGGAAGGGCTTGGCGCCCTCATCCCCCAGCATGTAGCGGTAGAAGCTGGCGGCAAGATCGGTTTTGTCCTGCGCGACGATACGGGCCACTTCGGCACGGACCTCCGCGGAGCAGGTTTCGGTGAGGACCTGCCAGGTCTGATCGACCAGCTGGGCGGTATTCGGCATGGGCAGACTCCCCGTTGCGTTGTGTTTCAGGATCGACACCTTACGGGAGCCCAGAGTGGGTCGGCAAGCCTCCCCGACGGTCACCTGAGACGATTCGCACGCTCGGGTTAATGGCTTGATATTACATATGAATTTCCTGGCGGGGCGGGGAGTGCCGGGATGGCTGGAGAAGCCTGCCGGTGCTTGCAGGGCACGCCTTCCCCGGTTCAGGCCGACCAGGCCTGGCCGCCCCTCTTTCATGGCCGTTACAGCGTCATGCTATGGTGCTGAAAGCCGGTCTTCCATTTTGCACAAGGAGCTTTCCATGGAGTGGTATCTGAAGGCGTTTCGCCAGTACGCCGATTTCAAGGGGCGCGCCCAGCGCAAGGAATACTGGATGTTCGCCCTCTTCAACCTGGTCATCATGATCGTGCTGACCCTGGTGGGCGGTGGCGGCGAGGGCGGCCTGGGGGAGGTGCTGTCCGGCCTCTACAGCCTGGTCGTGATGGTGCCCAGCGTGGCCGTCACGGTTCGCCGCCTGCACGACATCGGCCGTAGCGGCTGGTGGGCCCTGTTGATGATCGTGCCGCTGATCGGCGCGCTGGTGCTGATCTTCTTCGCCATCCAGGACAGCCAGCCGGAGGCCAACGAGTACGGGCCGAATCCTAAGGGGGTTGGCTTGCCGGCTTGACGAGCAGGTGTTGACCTTGGCCAAACCCACCAACGATGGAGCTGGACCTGCGTGAAGCCACTCAAGCCTTGGCGTTCTTTCGCAGACCAATTGCAGCAACTGCAGAACCGTGGCTTGCAGGTCGACAGGCCCGCTGCGGCGCTCGATTACCTGGAGCGCTTGGGCTACTACCGCCCTGAGTGGCTATTGGTATCCCCTACGCGCCATTGATCCGGTGGCGTCCATGGCTCAAGGCAAGGCGGTGCGGCTGGACAGCTTTGCCCCAGGCTGCCGTTTTGAAGACGTAGTCCAGCTCTATGTGTTCGACAAGAAGCTGCGGCTGCTGGCCCTGGATGCGCTGGAGCGCATTGAAATGGCGGTACGTGTGGATGTGGCGCATTTGCTGGGCCAACGTGACCCACGCGCACATGAGAGCCCGGCATGCCTGCACGGCAACTTCACCAAGAAACGCATCACCAACGGGCCGGATGCTGGCAAGACGCAGCATCAAGTCTGGCTGGCCAAGTATCAGACCTTGCTGCACCGGGCTCGCAAGGAGCCCTTTGTTGCGCACCATCAGCAGCAGTATGGGGCCTTGCCGATCTGGGCAGCCATTGAAGTGTGGGACTTTGGTTTGCTGTCCAAACTGTTCGCTGGCATGCAGTACGCCGACCAGCAGACGATTGCCACCCGGTATGGTGCGCCATCAGGCCAGGCCTTCGCGCAATGGCTGCGCAGTTTGAACTTCATCCGCAATGTGTCGGCGCACCACAGCCGCCTGTGGAATATCAACGTGCTGGAACTGTCCTCTGTTCCTGCGGGTTGGCCCGCCCTGCTGAACAGTGCGAAGCCATTCTTCTACTTTTGCTTGATGCAGCAGTTGCTGTCCGTGATCTGCCCGAACTCTAGCTGGGGGTGGCGCTTCAGGAGCCTGCTGACAGATGAATTCCCGGTGGTAGCCAATCAGACCGTTTCGCTGCTGGAACTGGGGGCTTTTCCGGGTTGGGAAGGGTGGGCGTTATGGCTGCAGCCGTGATGTTTCGGGTGAGCACACAAATGAAAACCGACGCGTACACAGAGTGCAGAGGCGTCGGTCATATTGCATAAAAGAATAGGTCCTGCAGACCACTGCGGTCAAGCTGCAAAAATGGGTGGGCTCCGAATCCCGGCCGCAACAAGTGGCACCTGATCTGATTCAGCATTTCGAGGCGCGCATCTCGGTGGTGGACGGCCACGCCCTTTCCCCCATCACATACGTCCCCCGCACGCAGCGCTCATCCCCCAGGATCATCAGCGCGAACAGCCGTTCGGCGAGTGTCCGGGTGCTGTCCATGCGCCAGGCCAGCTCGGGGGTGGCGGTCCAGTCCAGCACGGTGAAGTCGGCCTCGCGGCCGGGCTGGAAGCTGCCGATGTGGGCGTCCAGGTAGAGGGCGCGGGCGCCGCCCAGGGTGGCCACGTACCAGCCGCGCATGGCCGACAGGGGGGCGCCGCGTAGCTGGCTGGCCTCGTAAGCCTGGCCCAGGGTGCGGATCAGGCTGAAGCCGGTGCCGCCCCCCACGTCGGTGGCCAGGCCCACGCGCATGCCGGCGGCGGTGCTGGCGGCGTAGTCGAAGGCGCCGCTGCCGAGGAAGAAGTTGGAGGTCGGGCAGAAGGCGGCCGCTGCGCCGGACGCCGCCATCTCCCGGCGCTCGCTGCGGGTGAGGTGGATGCAGTGGCCGTAGATGCTGCGCGGCTTGAGCAGGCCGTAGTGGGCGTAGACATCCAGGTAGCTGGCGCGCTCCGGAAAGAGCGTCCTGACCCAGGCGATCTCGGCCTTGTTCTCCGCCAGATGGGTCTGCAGGTGCAGGTCGGGAAAGGCGGCGAACAGCTCGCCGGTGGCCTGCAGCTGCTCGCGGCTCGAGGTGGGGGCGAAGCGCGGCGTGAGGCTGTAGCCCAGGCGGCCCTTGCCGTGCCAGCGCTCGATCAGCGCGGCGCTGTCGGCGCGGCCGCTGTCTGGCGTGTCGCGCAGGGCGTCGGGGCAGTTCCGGTCCATCAGCACCTTGCCGCACAGCATGCGCAGCTTGCGGGCCTCGGCCACCCGGAAGAAGGCCTCTGCCGAGTGGGCGTGCACGGTGGCATAGACGGATGCGGTGGTGGTGCCGTGGGCCAGCAGACGGTCCGTCACGTAGCGGGCGGTCCGCTCGGCCACGCTGTAGTCGGCGAAGCCTGCCTCGGCGGGAAAGGTGTAGTCGTTGAGCCAGTCCAGCAGCTGGCGCCCGTAGGAGCCGATCACGCCGGCCTGGGGGTAGTGCAGGTGGGTGTCCACCAGGCCGGGCAGCACCAGGTGGCCGCGGTGGTCGTGGAAGTCGGCGCCCTCGCGCAGCGAGGGGGGCATGTTGGCCTGGATGGCCGCCCACGGGCCGGCGGCGTGGATGCGCCCGTCGATGATCCACAGGCCGCCGTCCTCGAAGAACTCCCAGGCGGTCGGGTCATCGTTGGGGCCGGGGTCGGACAGATAGTGGAGCACCTGGCCGCGGACCAGGACGTGATGGCCGGCCGCCAGGGTTTGGTGCTGGATCACAGGGCCTCCGCGAGCTGACGGGCCAGATGGTTGTGGTGGCTGACCACGCGGGGCAGGTCCACCGTCTGCAGCATGCCGTCCTGCACCACCCAGCGGCCGTTGATGAGGCTCAGGTCCACCTTCTCGGGGGCGCAGAAGACCAGTGCGGCCACCGGGTCGTGCACCGCCGCGCCGGACAGGGCCAGGCTGTCGCTGCGGAAGGCGATCAGGTCGGCGCTCATGCCCGGGGCCAGTGCCCCGATGTCGTCGCGGCCCAGCACGCGGGCCCCGCCGAGGGTGGCCAGCTCCAGGGCCTGGCGGGCGTTCAGGGCCGCCGGGCCGTGGCCCACCCGTGCCAGCAGCATGGCCTGGCGGGCTTCGCCGAGCAGGTCGGCGCCGTCGTTGGAGGCCGAGCCGTCCACCCCCAGGCCCACCGGCACGCCGGCGGCCCGCATCGCCGGGATGGGGGCGATGCCCGAGGCCAGGCGCATGTTGGAGCAGGGGCAGTGGGCCACCCCGGTGCCGGTGCGGGCAAACAGGGCGATGCCGGCGGCGTCGAGCTTGACGCAGTGGGCGTGCCACACGTCGTGGCCGACCCAGCCCAGGCTCTCGGCGTACTCGGCGGGCGTCATGCCGAAGCGCTGGCGGCTGTAGGCCACGTCGTTGTCGTTTTCGGCCAGGTGAGTGTGCATCGACACCCCGTAGCTGCGCGCCAGCAGCGCCGATTCGCGCATCAGGTCACGGCTCACCGAGAACGGCGAGCAGGGCGCCACGGCGATGCGCAGCATGGCGTGGCGGGCCGGGTCGTGCCAGGTCTCGATCAGACGCCGGCTGTCGGCCAGGATGGCGTCTTCCTCCTCCACCAGGTGGTCCGGCGGCAGGCCGCCGGCCGAGCGGCCCACGCTCATGCTGCCGCGACAGGCATGGAAGCGCATGCCGATCTCGTGGGCCGCCTCGATGCTGTCGTCCAGCCGGCTGCCGTTGGGGTAGAGGTAGAGGTGGTCCGACGAGGTGGTGCAGCCCGACAGGATCAGCTCCGACATGGCGGTGAGGGTGGACACCCGGATCATCTCCGGGGTGAGCCCGCCCCACAGGGGGTAGAGGGTCTGCAGCCAGCCGAACAGCTCCGCGTCCTGGGCACCCGGCACCACCCGGGTGAGGCTCTGGTACATGTGGTGGTGGGTGTTCACCAGGCCGGGCAGCACGATCCGGCCGCGCAGGTCCTGCACCTCGTCAGCGTGGTCGGGGAGCTCGGCGGTGGGGCCGACCGCCTCGATCACCCCGGCACGGATGAACACCGCCCCGTCGGCGATCTCGCGGCGGTGCAGGTCCATCGTGACGACCAGGTCGGCGTGGCGGAGGAGGAGGGTCTTGGTGTGCGGCATGGTCTCGGTGTGTCCGTTGATCCTGTGGTGGGTGGGGCTGCTCCGTGTTTGGGCCTTTTGGGGCCTTAGGAGCCTTGCTGAACGCCTGTCCTTTATTTTGCGTTGGATTGGCCGGGAATTCGCCCCGGCGGGCGACCCCTTTCTTTGCGTCGCCAAAGAAAGGGGGAAAGAAAGGCGACCCGGCTTCCCCGGTCGTTCGCGTTGCGAACGACTCCCCTGCGCTGCTCGCATCGGGCGGCCGCAGCCTGTAGGGGCGGCTTCAGCCGCCCGCAGGTGCTTGATCGGAGTCCGCGGGCGGCTGAAGCCGCCCCTACAGGGGACGCAAGAAAGAAGGTCGCCCGCCGGGGCGAATTCCCGGCCAATCCAACGTAAAACAACGGAACGCCGACCAGTAAAGCCTCCAAAAGCCAGCGCACGAAACAGCACCACCCTTTACGGCAACCACGGCTTCCCCAACGAAGCCGGCAGGTTGAGCTGCAGCAGGCGCTTGTCGCGCGAGATCAGCACCAGCACCACCACCGTCGCCAGGTAAGGCAGCGCGGCGAGGAGCTGCACCGGTACCGCGATGCCCAGGCCCTGGGCGTGGAATTGCAGGATGGTCACGCCGCCGAACAGCCAGGCGCCGAGGACCAGGCGGGTGGGGTTCCAGGTGGCGAAGACGACCAGCGCGATGGCGATCCAGCCGCGGCCTGCGACCATGTTCTGGACCCACAGCGGGGTGTAGACCGTGGACAGGTAGGCGCCGCCCATGCCGGCCATGGCGCCGCCGAAGAGGGTGGCGCCGTAGCGGATGGCGATCACCGGGTAGCCGATGGCGTGGGCCGCATCGGGCGCTTCGCCGACGGCCTTGAGGATCAGGCCGAGGCGGGTCTTGCGCAGCACCCACCAGACGATGCCGAAGCTGATCAGGGCCAGGTAGGTGACGGCGTCCTGGTGGAAGAAGATCCGGCCGAGCACCGGGATGTCCACCAGCCCCGGGATGTCCAGGGGTTGCAGGCCGGGCAGGCTGAAGCTCACGTAGTGCTGGCCGATGAAGGCCGACAGGCCGATGCCGAAGATGGTCAGGGCCAGCCCGCAGGCCGCCTGGTTGGCGGCCATCGACAGGGACAGCACGGCGAACACCAGGGCCGCCAGGGCCCCGGCCACCGCGCCGGCGGGCAGGCCGGCCAGGGCGCCACCGCCGCTGTCGGCCGCTGCCGCAAAGCCGGCGATGGCGCCGATCAGCATCATGCCTTCGACGCCCAGGTTGATGACGCCGCTGCGTTCGGCCACCAGCTCGCCCAGCCCGGCGAAGATCAGCGGGGTGGCGGCGGCCAGGGTGCCGGCGAGGACGGGGATCAGGTGTTCGAGCATGGCGCGGTCCTCAGGCGATGACGGGTTTCGGGCGGGGGCGCAGGCGGTAGTCGACGAAGACGTCGGCGCCGAGCAGGAAGAACAGCAACATGCCCTGGAACAGGCCGGTGATGGCGGCGGGGAGCTGCAGGGCCACCTGCGCCGCTTCGCCGCCCAGGTAGAGCAGGGCCATCAGCAGGCCGGCCAGCACGATGCCAATGGCGTTGAGGCGCCCCAGGTAGGCCACGATGATGGCGGCGAAGCCGTAGCCCGGCGAGATGTTGAGGTTGAGCTGGCCGACCGGCCCGGCCACCTCGCCGATCCCGGCGATGCCGGCGGTGAGGCCGGACAGCACCAGACTGATCCACACCGTGCGGTCGGCCGAGAAGCCGGCGTAGCGGGCCGCCGCCGGGGCCAGGCCGCCCACCGTGAGCTGGTAGGCCAGGAAGCTGCGCGAGGTGAAGAGCCAGAAGCCCGCCGAGGCCAGCGCGGCGATCAGGATCGAGGCATTGACCCGCATGCCCTCGAACCAGGGGCTGAACAGGGCCGGGTCGCCGAACATGATGGACTGCGGGAAGTTCATGCCCTCCGGGTCGCGCCACGGGCCATTGACCATGTACGACAGGGCGAAGCTGGCCACGTAGGCGAGCATCAGGGTGGTGAGGGTCTCCTGGGCGTTGAAGCGGGTCCGCAGCAGGGCCGGAATGGCACCCCACAGGGCGCCGCCGAGGGCGCCGGCCACCACCATCAGGGGCAGCACCCACCCGGCGTCGATGCCGTCACAGGCGATGGCCACGCCGCCGCCGGCCAGCGCGCCGACGATCAGCTGGCCCTCCGCGCCGATGTTGTAGATGCGTGCCCGGAAGCCGATGGCCAGGCCCTGGGCGATGAGGATCAGCGGACCGGCCTTGACCATCAGCTCGCTCCAGCCGTTGCCCGAGGCCAGGGGCTGGATGAAGAACACGCCGAAGGCTGCGACCGGGTCCTTGCCGAGGGACAGGAAGAGCAGGGAGCCGACCAGCAGGGTCAGGCCGATGGCGATCAGCGGCGACCACAGGCGCATCTGCGCCGAGGGCGTGGGGCGGGGTTCAAGCAGCGGCATGGTCGGGCTCCCGGTCAGTGGCGCTGGTGAACAGGCCGGACATCTGCATGCCGATCTTCTCGGCGTTGGTCTGGGCCTTGGGTACGGCCGGGCCGAGGCGGCCTTCGGCGAGCACGGCGATGCGGTCGCAGATCTCGAAGAGCTCTTCCAGCTCCTCCGACACCACCAGGATCGCCACCCCGGAGCGGGACAGGTCGATCAGGGTCTGGCGCAGGAAGGCGGCGGCGCCCACATCGACGCCCCAGGTGGGCTGGGCGACGACCATGGCGATGGGCTGCTGCATGATCTCGCGGCCGACGATGAACTTCTGCAGGTTGCCGCCGGACAGGCTGCGGGCCGCTGCACCGGGGCCGCCGCAGCGCACGTCGAAGCGCTGGATGCAGGTCTTGGCGAACTCCCAGGCCGCCTTGGGGCGCAGGAAGCCCTTCTTCACCAGGCCCTGGGCGTGGGCCGACAGGGTGGCGTTATCGGCCAGGCTCATCGGCGGCACGGCGCCGCGGCCGAGGCGCTCCTCGGGCACGAAGGCCAGGCCGCGCTTGCGCCGCTTGCCGGCGTCCAGGTGGCCCACCGGCTGGCCGGCCAGCTTGATTGCTTCGGCGCTGCCGGGGGCCTCGCCGGACAGGGCGGCCAGCAGCTCCGCCTGGCCGTTGCCCGAGATGCCGGCGATGCCCAGGATTTCGCCGCGCCGCACCTCCAGGTCGATGTCCTTGAGCGGGGTGCCGAAGGGGTCGTCGGGGCGCATTGACAGCTTGCTCACCGTCAGCACCGGCCGGGCCTCGCCGGTGTAGGCCGGCACCTCGCAGACCGGCAGCTCGCGGCCGATCATCATGCGGGCCAGGCTGGCCGGGGTTTCCTGCGACGGGGTGGCGGTGCCGGTCACCTTGCCGCCGCGCATCACCGTGGCGCTGTGGCAGAGGCTCTGGATCTCGTGCAGCTTGTGGCTGATGTAGAGGATGCTGACCCCCTCCGAGGCCAGCCGGCGGAGGGTCTCGAAGAGCTTCTGCACGGCCTGGGGGGTGAGCACCGAGGTCGGTTCGTCGAGGATCAGCAGCTGCGGCGCCTGCAACAGGCAGCGCACGATCTCGACCCGCTGGCGTTCGCCTACCGACAGGCTGTGCACCAGGCGGTCCGGGTCGAGGGGCAGGCCGTAGCGGGTGGACACCTCGCGCACCCGCTCGGCCAGGCCCTTGAGGTCGAAGGGTTCGTCGAGGGCCAGGGCGATGTTCTCGACCACCGTGAGGGTCTCGAACAGGGAGAAGTGCTGGAACACCATGCCGATGCCCAGGCGGCGGGCTTCGGAGGGATTGGCGATGACCACCTCGCGCCCGTTCCACTGGATCTGGCCGGCATCCGCCTGCACGGCGCCGTAGATGATCTTCATCAGGGTGCTCTTGCCGGCGCCGTTCTCGCCGAGCACGGCGTGGATCTCGCCGGGGGCCACCTTGAGATTGATGCCGTCATTGGCCACCACGCTGGGGTAGCGTTTGGTGATGCCGGTCAGCTCCAGGCGCAGGGCGCCCGGGGGCGGGCCGCTGAAAGGGGGCGGAATGGTCGTCACGGGCGGGCTCCGGATAGCAGGAAAGGGGTGATCGCCACCGGGCGGGCCGCTTTCGCCACCGCCTCACGGGCCTCGCGCACCTGCAGCAGCTGGGCCGCCACCGACGCGGCGATGACGGCCGGCTGCTTGCTGCGTACGCCCGGGATGCCGATCGGGCAGGTCATGTCGCCCAGCCGGGCCGGCTCGAGGCCGCGGGCGATCAGGCGGTGTTCGAAGCTGGCCCGCTTGGTGGCCGAGCCGATCAGGCCGAAGTAGGCGAAGTCCTGGCGGGCCAGGATGGCTTCGCACAGTTCGAAGTCCAGGGCGTGGCTGTGGGTCAGCACCAGGAAGTAGCTGCCCGGCGGGGCGGCGCGCACCTCCGCGGCCGGGGTGTCGCTGCAGATTGGTGTGATGCCGTCCGGGGCAACGGCCGGGAAGATGTCGTCCCGGCTGTCCACCCAGCTCACCTGGGCGCCCAGCGGTGCCAGGGCGCGGGCGATGGCTTCGCCCACGTGGCCGGCGCCGAACAGCATCACCGGAAAACGGCTGGCCGCCACCTGCTGCTCGAACTGCCAGTGCCCGCCGTCGGACCAGAAGTGGGCCGGCTCACCGCGGCCGGGGTCGCCCTCGGCCAGGGACCACAGGCTGCCTTCGTCACCGGACAGCAGGCGCCGCTGCAGGGTGTGGCCGGCGGCCACGGCCTCGGCCCGGGTGCGCCAGATGGCGGCCTCACGCACGTCGATACGCTCCAGGGCCAGCCACACGGCGCCGCCGCAGCACTGCCCGAGGCTGGCGCCGAGAGCGCAGCGCATCAGGCGCGGCTTGGCCTCGCTCAGCAGCAGCTCCCGGGCGGTGCTGGTGGCCAGCCACTCCAGGTGGCCACCACCGATGGTGTCGGCGGTGCTCGCGCGGCCGACCAGCATGGTGGCGCCGGCCTCCCGCGGGGTGGAGCCGTCGGCCCGCACCACGGTGACCATGACCGCCGGTTGCCCGGCTTCCAGCCAGTTGGCGAGGGTATGCAGCCAGTCGTTCATGGTGACATCTCCTGGGGGGTGGAAACGGGAGGGGTGGCTGTAGGGGCATGCGTAGGGGCGGCTTCAGCCGCCCGCAGGTGCTTGATCGGAGTCTGTGGGCTTTGTAGGGGCGGCTTTAGCCGCCCACAGGTATCTGATCGAAGTCCGCGGGCGACTGAAGTCGCCCCTACATGCGACGCAAAGAAAGGGGGCGCCCGCCGGGGCGAATTCCCGGCCAATTCAAGGTGGGAAAGAGGAAAGCCGTCCAGCAAGGGCACCTGCGGGCGGCTGAAGCCGCCCCTACAAAAGCTCCGGCAGGTCACAGCGCCCCCCCGCTCAGCGCTTTCAGGATCGCCTCCGGGGTGGCCGGGGCGTCGAGCTTGGGCCGGGCGCCCGGGCCGAGGGTGGCGGCGACGGCGTCGCGCAGGGCGAAGAACACCGAGAAGGCCAGCATCAGCGGGGGCTCGCCGACCGCCTTGGAGCGGTGGATGCTGTCCTCCACGTTGGCGTTGTCGAACAACTCCACCTTGAAGTGGCGCGGCAGGTCGGACACCGCCGGGATCTTGTAGGTGGACGGGGCGTGGGTGGCGAGCCGCCCGGCCTGGGGGCCGTCGGGTTGGTACACCAGCTCCTCGGTGGTCAGCCAGCCCATGCCCTGGATGAAGCCGCCTTCGATCTGGCCGATGTCGATGGCCGGATTGATGGAGCGGCCCACGTCGTGAAGGATGTCCACCCGCAGCACCTTCGATTCGCCGGTCAGGGTGTCGATGGCCACCTCGCTGACCGAGGCCCCGTAGGAGAAGTAATAGAAGGGCCGGCCCTGCATGGTGACCGGGTCGTAGTGGATCTTCGGGGTCCGGTAGAAGCCGGCGTCCCACAGCTGGATGCGGGCTTTGTAGGCATCCGCCACCACGTCGGCGAAGGGGGCGTCGAAGCCCGGGGCGGTGACCCGGCCGGCGGCGAAGATCACCGCGTCGTCGCTGACCCCCAGGCGCTCCGCCACGAAGCCGGCGATGCGCCGGCGGATGGCCTGGCAGGCGGCCTGGGCGGCCTTGCCGTTGAGATCGGTGCCCGACGAGGCGGCGGTGGCCGAGGTGTTGGGCACCCGGCTGGTGTCGGTGGAGGACAGGCGCACGTCGATGACCGGCAGGCCGAACTCCTGGGCCACGATCTGGCGGATCTTGGTGTACAGCCCCTGGCCCATCTCGGTGCCGCCGTGGCTGACCAGCACGGTGCCGTCGTTGTACACATGCACCAGGGCGCCGGCCTGGTTGTAGAAGGTGGCGGTGAAGGAGATGCCGAACTTCACCGGGGTCAGGGCCAGGCCTTTCTTGATGACCGGGCTGTCGGCATTGAAGGCGTCGATGGCGGCCCGCCGGGCGGCGTAGCTGGCGCTGGCGGCGAGCTGGTCCACCAGCGGCTCGATCACGTTGTCCTCCACCTTCATGCCGTAGTGGGTGACGTTGCGCGTGGTGCCGTCGCCGGGGCCGTAGAAGTTGATGCGGCGCACTTCCAGCGGGTCCTTGCCCAGCTCGCGGGCGATGTCGTCCATCACCATCTCGATGGCGAACATGCCCTGCGGGCCGCCAAAGCCCCGGAAGGCGGTGTTGGAGACGGTGTGGGTGAGGCCGCGCAGGCTCAGGATGTCCACCGCGTCCAGGTAGTAGGCATTGTCGGCGTGGAAGATCGCCCGGTCGTTCACCGGCCCCGACAGGTCGGTGGAGAAGCCGCAGCGGGAGGCCAGCAGCAGTTTGAGGCCGAGCAGGCGGCCATCCTCGTCGAAGCCGGCGTCGTACTCGATGTGGAAGTCGTGGCGCTTGCCGGTGATGCGCATGTCGTCATCCCGGTCCAGGCGCAGCTTGACCGCCACTCCGCAGCGCTGGGCCAGCACCGCGGCGATGCAGGCGATCTGGGCCGACTGGCTCTCCTTGCCACCGAAGCCGCCGCCCATGCGCCGGCACTCGGCGATGACCTGATGGACCCGCCAGCCCAGGGCGTGGGCCACCATGTGTTGCATCTCGGTGGGGTGCTGGGTGGAGGTGAGCACGCGCATGGTGTCGTCCTCGCCGGGGATGGCGCAGGCGATCTGCCCCTCCAGGTAGAAGTGTTCCTGGCCGCCCAGCTCCACCTCGCCGCGCAGGCGGCGGGGCGACACGGCCAGGGCGGCGAAGGCGTTGCCGCGGCTGACCTCGACGGGCGGCAGCACCCAGGATTCGGCCTCGGCCGCGGCGGCGGCGGTGAGCACGGGGGGCAGGGTGTCCACCTCGATCTTCGCCAGCCGGGCGGCGCGGCGGGCCAGGTCGTGGCTGTCGGCGGCGACAGCGAAGAGCGGCTGGCCGTGGAACAGGATCTCGCCCTCGCAGAGGATCGGATCGTCGTGCTTGACCGGCCCGCAGTCGTTGATGCCGGGGATGTCGGCGGCGGTGATGACGGCCCGCACGCCGGGGGCGGCCAGCACCGCCGACAGGTCCAGGTGGCGGATGCGGCCATGGGCGACGGTGGACAGGCCGAGGGCCGCGTGCAGGGTGCCGACGGGCACCGGCAGGTCGTCGATGTAGGTGGCGCGGCCGGTGACGTGCAGGTGGGCGCTCTCGTGGGCCAGGCCCGCGCCGACCCCGGGGACGGGTTCGGGGAGGGGGGCGCTCATGCCAGTTCCTCCAGGTCGCACAGGCGTGCCGGGGCGCTGCCGGCGTGTTCCAGCCACAGGCGTCGCAGCAGGCCGCCAGCGATGCGGCTGCGGTAGGCGCTGGAGGCACGCATGTCGGAGAGGGGGGTGTATTCGTTGCCGAGGAGGGTGGCGGCGGCATCCACGGTATCGGTGCTCCAGGGCTTGTCGAGCAGGAAGCTCTCGGTGGCGCGGGCGCGCAGCGGGGTGGCCGCCATGCCGCCGAAGGCGATGCGGGCGCCCCGCACCACGCCGTCGGCGAGGTCCAGGGCGAAGGCGCCGCACACGGCGGAGATATCCTGATCCTCCCGCTTCGAGACCTTCCAGGTGCGGAACAGGCGCCCGGCGGGCTGCGGCGGCACCTGGATGGCCTGCAGGAATTCGCCGGGTTCCAGGGCGGTCTTCTGGTAGGCCAGGTAGAAATCCTCGAGGGGCAGGCTGCGCACCGTGTCGCCCTTGCGCAGCACGACCCGCGCGCCCATGGCGATCAGGCCGGGCATCGAGTCGCCGATGGGCGAGCCGTTGGCCACGTTGCCGCCCAGGGTGCCGGCGTTGCGCACCGGCGTGGAGGCGAAGCGGCGGGCCAGTTCGTTCCAGGCCGGCTCGAAGGCACCCAGCGCCGCGAAGGCATCGGTGAGGCTGGCGCCGGCGCCGATGAGGAGGCCGTCGGCGTCGTGCCGGATGGTCTTGAGCTCGACCACCGCGCCCAGGTGGATCAGATCGCCCAGCTCGCGCAGTTGCTTGGTGACCCACAGGCCCACATCGGTGGAGCCGGCCAGCAGGCGCGCCTGCGGGGCCGCCAGGCGGGCCGCGGCGAGCTCGTCCAGGCTGCGCGGCGCCACGAAGCGCTGGCCGGCGGCCCGGTAATCGAGGGGTGGCAGGGTCGCCATCGTGGTCAGGGCGGCCAGCACGGCGGGACGATCGACGGCCACCCGGGGGTGCGCGTAGGCGACGGGGACCGCGTCCACGATCGGCCGGTAGCCGGTGCAGCGGCACAGGTTGCCCGACAGGGCGTCGCACACCGCCTCGCGGCCGGGGCATTCGGCGTTGTTCTCGTAGAGGGCGAACAGGGACATGGCGAAGCCCGGCGTGCAGAAGCCGCATTGGGACGCGTGGGTGTCCATCAGGGCCTGCTGGACCGGATGCAGCAGGCCGGTGAGCCCCAGGCCGTTCTGCTCGCCCAGGTCCTCCACGGTGAACAAGGCCTTGCCGTCGAGGGTGGGCAGGAACTGGATGCAGGCATTTACCGCGCGCAGCTGCAGTTCGCCCTCCACTGCCTCGCCGAGCACCACCGTGCAGGCACCACAGTCGCCCTCGGCGCAGCCCTCCTTGGTGCCGGTGGCATGCACCTCCTCGCGCAGGTACTGGAGCACGGTGCGGGTCGGCGCAAGGCCGTCGATCCGGCGGATCTCGCCGCGGAAGTAGAAGTGGATGGGACGTTCGCTCATGGTGTGGGCTCGCTCATGCCGGACTGTCCGGGACAATTCCAAGTTAACACATGGCGCGCCGCGGCGCTGCCGATGGCGGCGTATACGGGGTATGGGGAATGCTGTATGAAGCCGGCGCCGGCAATTGCGGCTAGACTTCGGCAGAGGGTGGATGGCGCACCGTTTTTCATGATTCGAGGATGTCGTTGATGCAGATGGACAAGCCGGAAACCACGGGCGGGAACATGGAGATGGAGGACGACGGGATCGTGAGCGGCCGGGTGCTGGTCGTCGACGATGACCGGATGACCCGCACGGCCCACCGGAGCGTGCTGGCCCGCAAGTTCGATGTGCTGACCGCGGCGTCCGGTGAGGAGGCTCTCGACCTGTGCCGGGCCCAGTTGCCGGACGTGGTCCTGCTGGATGTGGGCATGCCGGGGCTGGATGGCTACGAAACCTGCCGTCAGCTGCGTGAATGGGCCGACATCCCGATCATCTTCGTGACCGCCCACCAGTGCCTCGAGGAACACCTCAAGGCCTACGAGGCGGGCGGCAACGATCTGATCACCAAGCCGGTTAACGGTGACATCCTGATCCGCAAGGTCGGGGTGGCGATCCGCCAGCACCAGGCCGCGCTGGCTCTGGCGCAGGAGAAGGCGGTACTCGAGCGGATGGCCATGGGCTTTCTGTCCGGGGCCACCCAGAACGGCATCCTGCTCAATTTCATGCGCTCCAGCATGGCGTGCCAGGACTATCAGGCGCTGGCCACCCAGCTGATGGGGGCGACCCGCGACCTTGGTCTGAGCTGCTGCGCGGTGATCCATCATGTCGGCGGCCGGGCGGCCATGACCGAACATGGCGAGCCGACGCCGCTGGAGATGTCGATCCTCGACTACGCCCAGGAGATGGGTCGGGTCTTCCAGTTCAAGCGCCGCCTGGTGGTCAATTACGAGCGGGCCTCGATCATCGTCGCCAACATGCCGGACGAGGCGGCCGAGCCCGAGCGGGCCGGTGCCCTGCGCGACAGCCTGGTGATCCTGGCGGAAACGGCGGAGGCGCTGGCCATCAACGTGGACATGCGCCTGGAGGCACGCCAGCGCGCCGAGCAGCTGCAGCTGGCCATGTCCTCCGCCGAGCAGGCCCTGCTGGTCCTCGGCGAAAAGAACCGCGTGATGCAGATGGATTGCCGCCTGCTGCTGCAGGAGCTGGCGGATGGCATCGAACGGTCCTACTCCTGGCTCAACACCTCGAACACCCAGGAGGCCTCCATCAGCGGGGCCATGGAGAATGCCATCCAGCGGGTGCTCGAGCGCATGTCGCGCAGCGGGGACTTCGAGGACCAGTTCGACCAGATCATGGCCGCGCTGAGCACCGGGCGCGAGGATGTGGGCGTGGAGTTGTTCTAAGCTGCCCAGACGCTGTCGGCCGCAGCTTCACGCCTGCGGCGGGCGCTGATCCGGGCCATCCAGGCCAGTGCAAGGGCGCCGACCAGCGCGGTGGCATCCACCCCCAGGGTGGCGGGCGAAGTGTGGCCCCACAGGCCCAGGGACGGCAGGCTCCAGGCAAGCAGGGTGGTGAGGGGCAGCGCCAGGGTCAGGGCTGCTGCGATCCACGGCAGTTCGACCGATGCTCTGCCGGCTCCCCGCCACAATGCCCAGGCGATGCTGGCAAAGAAGACCGAGTAATACAGTCCCCAGTGCCAGGCGTCGAGGTCACCGACATGGCCGTACAGCCACTTGCCCCCCACCAGGGTGAGGGAGATGCCGCTCATGCAGCCCAGGCACACGCCCACCGTGCCGGCGGCCAGCAGCCGGGTGTCGCGGCGCTGGACCGGGATCTCGCCACCCTGTCGGGGGGCTTTGCGACGGCGGGTTTCGATCCACAGCAGGTTGCCGCTATAGAACAACCACGCCCCGGCCAGCCCGAGCAGAAAATACAGCCAGTGCACCAGCGTACCCCCGAAGGCCGCCATGTGCAGGGCGAAGAAGCTGCTGATGACGAGGTTGGGTGTGCTCTGCCGGCCGGGCAGGAAGTCGCTGCCAAGCAGCTTGCCCGAGTAGGGGTCGAGAGCGGCGAAGCCTCCCCGGGCGCGGGGTGAAACTGCCGCTGCGTCCTTGCCCCAGACGCGCACCACCGGGCGCGGGCCGGTGATCTGCTGGTACTGCAGCATGCCGGGCTCGAAGCCAGGGGACAGGGCCCGTGCGCGGGCGGCGAGCTCCAGCGGTGGCAGCATGGTGGCCGGGTCACGCGCTGGCGCCGCACCTGGCGGGGGGCGCTGGCGTTCGAAGGCGGAGGACCATTTGCCGCCATGGATGAGGGCGTCCTGTACGCCGTAGAAGCCATCGTGATACGCGAACACCACGGCGGTCAGGGCCATCACCAGGTGGAAGGGCAGGCTGATGATGCCCACGATATTGTGGGCATCCAGCCACATGCGCTTGAGGTTCCTGCCGATCCGCAGGGCGAAGAAATCCTTGACCAGGGAGGGCAGCAGCACGATCACGCCGGAGACCAGGGCGAGGGTGTACAGCGCGGCGATCAGACCCATCACCCAGCGGTTCGGGTCATTGTCCACGGGCAGCCCGACGACCCGGTGCAGGGTGTCGATGAAGGCTGCCACCCGCGAGGGCTGGGTCTCGGTCACCTGCACCGTGCCCGAGGCATCCATGCCGGCGACGAAGTGGCGGATCCCGGATTCGTCATGATCGTCGCCGCCTGGTGGGCGGATCTGCCACTCCATGCGGGCCGGGAGATGCTCTGCTTCCCGCAGGTGGATCGTGAATTCCCGTGCGGCGGCAGGGTCGGCCCGCAGGGCCTCGACGATCAGCTGCGCGGCATCCGTAAGGGGGACGTACGGCACTTCCTGTGCGGGCGGGGCGACCCAGCGGGCGAGGGGCTCCTTGAACACCGTCAGGGCACCGGCGTAGAAGGCGATGAACAAGGCCAGGCCGCTCAGGATGCCGGTCCAGGTGTGGACGGACTTGTAGATGCGGATGAAGTCGGTGCGCAGCATGGGTTTCAGCCTCCGGACGCGGGAGAGAGCACGACCAGCGCCCCGGCCAACAGCAGGTTGGTGCCGCCCAGCCACAGCCAGGCGCGCAGTCCGCTGGAGAAGAAGTAACTGCCGGTCAGGGTCCCGAGCCAGACCGGGGCCAGCATCCACATGGCCAGCTGTCCTTTGACGGAGAGCGCCATGTCCGGATTGAGGCGAACGAACAGTCCGCTGACGGAGAGGGCCAGCCCGAAGCCGAGCAGTGTCCCCGCCACACTCTTGGCCACCCAGTCGCGCTGGATCGGTGGCGGTTTGTGCGTGTCCATCAGCGGTCCCGTTTCATGGCGATGAAGGCCCCGACGTAGGGCAGGAGGATGAAAACCAGCATCAGCATGCTGGCAAAGGTGAAGGTGGCAGCGGTGGCCTGCATGCCTTGGCGGAGGCTCAGCCAGCTCAACACCAGCAGGGCCAGGCCGGCACCCCGTGCCGGCCGGCCGGGCAGGGTGGCCAGGCGCCAGCGCTGGTTCGGCGAGGCGAGGTGGATGCAGGCGCAGCCGGCCAGGGCGGCAGCAAGTGCGACGGAAGTCGATGCGTTCATGGCGGAGGGAGAAGTCAGGGGCTGTCCAGAAAGAACTGCAGGCCGCGGGTCATGGCCGGCAGCCACACCGGGCCGTGGTCTTCCCCGGCAAGCTCGTGATAAGTCACCCGCCCTTCCCAGCCCGGCAGCGCGCGCAGGCGGGCAGCGAGTTCGCGGGCTGGAGGGATCATCCTGCGCGTGGCGAGCAAGGCCCGGGTTTCCGGTGGGAGTGCGCCTTTCGGCGGATCGTCTTCCAGGGCGCCGACGCTGATCTGTACCCGCGGCGGGGGCGGGGCGTCCGTTGCCTGCAGGCGTGGCAGTCCCTCCAGCACCCGTTGCCCGTCCCACCAGATGGAGGGGCTCGAGGCGATGTAGGTGGAGAAGGCGGCTGGCCGGGTGAACAGCGTATGCAGCACGAACAACCCACCGAAGGAATGGCCGAACAGGGCCTGCCGCCGGGCATCCAGCGGGCGGCGGCTGGCGACCAGCGGCTTCACGCTGCCTTCGATGAAGTCCAGGAAGACCTCTGCCCGGCCGGCCTCGGCGCCGGGCCGGCCTGCGCCCGGGGTGTAGTCCCGGCGCCGCGCGGGGACATCGAAGTCGGTCGCGCCAGGGTAGCCGATGCCGACCACCAGCGCGGGTGGATGCCCGCTGACATCCCGTCGCCCCGCCAGGATGCGGGCCAGGAAGGAGGCCACCGGGAAGGCGGCATTGCCGTCGAGCACGTAGAACACCGGGTAGCCGTCCGGCGGCGGCGGGGCCGCCGGTTCGGAGAGGTAGATCCGGTAGGCAAGGCCCTCGGAGGAATGGAGGTCGAACTGCTGCGCGGCGGGCAGGGTGACCTCCGACCACCCGTCCGCCGAAGTGGCGGCGGCGGGTAGGCAGTGGGTACCGAGCAGCAGTCCGCAGGCCTTCAGGCACCAGGCGCGGCGATCCATCGCTTCAGAAGTCCATCGTGGCGGAAGCCGACACGCTGCGCGCCAGCCCCAGCGTGGCGATGGGCGTGGTGTCGCTGAAGCTGCCTGCGTAGTAGTGACGGTCGAACAGGTTGATGATGTTCAGGCGCAGCACCAGCTTGCGGCCATCCATCACCGTTGCGTAGCGTGCCCCCGCGTCCACCTGGCCCCAGCCGGGGATGCGCAGGGTGTTGGCGGCGTCCAGGTACTGATTGGTGGTGGCGATCAGGCGCCCGCTCACGGTCAGGCCGGGGATCCCCGGTACGTCCCATTCGGTGCCCAGGTTGCCCTGCCAGCGGGGGGCGCCGACCGCCGTCTTGCCGTCGTTCAGGCCGTAGGCGGTCTTGGTCTGGACCCCCTGGGTGTAGGTGGCGCCGCCGAGCAGGCGCAGGCCGCGTGCCATCTCGCCGAAGGTGTTCCATTCGAGGCCGCGGACCCGCTTCTCGCCATCGTCCGACAGGGTGGGGGCGGTGCTGCTGCCCAGGGCGACCATCATCGGCCGGGTGATCTCGAACAGGCTGGCGGTGTGGGCAAAGCTGCCGGCATTCCACTTGACCCCGGCCTCCTTCTGCTCGGTCTTGTAGGGGGCGAAGACATGCAGGTAGTTGGTGGCGGTGGTCGGGGTGGTGACCGTATCCCCCTTGCTCAGTCCTTCCACATAATTCGCGTAGAGCGAGACGGCGGGGCCCCACGGCTTGACGACGATCGCCACGGCCGGGGTGACGGCGCTCTTGTCGTACTGGGCGGTGACCTTGCCCGCGGCGTTGTAGTTGGTGGTCTTGATCTGCTGGTTGCGCAGACCGACGGTCAGGCGGACCCGGTCGTCCGCGAACGACAGGGTGTCGATCAGGGCCACGCTGGACAGGTCGGTCTCGCTGGTTCTGGGGGTGGCGACCGGCAGCGCGGGCATGGCCTGGAAGGTCGGGTTGTAGATGCTGGTGGTGAACGCCGGCGAGGAGATCGAACTGCCCGAGCCGGACTCCTGCTCCAGGCTGGATGCGTGCAGGACCAGCTCATGCCCGACCCCGGCGGTGTCGAAGTTGGCGCGCAGGCCGGCTTCCGACGCCAGGTTTTCGTTGTAGCCGCGCTGGCCGGAGGTGAACGAGGTCTTGCTGGTTCCTGCGGCGTTGATGCTCCGCACGTGGGTTCCGTTGATGAAGCCGGCGAAATCGTGGCGCATCAGGCCGATCCCGGCAAAGGCCGACAGACCGCGGCGCAACTCATAGTCGGCACGGGCGATCAGCGCCTTGCTCTCCAGTTCGCCATAGGCGGCCGGGAACTGGTTGATGCTGGGGTCCGGTGCCTTCGGGATGTCCGGGGTGGCGAACCAGAACATGGCGGGCGTGCCACCCTTGAACGACTCCTTGCTGTAGTAAGTGTCGAGGGAGGCCTTGAGGGGCTTGCCCCGGTAGTCGAGGGCGGCCGAGATGAACTCGCGTTTCTTGGATTGGCCGTCGAGCGCCGTGTCCCCGTCGCTGTAGGCGGCATTGACCCGCAGGCCCCAGGCCTTGTCGTCGCCGAAGCGCCGGCCGGCATCGAGGTGGGTACCGAACTGGGAGCCTGACTGGAAGCCCACCGATACGCGGGTCAGCGGGTCGTCGCCGGCGCGTTTGGGCGAGAGGTTGATGGTGCCGCCCACGGCGCCACTGGGGGCCATGCCGCCGAACAGGGCGCTGGGCCCCTTGAACACTTCGACCCGCTCGATGAATTCCAGCGGCACGTGCCCGCTCGGAACCAGGCCGAACAGACCGTCGATGGATACGTCGTTCTGGTTTACATCGAATCCGCGGATCCGGAAGTTCTCGTACATGTGCCCGTTGGAGGTGGTGAAGCGCACGGACGGATCGTTCGCCACCACGTCGGCGATGGACCGGGCATGCTGGTTCTCGATCAGCTCTGCCGTGTAGGCGGTGATGTTGAACGGGGTGTCCATGAGGTCCTGGTTGCCGAGCGCTCCCAGGCGTGCGCCCCTGGCAACCTGCTTGCCCGCGTAGGGCGGCGGTGCGTCTGCCGGTGAGTCCGGGCCGGCCTTCACCTTGACCGGTGCGAGTGTGGCCTCACTCGATGCGGCCGTGGCCTGGGCGTCGGCGGATTGGGGCAGCATGAATACACTTAGCGCCAGCGCGACCGGGGTCATTCGCAGCATCAGATCGTTCTCCTGAGTCAGTGGGCACTGGCTGGCGGAGGCTGGCTGGGTGCTGGAAAGAAAAATATCGTGGTCCATTCTACTTGATAATAATTCCTATTATCAAGTATGGGTCTTGGAGAGGTCCGATGAGGGCTTCAGGGGCGTGATGACACGCGCTTGCACCCGCACAAGTGGGCTGTTTTGGGCTATACATGCGGGCTCGTCCAATACCCCGAAAGAGACCCATGTCCATCCGCATCATTGCCCGCCTCGTCGCCCGTCCCGATTCGATCGAGGCGCTCCGCCCCCTGCTGCTCGGCATGCTCGAGCCGACGCGCAAGGAGGCCGGCTGCATCAGTTATGAACTCGTCAACAACACGGCGGATCCTGCCGAGTTCGTGTTCGTCGAGGAGTGGGCCAGCCAGGAGGCCATCAACGCCCACATGGAAACGCCCCACCTGAAGGGGCTGGTGACCAGCAGCGCGCCCTTGCTCGCGGCGCCGCTGGATGTGCGCTTCTACACGGTCTGCTGAGTGCCGGTGATGGGCGGAGGGCCGCCGGCGCCCTCACCCATCAGTCCGACCACCCTGTCGCGCAACCAGCTCACCGCCGGGTCGGCGTGGTTGCGGGGGTGCCAGCCCAGTTGCAGACCGAAGCCCCGGTCGTCGAAGGGCAGCTCGAACATGTCGAGGACGTGGGCGAAGCGGCCCGTCAGCATTGACGGCAGGGTGCACACATAGTCCGAGTGGCGCAGGATCTCCGGGACCAGTGAGAACTTCTCCACCGAGACCACCACCTGGCGGCGGTATCCCTGCTCGGCCAGGGTCTCATCGATATAGCCGCTGAAGCGCCCGGCAAACTCCGTCACCAGTACATGCCGGAGGGCGCTGTAGGCCTCCACGTCGAGGGGGCCGGTGCCCCGTGGATGCCCCTTGCGCTGGGCCATCACGAAGCGGTCGCGGACCAGCGGCCGCATCTTCATCGACGCGGGCAGCAGGCGTTCCGAGGCGATCAGCAGATCCACCTCGCCGGTCTCCATCTGAGCCGCGATCGTCTCCGCGGCCGGGCTGCGGAAGGCCACGCGCACGCCAGGGCCGGCTTCCATCGCCAGCCTTTCGATCAGCGGCAGCCCCAGCACCACCATGGCCGTGTCGTTGACGGCGACCTGGAAGCTGCGCGCATCGGTCAGCGGATCGAAGCTCGGCCGGTGCTGGACCACCGCCTCCAGGTCCTTGAGTACCGAGTGGAGCGCCGGGCCCAGGGTCAGCGCCCGGGCCGTGGGGGTCATGCCGCGTCCCGTCTCGGCGGGCAGCAGCAGCGGGTCGTCGAAGATCTGGCGCAGGCGGGCGAGCTGCCCCGACAGGGCTGGCTGGCTCAGGTGCAGCCGGCGCGCGGCCCGGGTCACGTTGCATTCGCTCAGCAGCGCGTCGAGGGAGAGCAGGAGGTTGAGGTCGATCTGGCGCAGGTCCATGCAGACGTATCCTTGTGGCCGATTGGTCGGATACTGTTAATCGATTTCAAATATACGTCCGTGGTCGCCATACTCCAAGCCATGCCAGCCATGCCTTCCGCGCCCGGGTTTGCCGGGCCGGCGCTGGCTTCGCAAGGAAAGGAGTTGTGATGGACATCGTCGAGAACCTGCTCGCCCATGCTGGCGAGAGCGAACTCAATACCGAGGCGGCCCTGGAGATCGAGCACCTGCGCGCCGAGAACGAAATTCTGCGGACGGCCTTCGCCTGCGCCGATGTGGCGATGGCCGGCGCACCGATCTGGCACAGCCAGCACCGGGTGTTGAGCGACATTCTGGCCGCCCTGAGGAAGAACCTGGCGGAGCTGGAGCCCGCTGCCGAAGTTTCCTGAACCCGCCTCGGGCCGGGCGGCGCTCAGGCGGTGACGCCCGCGCGCCACGGCGCGCTGGCGGCGATGAGGGCGTCGATCTCCTGCTGCAGGTCGGCCAGGCGGGCGTCCAGGTCCGGCTCGTCCTGTTCGATGGCCTTCTCGAGCTGGCCGGCGTTTTCCATGAGGTCCAGCGCACACAGGAATCCGGCATTGCTGCGCAGGGTGTGCATGCGCCGGGCGGCGCCCTCCCGGTCGCCTTGCGCCAGCGCCTCGCGGGCCAGGGCCGGGGCACGGGCGTTGTCTTCCACGAACAGTTCGAGCAGGCTCAGGAACATGTCCCGGTCGCGGCTCAGGCGCTGGGCGGCGCGCTGGCGGTCGATGCCGGGAATGTCCGGGAAGCCGGTGTCGTCGTTCTCGGCTGCGGCGGGGGCCGTGGCGGGGGGGGCGTCCGGCGTGGCCGCCGAGGGCGTTTCCGCTGCCTCGTCGGCGATCCAGCGGGCCAGCAGCACGGCCATCTGCTCCAGATCCATCGGCTTGGGCAGCACATCGTTGGCGCCCGCCTGGCGGGCCGCGGCCTGCTGCTCGTCGCGCACGCCGGCGGTGAAGGCGATGATCGGCAGGCGGGTCAGGCCCAGCTCCTCGCGGATCCGGCGGGTCGCGGTGAGTCCGTCGAGGACCGGCATCTGGACATCCATCAGCACGGCATCGAAGCCGCCGGGGCGGGCCTCCAGGATCTGCAAGATCGGAAGAGCACACGTCTGAACTCCAGTCACGAATCACCATC
>CALBTT010000007.1 GCA_937967645.1 uncultured Zoogloea sp.
GCCTTCCTGATCAACAAGCACCAGTGGTTCCAGGTGCTGGTATTCACCCGCACCAAGCACGGCGCCAACAAGCTGGCCGAGTACCTGGGCAAGCACGGCATCCCGTCGGCGGCCATCCATGGCAACAAGAGCCAGTCTGCCCGCACCCGCGCCCTGTCCGACTTCAAGGACGCCAAGCTGCAGGTACTGGTGGCGACCGACATCGCGGCCCGCGGCCTCGACATCGACCAGCTCCCGCAGGTGGTCAACTTCGAGCTGCCCAACGTACCCGAGGACTACGTCCACCGCATCGGCCGCACCGGCCGTGCCGGCTCCAGCGGCGCGGCGGTATCCCTGGTGGACCGCGAGGAACTGCCGCTGCTGAAGGACATCGAGCGCGTCATGAAGCGCCTGATCGACAAGGTCGAAGTCCCCGACTTCGTGCCCTCCGCAGCCCCGCCCGAATCCGATGAACGCCCCCCCCGCGAGCCGCGCGGCGTCCATGACGGCCAGCGCGGCAAGCGCAATGACCGCCAGGGCCAGAAGCAGCAGGGTCAGGGCCAGAAACAAGGTCAAGGCCAGTCCCAGGGACAAGCCCAGGCACAGCCCCAGGGCAGCCAGGCTCAAGCCCAGCGCCAAGGCCAGAAGCAGGGCCAGGGCAAGCAGAAAGCCCAGGGCGGTGGCCAGGCAGCCCAGGGGCAGAGCCGCTCCGGCGAACAAGGCCAACGTCAGGGCCGCTCCGGCGGCCAGGGCCAGGGCCAGGGACGCCGCCAGGGTCAGGGCGGCGGCCAAGCGCAGGGCGGCGCCGGCAGCCAGGGGCAACGCCAGGGGCGCCAGAACAATGGCCAGCCGGCGGACGACGATTTCGGCAACCGGGTGGACTACCAGCCCAAGGCGCGCAGCGAATACCGCGACCCTGAAGCAGCCTTCAACCGCGTCCGCTACGGCAACGACAAGTCAGGCGGCCAGAACAAGGGCGGCCGCGGCAACCCGAACCAGGGATCTCCCGCAGCCCTGGCGGAAGCCACCCGCCCGGTGGTGACCCTCACCGGCCGCAAGCCCGGCGACATCAAGCCGGCCGCGCTGTTCAGCCCGCGCGGCGGGAACAACAACAACCGCTGAACTCCAGCGGCCAGTTGCCAATAAAAACGGCGCCCTCAAGGCGCCGTTTTTATTGGGCCGACCGATCTCTGAAAGCCCCGGTCCGTACCCCTCAACCCTTCCGCCTGCGCAGCCAGACGCCGCTCATGAGCGCTCCCAGGGTCAGCGCCAGCGTACCTGGCTCAGGCACCTTGGTGTAAGTGCCGCCCAGCGCCGCGAGTTTGACGTAGTCCAGGTTGTTGTCCACCCCACGGTTGTCGATTGCCGTATTCACCGCACCGATCAGCCAGAACCGCGCACTGATGTTGAGGTCATTGATGGTCGTCAGGGCTTTGAAGGTCGAGGAGGTCGAGGATCCCGCCACAGCGCCGTTGGCCGCGTTACTGTAGTTCGCCGAGCCGGACGCCTGGACCACCCTCCAGCCGCTGGTCAGTAGCGAGCTGTAAGCCACGTTGGTCGACGTGAAGTCCGGCACGCCCGTGCCGGTATACGCCAGCACGAAGATGTCCGAATCCTTCGACCACCAGCCCACGGTCAGACTTTGCAGCTGCATGGACTTGCCTGCGCCGAAGTCGAACAGAATGGAATCGTTCCGGTTTTCGTTATCCAGCGAGTGATTGGGCGCCGTACCTTCAGAGCCATCGCCCGAGCCCACGCCGGTGGTCGCACGGCTGTCCTGGTTGCGCACCCCCAGGCCACCGCCGTACTTGGCCAGATAGGCACTCTCCAGGTAAGCCGACGGGGAACTCGAAGAGTTCTTGGTATTCGACCAGGCCGTCGCCGTCATCGTGCCGCCACCATCCCCCGTACCGTTGAAGGTGAGGGTGTTGTTGTACGACCCGGTAAATGTCGAACTCCCGGTCAAAGACCAGTTGGTCACGGCCTGAGCGCTACCGCAGCAGCACAGTGCCGCCATGGCAGTGATCAGGGCACGGGGCATTTTGCTTGTCATGGGAAATCCGTCCAAATTCATCAAGTAGCCGATTAACACCAATTACTGCAATTTTCGAGCCACATCATCAAATTCATGTAACAAAACAACAAATTTATGCAATATCAAACAAAGCAAAGTAAGTTGTAAAAATTATCGACATTGTTTTCAACTGCCCAGCTCCTCATGCAAGGCGCGCGCGTCCTTCTCGCTCTCGAACTCGCCCTTGCCCCGCAAGGCGGCCGCGAGTTCCATCCGGGCCTCCTCCTTCAGACCGCGCCGGCTTAGGGCCCAGGCCAGATGGAAGCGGATGTCGCGGGATTCGGGCGCCCGCTGGCGCGCCTCCCGCAGGGTCTTGAGGGCAGCCTCCAGCGCACCACTGCGCACCTGCAGCCAACCCAGCGTGTCGAGACTCGCCGCATCGCCCGGAGCCAGTCGCACAGCCCGCTCGGCCATGGCCAGCGCACCCGGATCATTCATGCGCATCAGCACCTGGGCCAGGTTGTTGGCCGCTCCTGCGTTGCGGGGCTCCTTGTTCAGCAGTGTCTCGTAGGCCTTGCGGGCAGCCCCCAGGCGTCCAAGACGGAAGTTGCCCTCGGCCAGGGCCGCCAGGGCCAGGGAGTCATCGGGATGTGAGCGCAGCCAGGCCTCCACCTGCTCGACCCCTCGGGCCCCCGCTCCGGTGAGGAAGGCAGCCCGGAAGCCACGCAGCAGAAGTGCGGATGACGGCTGGGCCGCCATTGCAGCCCGGTAATGGCGATCGGCCCCGGCCAGGTCATTGCGCGCCGCCGCGATGTCACCGGCAATGCGCATCGCCTCGCCCCCCAGCCCGGCCCGCGACGCCAGGGCACGTTGCAAAGACTCAGCGCGCGGCAGATTACCGGCCAGCACCTCTGCATCGGCCTGCAGCACGAGGGCCGACGGATAACCCGGCTTGACCGCCAGCGCCTTCTCGGCACTGGCACCGGCATCGTTAGCCGCCCCTGCCGCCAATTGCAGCTGGCCGATGGTCACCAGCCGTTCCGGATTCCGGTCCGCCATGCGGGCCAGGCGTGCAAAAGCACCGCGTGCCCCCGACGCATCCCCCACCGCCAGGTGCGCCCGGCCCAGCGTCTCCAGCACGAAGGGATCATCCGGACGCTGTTCACTGAGCTGCCTGGCCAGGTCCAGAGCGGCCCCGGGCGCCCCCAGACGCCGATGGACTTCGAGCAATTCAAGACCTGCGGCCACATCACCCGGCGCCACGCTGCGGGCCTTCTCAAGCAGTTGGCGCGCCGCCTCAAGGCGATCGGTCGCCATCTCCAGACGCGCCATCTCGACCAGTACCTGCACATTACGCGGTCGGGCGACAAGCAAGGCCGACACATCCTTGCGGGCGGAGTCGAAACGCCCCTCGGCCATATCGAGTCGGGCCAGATTGAGTCGCGCTGCCAGCAGATCCGGCTGCAGCTTCAGCGCCCGGGCATACGCCACCCGCGCCTCGACGGGCTGCTGGGTGGCGGCCCTGACCACGCCAAGGAGGTTGTGTGCAAGCGCATCGCCTGGCATTTTCCTGACCAGCGCGTCCGCCACCTGACGGGCGTTCCTGGCATCATCCCGCCGCAGGTAGAGCATCGCCAGCGCCATGGCAACCTGCGGCTGGCCGGGCTCGCGATCGAAGGCAGTGCGCAGGGCCAGCAGGCCCTGATCCGTCTGCTGACCCGCGACCTGGAGAAAACCCATCTGGGCAACGATCCCCGGGTCCCCCCCGGTGAGCTTCGCGGCACGCTCCAGCGCCTCGGTGGCCTCCCTGAAACGCCGTTGCTGCATCCGCAGGGCGGCGAGGGTCGTCAACACCTGGGGATCCACACTTTCCGACCGCAGCAGAGGCTCAAGAATGTCGGCGCTCCGGGCGGTTTCACCGCGGGCCAGGTAGATACTGGCCAACAGCTTGCGCCCGGCCGGGTCATTGGGCAGGCGCAACACATAGTGTTCCAGCAACGCCCGGGCGCGCTCGAGGCGGCCAAGTGACTGGCAGGCCAGCCCGCCCAGCATCAACAATGGCGGCTGGTGGGCCACGAAGGTTTCGGGAAGCGAATCCACCAGGGTCGCCACCTCCTCCAGTTGCTCGCGCGAAGCCTTGACATCACCGCGGCTGGAATAGACCAGACTCTTGAGGAAGGACGCCCGGGGATCGCGCCTGGCGATGGAGAGGGCCCGCTCCAGATCGGGCATGGCCTCCTCGGGGCGCTTCAGGTCGATCAGCAGGGACGCCCGCGCGATGAGCACATCCACCAGGCCCGGCTCGATGCTCAAAGCCTGGGCAAACAGGGCCAGCGCCCCCTTGGCGTCACCGTCTCCCTGCCGGAACGCGCCCAGCAGATGGACCAGCTGCGCATCGCGGGGAGCCAGGCGCAGCGCGGCATCCAGCGCCTTGCGGGCACGAGCGGAATCCCTTACCCGCAAGGCGAGGTCGACCTCGGCCCGCAGTGGCGCCAGCGCCTGAGGATCCGCCACCTTCCCGGCTTCCACCGCCTGGAAGGCGGCCTTGATATCCCCTTGGTCCGCATAGGCCGTGGCGCGCAAGGCGAGCACCTCGGCCCTCGCTGCCGGCGGCAAGCCGTCCGGTTTGATCCGGGCCAACAGCTTTTCGCTGTCACCGAACAACATCAACGATGTCGCATAGGGCTGGGCAACATCCACCATGCTGGCCCCTGCCGCCAAGGCGCGCTCGAACTCCGCCTGGGCCGCCGCCGCCTGTCCGTCGCGCAACAAGGCCTTGCCCAGCAGGAGCCTGGCCGCGATCAGGGACGGATCTTCCTGGATGGCATTGCGCGCCTGAATGATCGCGCCGGAAAGATCGTTCCGCCGCAGGCGCTCCTGTGCATCCTGGTAGTAGGTCCCGGCCTTGCCCCCTGCCGCTGCGACCGCCCCCCCGGCTGCCAGCGACACAATCAGCAAAGCACCCGCGAGAACGCGTCTTGAAGGGCGGGAAACTCGAAAACCTGCAGGGCTGGACATGACGTAAGTAGAGAGCGGAAAAATATGACTTTCGTTATATGCGACGGCGCCATTTCGGTCCGTGACATAACTCTCTGCATCGTAAAAAGGCGCAAACCAGACCGGGATAGCCCAAGCCCCTCCCCCCGCTCCGCTCCTGCGCGGGCGTGCGCCCTGAGGCTACAATCCCCCTGTCCATGCACGACGGCGCCGCTTCCCGCGAGATCGCGCCTGCCAGTCATGATCATTCGACATGCCCCGGAGGAACCGCCCATGATCTGTAGTCCGAAGTCCGTCCTCGCCACGCTCGGCACCGCCGCCGCCATCACCCTGCTCGGCGCCCAGCCTGCGCTGGCCCAGGAGTCGCCCACCCTGAAGAAGATCAAGGACAGCGGCACCATCGCCCTGGGACACCGGGAGTCCTCCATCCCCTTCTCCTACTACGACGACAAGCAGCAGG
>CALBTT010000008.1 GCA_937967645.1 uncultured Zoogloea sp.
GCTTGCTGGACTTCGGGGTCGGGCTGAGGGTTGCGCGCCTCAACCTCAAGTTTTGGGCTATTCGTAAAAGTGGGTTGAAACGGGGTCAAAGCTCACCGGCTTCGATCATGCGGATGAGTGTTGAAATGTCCGCGCCGTAGTTCTTGGGCGGCGGAGGTGCTCTGTGTTGGTCGGCCTCCTTCGGAGGCTTCATTGCCCGCACCTTTTCCAGAATGGGAAGTCCATAGGCCATCGCGTCATCTGGCAACGCTCTGCCCATTTCGACAGGCTCCGACGCACGCTTTCTCTCGAACTTGGGCCGTGCCTGCTTTCGGCTGTGGATGCCCTCGGTGAACAGAATCTTGGCCCGCAGCGCCTCGAAGCTGTAACCGCGTCCCAGCCGGTTCATGACCCGGATCAGGCTATTCAAGCTCTCGGTGTAGGCGTTCGTCACCGGATGCTCGAAGTAATTGAGGATGAAGGGCTGCCAGTTCGTAAAGGCCCGGATCAGGTCGTGGAAGTACGGCCTGATCTCGGGCGACACATCTTTGCTCCACGCCTCGTAGCGCCTCAAGGCGCTCTCCGGTGAGTCCGAGTCCTCGTAGATGGCGTAGAAGGCTTCCTTGAGCCTGTACGCCTCTCCCAAGGTCGGATAGTTCTTCGTCCAGCCATCGAGGTTCAGGCGCTCTTCATCGTTCAGCGTGCGCTCGCGCTTCAAGAGCACGAAGCGGTCGTGCATCAGCCCGCGCTTCTGCTTCAGCGTCAGTTCGGCCCGCAGCCCCTTGCGGGCCTTCTCCATCGCGTCGTTCGCCATCCTGACGACGTGAAACTTGTCGATGACGATGGTGGCGTCTGGCAGCACGGCAGTCACCGCATCGCGGTAGGGCGTCCACATGTCCATCGCCACGTACTGCACCTTGTCCCGGTTCGGCATCTTGAACAGGTACTTCGCCACCGTGTCTTTGTTCCGGTTGTGGAGCATGTCCACGATGGTGTCGTTCTGGATGTTCGAGACGACGCAGCGCGGCTTGTTGATGATGTGGATTTCGTCGATGCCCATCCACTTCGGCGTCTCGAAGCGAACAGTCTGTTCAAGCTCGTTGATGTAGTCGCGGAAGATGTTGCGGATCGTTCCCTCGACCACGCCGGTTTCGTCGGCCAGCGAGGTGAAGGTGCGCTTCAACGCTTGCTGCCCGATCCACTTCACCAGTCGGTCGGTCATCATGCGGTTTTCGGCCAGTAGCGGCAGCGCTTGCGAGAAAGTCTTGCCGCAGGCTTGGCAGCGTAGCCGCTTGGTGTCGATGTAGATGCCGACCCGCTTGCCGTGCATCGGCATGTCTTTGAACACCTGCTCGCGGGTGCCCCACGAGTTCAGGCGGTCGGACTGGCAATGTGGGCAAGCAGCGGTCACGTCCACCGGCTCGGCGGTGACGTGGTAATCGTGGTCGGATTCCTCGACGCGCAGCACACGGTACTGCGGGAGGTTCAGGATGTTCGCGGGCATGGTCAGGCCCGCCGCATGTATTCAAAGAGGTGATCGCCATGAGCGGTACTGCCATTGCAGCCAAACGGCTCGGCAAACTCATGCAGAACGATCAGAGAAGCGGCACGCTCATCCATCGGGAAGAACGCACCTTGCGGCTCGCAGTACATCTCGAAGTCGCCCTGCTTCATGCCGCAGTGTTCGCAGTGATTCATCCAGTACGAGCTTTGCGTGGTCTTGCTGAAATCGACGCGGTAGTGCCGCGAGCATGCTTTGATACGTGCCGCTACGGCGGGCAGAAGATCGGTGACGTAGTGAACGATGGTTGGCTCGTCATACCGATACCACGCATCCCGCTCGTCATCCTCTTCGTCGGGTTCCAGCGTTTCATGCCCGGCAGGCAGGATGAAGCCGAACACGCTTGTGTGTTCGCTGCACTTCCAGCACGGCTTGATGGTCTGGGCGATGAAATAGCTGCTTGAGCGAACACCGATGTCCGGCTCGCTCGGCAACCACCGCCCAAATGCGCCCGCATCTACGCCGTCTGGCACATACCAGAGCTTGCGCTCGCCGTCCCAACGTGCGCCAAGCCGCTTGGCCTCATCCTTCTCTGAGAAGGGTACTGCGAGGTCGATGCGTGGCATATCGCCTCCTCAATCCAGTCCTTTCGCCTCCCAGCCTTGGCTGGTCAGCTTGATGGCGTGCTTGGACTCCTTGCTGCCAGCGCCATCAAGGATGCTTTTCACGAACGGGAAAGCAGCCTGCACATCAGGCTTCTTGGCCCAGTCGGCGAGATTGTTCACCTTGTAGGTGTAGGTGATGCCCGCCTCTTGGTAGTCGCCGAACTTCATCGGGCCTTCCCACTTCACGATCTTGTCCAAGGCTTTCTTGCCCCAGCACAGATCAGTTTGCTTGACCGTGGTTTTGCCATTCAGTCCGATGGAGTCCACGTCCTTCTCTTGCGCGAAGGGTTTAGCCGCGTCGGTCAGCGTGTAGCGCTTGATCTTGGCCTTGGCACCTGTGGGCTTGCCCATGATCCCCATGATGTCCACCTCGGTGTCCTCGCCCTTCACTAGGCCAGCGGCTTCGAGTGCGGCCATCTGATTGGCGCTCCCGGCCTGCATGGTCTTTTGCAGGCGCAAGTCCATCTCGGACAGGTCAACCGGCCAGCGCTTTGTGTTGAGGCACAGGTCGCCCTTCTTATCGAAATACTGGGTCATGGCCGCGCCGAAGTTCTTTTCGTTCGCGTCGGTCTTGCTGCCGCAGGCGGTCAGCGCAGCGGTGCCGAGAGCGGCGAGGATGACGATGTTCTTCTTCATGAATTTCCCTTGTGGTTGTTGAATGGAGTTACGACTGATCCCAAGCGTCAATGGTCAGCGCTGCATTGGTCGGGCAAGTACGGATGCTTTCAGGTCGCAAGTTGACCTTGCCCATCCAGCCGGGAGGCTGGGCGTACTCTTCGCCCTCATCCATACCAAACACCCAGATGCCATCGTCAGCAGGCTTGATGGCATCACCCGTGATGAGTGGCAAAACGATGTCTGCCGTGGAGGTGTAGCGGTTCGGATAGCCGTCACCGCGCAACTTGCTGGCCTTGCCTTCCTCGACCAGCTTTTCCAGCCAGCGAATGCCACCAACGCCCGTTTCCCACTCCGCGAGAACTGACTTCTTTCGGTCGATGATGGCGTCCCGTTCTTCGGGTGTTTGCGTTGAGACGACGATCCAGTATCCGAGCATGGTTTCCTTTCTTCAATGCCATCAGAACGGCACACGACTGGCAACGAACAATTCAACCGGCGTGAGGCCATACTCCACAAGTTCCGGCAGAGGAATCGAAGCCGCCAATACTTCCGATGCAGGCCAACGGGGCGGCTGACCAAACGGGTTGTTGGGTTGCGGAAGGCGACCCCAGTTGTGGGCGTCGGGGGCCACAAAGCCAGCCTCGAAGGCCAGCTTCAACCAGTAGCCCTCGAATCGAGATGCGTAGCTCTGATCGCCATCAACCCACGAAAGCACCGTCGCCCGAACCTCGGCTTGCTCCTGAGCGGCCCACTCGAAGAGCGCGAATGAGGCGTGGCCGGGGCGATTGCGCCGCAGGTGCTCGCGGAATCGACGCTTGAGATTGACGGTCTGCCCGATGTAGCAGGCTTTGCGCTTACCGTCTGGGCTATGTGCTGTCAGCGCATATATCCAGTACCCGAGTGGGCGGATGCTGGCGGCAGCGTCCGTGTCAGCAGGATATTCTGGACTGACAGATTGCGTGTTGTCGGAGAAGCAGAAACGAACTCGAAACCGTTTCCCGTCAGGCCCCAGTAAACCGACATAATCACGCCCGTTTCTGGTGACTTTCAGGCCGAGCAGTGCTGCGCGCTCAAGCAGCTTCTGCTTTGTATTGATCTCGCCAGAGGAAATGTCGGCTTGTAGCCTTGTCTTGAGCGTCATGAGACAGCCGCAGTCTCATTTTCTTCGCCATAGTAGCCTCGTCCGGCAGATTGCTCATCACGCCAATAAGCAATCGCATTTTCTATACTTTCTCGGTCGTGATATTCAATCTCATAGACATCTGACTGCTTCCAGTCGTCGAATGTTTGCTCTTGCAGCGTCTTTTCCACCTGCACAATGGGCATGTTGGGATCGAATAGCTCTTCATGATGAATGCACGGATTGAACCAGTCCAAAGGGTCGCACCCACCGGGAATATCTTTCAACTGCCACCAACCACGATAGGTATTTGGTGATCTGCGGATGCAATCCGCTTTGTAATCCGCCTCATCCTCGTCAGACCAAAGACCTTTTTCAATCTGAGAGTCACGGTACGCTTCTCGGTCATTGAACCAGCAACGGTGCATTGACGGGTCATTCTTCGCCCAATCATAGAATTCGCAACTGACGCCAGATTCGCTCCAGCGCATGACTTGTCGTACCACGGCAGATTTGGAAGTGCCAAAAACCCACTCGTACTCCCGTAAGAATATGGGGTTCTCCCAGCCTTTCCCTTCGCAAGCAAACTCAAATTGCTCCTTGTTCTCTTGCCAAAACCGCTCAAGCTCGTCGAGAGTTCGTAGCGTGACAAACATGGTTCCGCCATCAAACATCACTCGTTCTGGCAGCTTGATGTCTACGGGCAAAAGAGGCTTTTTCTTGGTTTTCATTGCTGGGATAATCCAATTTATTCCGCTGGAAACTTGACGGTCGCCAAAGCCTCATGCTCGCTGACGACTGGCAAGCGATCACGAGGCACGGGTTCAGGCGATACCCAATCGGCTTCGCCAACCTCGATGAAGCGATCAATCGCGGCCTCGATGGATGCCCGATTGATGACATCCACATCAAGAACGATCTTCAAACCGATGCCGTAAACGTAGCTGCGGTCGAGCCGGAAGGACTCATGGATCGTGGGCGGTTCGTTGCGGGCAATCTCCGATTCCAGCTTGCGCCACTGCTCATGAAAGGTCAGGCCACCAAACTGCTCGAAGCGCATCTCTTCGCGCTCGGCCAGCTTGTAGGTCAGGATTTTTCCGGTACTTGAGCGTTGTGCAGGTACGAACTCCAACTTGGAGTTTTCTTCCCGCTCTTCCGGCGTCAGCATCGCGGCCACGCGGGTGTGTGCGATGTCGTGGGCCTTAACCCAGAACGCTTTGCGGGCGGTCACGAAACTGGCGTTCCAGATCGTGAACCGATCCGTGCCCGGAAAGTAGAAGTCAAACCACTGGTTGTACAGGTCGGGGCGGCCCGGCTCATTCAGCACGAGGCGGCTGGTGAACCGGCCGCCGTACTCGGCTGCATCACGGCGCATCTTGCCCTTGAGGCGGATGACCTCATGACTGCGTTTGTGCCGTGGCAGCGTCACGAAAGGAGGGCGGCGTTTGGCTCCGGGGAACTTCATGGCTCACACCTTTTCTCGCTTCGCGCCTTGGCGTATTGCGCTTGGAGTTCCGGGGCAAGCCCATCAACCAATGCGCGCACCTCATCCTGCCGCGCTTTGGATACGGCACCGGGACTGTGCTGGCAGATCACGTCCGCAACTTCCGAAGGTGATTGCCCATGCTCCGAGATGCTTTCGACGATGGTCTTTCGCTCGACATCGGCCCAGTCCACGCCATTAGCGCCATGCGCCTTGATGGCCTCGGTGGCGTACTGCCAGAAGGTGAGTGCTGCTCCTGCCCGCTTTTCGAGATTCGCAAGGCCAGCAATGCGCTCATCCATGATGGACAAGTCTTTCCAACTCAGCCCGCTCAGTGAATTCGAGCGCAGCGTGACATCAGGGAGATCGCGCACAGCTTTTACAGCTTCAACCAGCGTATTTTTCTCGTCAGTGGTCAGCGTATTCAAATCGCCATCGTTGAAATAGACCAGAGCCTTCAAGCTCTCGCTCGGTTGGAAGTTTGGCCCGTATAGCTGACGAGCAGATGCAAGACCGTGTGACAGGCTGACATCGGCATTGACCATTGCAGCTACATCACGATAGTCCTTGGCCTCCGCACGTTGGAGCACGACCTTGACCTTGGTCGCCATCAAGTCGGCAAAGGAGGCAACCTGCAAAACACCATCGTCGGTGAAGTCCGGTTCCCCCACTCGTCCGAACGCAATGGTGCCAAAAAGAGAAACTTTGACGCCTTTTTCCTCTGGGTTTTCAGAGGGTACGAGCACAACCCATGTATTGCCTTGGTCTTGAAGCGTCTCAGCCTGCCCCATGAACGGAAAAGCCGCCTTGATGGCTTCCCGATCAAGCGGCTTTTCTGAGAAGAAGTCGAAATCGACCGAATCACGGTGTCCCAGTCGCAGTGCAATTCCGGTGCCACCGTACAACGTAAACCCGAGATGCTGAGCATTTCTGAGTTCCGGCCACAAACGCTTCTGGGCTGGAGGCAAGATGTCCATGCAAGGTTTGAACTTGCCAGTCATGCAAACCTCCGCACAGGCAGGGCAGGAACATGATCCACGCTCGACAGGCCAAGTCGGTAATGCCAATAAGCCCAAGAGCGCTCGTTGAACTGACCCGCTTCTGCGTGCGTCAGGACATCGCGAAGCACCTCGTCCCCCACTTGAGAGACAAGTGCTTGAACGTCAGAGTAGTCGCCGATGTTCATGACTTGAGCAATCACCCGCTCAGGCATGACTACAGCTTCTTCTGGCGTTTTCCACCAGATGTACTTGCTGGCAAGCGGCTTCAACGACTCCTTACTGATCTGGATCATGATGGCATCTCTTCAACACACTTTTGCGATTCTCGATGTGAGAATTCTACGCTACCAGAGCCACGAGCGCAACACGCTTTTGCGATGTTGTATGCTGATGTTGCACTCATCCGATACTCTGGCGCCCACACACTTTTACGAATAGCCAAGTTTTGCAACATCTGCTCCGAGGGTGGCGACGTTCGTGTTCAGCCCAACCAG
>CALBTT010000009.1 GCA_937967645.1 uncultured Zoogloea sp.
GGCGCCCACCGAGATCTACACTCTTTCCCTACACGACGCTCTTCCGATCTGAGAACCCGAACAAGCTGGTCAAGACCTGCCCGGTGTGTTTCCGGCGCATCGCCGTGCTGCGGGGAACGATGGCGCACCACGGCTATCAGCGACCGGGCCAAGGCTGGCAGACTGCCAGTTGCCCCGGCATCCGCTTCAAGCCGCTTGAGGTGTCGAGCGAGGGCTTGGAGTGGCTGATCGCCACCCTGCGCGAGCGTCTGGCTGGCCTCAAGAATTCGCACGCCAATCAGGCGACTCATCCTGAGTTCCTGATCGCGAAGCGCACCTACAACGGCAAGGCCGAGAAGATCACCCGCGACGATCCGCTGTGGCCGCGCCTTTTCGCCCGCCACATCGCCGAGATCGAGTCGGAGATGGCAAGCCTTGAGCGCGAACTGCCGACGCTCGACAAGATGTTGGCCGACTGGAAGCCGGAGGTGCAGGCATGAGCAGCCCTGCCCTCGACGACCTGTCGGTCTACCGGGACAGGCCCGGCCTGTACAGCGAGCACTACGACTACTACACGGTGCATAGCTGGCTCACGCGGGGCCGCTGCGCCGAGGTGACTGTCTCGCGCAGCAACCCGGAGAGCATTTCCGTCCGCCCGTTCCTGATCCCCAGCTACATGCAGGGCATCACGGACAGCCTGATCCGTCAGGCCGTCAGGGCTTTCATCCACTCCCAACAGGAGGTCAAGGCGTCATGAGCGATCAATCGAAGCAGCCCACGGATGCCGTGGCGAAGGCACTGCTGGCGATCCTCGAAGCAATCGAGGCGCAGGCCCCGGTCATCACGGACAACGGCATGGTCAACGTGTGGCTCGACGCCAACCTGTGGAAGCAGGGTCGCGCCGTCCTGAAAGACAAGGACGGCCGCTGATGCCGCGCCTGACGTTCAAGACCGTCAATGCCGCGCTCGCAGCGGCTGGTGCCAAGGAAGTCTTGGTGCAGGGCAACGGCTACCTGTATTTCACCGAGGGCGATGCGGATAGCTGGCCCGAGGTGTCAGTGGCCGTTTGCCGCTTGAACCACATGAGTCTTGAGCGTTGGATCGAAGAATGGCGTCGCCTCAAAGCCCAGTACGACGATGGCAAGTCGTTCTGGCGGCCGACGCGGCTGTAGAGGGAGTTGAAGGCATGAGAGGCAATCACCGCATCTGGGGACGGCAGGACTACACCGAGCCGTCTCCCCTGCCCCCCGAAGCGCTGGCTCGCATCGCGGCATGTACCGTCACGCCTCGCTCGCCGGATCGCACCCAGCCGCTGTGCTGGCATGAAGTGCGGATCGGCGGCCTGCTGATCGGCATGGTTGCCAAGCGCCTCGCCGGTCAGTGCTGCCGGTTCCCCGGCGACGACACGGGCATCGTGGTGGCGTCGGAGTGGAACCACGCCGACCCGATGTACGGGCACGCGATCCTGCGGCTGCTGGATGCGGCCGAGATCGACGCGGGAGTCCCGGCATGAAAACCTACCACGTCGCAGGCCCTGACCTGCTCGAACCCTTCTGGTTCAACAAGGTGCGCCACGGCCAGCACGCGGCCGTGGTCGCCGAGGACGGCACCGTCACGCTCGAAGGCGTGGCGCTGCGAGTGCGAGACGAGGCCCCTGCTCCCGGCACTGCCGTACAGGTCTGGCTCAATGGTTCCGGCTTCTTCGTCTGCGCCACGCTCGAAGAGATCGAGCGGGAAGCGCAGGCCCGGCGCAACGCCGAGGCGGCCGAGGCCGAGCGTCGGCGGCAGAAGCTCAATGCCATGCGCGCCGATGCCGAGGCGTTCAACGCCCGGATCGCGCTGCCGGTGAAGTGGGATGTGGGCATCAAGGATGTCCTGTCTGGCCTCAGCGAGAACTCGTGGGGTGATGGACGCAGCAAGGCCACGGTCGAGCACATCTACCTGCTGGAACCGCTGGAAGCGGGCCGTCTGACGCGCAAGGAAGGCGACTTCCTCTGCACGTCGGCCAGCGGCACGAACGGCAAGCGCTGGTCGAGCAAGATCGTCGAGCGCTGCCACGATGGTGAAGGCACGCCGTATCAACCCAAGGTGACGTGCAAGGCTTGCCTCGCACTGGCCCAACGATGGATGAAGGAGTCGTCATGAGCAGAGCAGAGCAAGCCCGCAGCGCAGCGCGGGCGTATTCCGAGGGCAACGCCCTGTCGAAGATGAACGCGGCCCGCCGGATCGGCGCGGCGCTGGACGTGCTCAAGGCCACGGACGCCGACAAGGCGCTGCTGGCCCCGCACTACGGGAAGCTGCCCGTCTCCACGCTGGGCGACTACCAAGCCAACAACGAGACGGCCGGAGCGCTGATCGACCAAGGCCGCGAGCCGTACTTGGTCAACCGCGAGGCCCTGTCGCTCGACATGCACCCCTTGATCGAGGTGTGGGATGTCAGCGCGGAGTTGGTGAAGGTCGGCCGTGGTGGTCGCAGCTTCATGCGTCAGGACATGGTGATGGCCTCGACGCAGCGCGGCGACGCCCTGCTCTCCCCTGACACCCTGCTCGTGTGGCGATGAGCACGACGCGAGCACGCAAGCCCACCCAGCCGCGAATCACCTACGTGGTGATCGTCAAGACGGGTGAAGTCTCCATCGCCGTGTACGGCCCGTACCGCAGCTTCAAGCGCGACGAAGGCGACGCCAAGGCATGGGACGGCACGGTGGAACCCATGAACAAGCCCAGCGACCATTGAGGACACCCAGATGACACGCAGAAACACTCGCACCGCCAAGAACCCAGAACAGGAAGTCGCCGACTGGAACAGTCGCGTGAAGGTCGGCGATCTGGTCGAGTACCGCTCCTACCCGGAGGCGGCACCCCAGACCTTCAAGACGCGCACGGAAGCGCAGGTCTTGAGCGGTCACACGGCCGTGGTCTGGCTCGAAGGCAAGAGCGGCTGCGTCTGCTGCGACGCCTGCCGCCCGGTGGCCGCCGCCCATGCCTGACCGTCAAGAGACTCGGCGGCTGGTCGGCGTGATCGCCGACAAGATCGCCGATGGCACCCTCTTCCAAGCCGGGCTGTACAGCCGGGCCGATCTCGCGGCATTCGTCCGCGAGGCTGCGGCCTGCATCGGAAGTGTGGACAGCATTACCCAACTGCGCCACCGCGACAACTGGCACCAATCGGATGGCCCTGCGTTGTGGTGGCGGATTCCACTCGGCCATTCGCCGTATGTCGGCACACCGCAGGACGCAGATTTTCCCAGTGACTTGATGCACTGGACGCCCCTGCCGGTGCCGCGCTTGTGAGCAAAGGAGGGGCGCGAAAAAGCTGCTTGACATGGCTTGACATGGTATGGAATACCGTCCATACTTTCGCCATACAGCACTGAGGCCACCATTCCATGACCGACATCATCAAAACAGAGCCGGAATTCGAGCAGGTGGCTCGCTTCCAATCCTTGCAAGCGGGCCAGTATTGGCGCGCACAGCGCACCATCGTCGAGGAAGGCATCGACGAGGGCACCGTCTTGCTGATCCAGTCGATCCGCTGGGTTGACGACGCCCCGCACACCATCATCCTGCGCCCGCACCCGTCGAAGATCGGGCAGCGGGTGTACTTGGAAATCCCGCAGGATGATGGTTCGACGCGGCGCAGCTACTTCGTCTACGACGAGCACCGCTTCCTGCTCAACGACTTCCTCAGCGCGTTCGAGTTCGAGCCGGATCACCAGCGCATTCGCAGCAACGAAGTGCGCGAGGTGCAGAACCGGATCAACACCCTGCAAGCCGAGTTGCTCGAAACGCAGAGCAACCCGGTCTTGCTGGCGAACGTCGTGGAAGCCGGGCTGCGCGAGCAGGCCGAGAAGGCTGCTGAAAAGGCCGCCGCCGAGCGCGGCGATGAAGAGGATGCGAGCGCCGAGCGCAGTGAAGCTGCGCTGCCCGTGGTCGCTCCCGCGCCGGGCAGCAGCATCGTCTCACTGGCTACCGGCACGGTGGCCGATGCCATCGGCACCGGCATCACCAGCGACGGCATCGCAGCCATGAAGGAGGCCGCGAACCGCGAGCACCAGATCGCCACGGTTAAGGCCAAGTGGATTCAGGCCAAGACCACCGAGATTGCCGAGACGGTGAAGGCCATGACGCCCTTCTACGAAGAGCAGGCCGCCGCTGCGCTGGCGCACACCGAGGACGTGCGCACCTACGTCACCAAGCTGCTCCAAGGCATCGAGTCGCTTGACCTCTACGTCGGCAAGGATGTCGAGGTGCAGTCCGTTCGTGAGGGCGAGGCCGCTCCGAAGGACGTGCCCCTGACCTTCGTCCAAAAGAAGCTGCTGATGGACGAAGAGCTTGCCGTGTGGACTGATCTCGACGAGTGGTTCGACTTCGAGAAGGAGCACCTGTTCTTCGAGGCCCTGCGCAAGCATGACGGCCTCGTGAACCAGATTTTTCCGACCGAGCGCTGCGTGCTCGTGATGGCCGTGACCCGTCGCTACATCGACTATGGCGACAAGTGGGCCAACAACGCACGCAACAACGAGAACCGCAAGGTGTTCCTGCTGGTTCGCAACGGCATGAACATCCATCGGGTTTTCTCGCCCGTGGAGAGCCATCTGGGCACCGCCAGACTGTTCCCGACCAAGGACGATCAGGAGCGCATCTTCCGGGGCTTCGACGGGAGCCAGATCAAGTTCGAGGATGTGGCCTACACCGACAAGCTG
>CALBTT010000010.1 GCA_937967645.1 uncultured Zoogloea sp.
CGCAGCCGAACTCCAGGTCGAAGCCGGACGGGGTCTTCATGTAGAAGGAGGTCATGCGGTCGTTGAGGTGCTGGCCGAGGGTGGCCGAGATGGGCACCTGGCGAGCGGTCATGCGGTCGTGGGCGCGGCCCACCTCGGTCATCGAATCAACCTCCACCATCACATGCACGCAACCGCTGGGCACCGGATACTCGGCGATCGCCAGGCTGTGGTGGCGGGCGTTGTTGCAGTGCAGGAAGTGGATGCGGATGGCCGGACCGTTCGGGTCCGGGCGGAAGTTGAAGATGTCGGAGAGGCCGAAACCGAGCACGTCCCGGAAGAAGGCCACCGAGGCATCGAAGTTGGGGGACGGCAGCACCGTGTGGCCCATGCCCATCTCGCCGGTAAGGAAGCGCGGCACGCCCTGGGGCGAGACGAAGGGCTGGCAGTCGGAGAGATGCCCCCAGCCCAGCTCGTGGCGGTTGCCCGACGGGTCGGTGAGCAGCGCGATGGCCTGCATGCCGCGCTGGCGGCACAGCTCGGGCCCGGCCAGCTCGTAGCCGACACCCGCATTGCCGAGGGTGACCAGCGCAGCCTTGAAGGCGGCCTCACCGGCGACCTCCCAGCCGGAGGCCACATAGCGGCGCTGGCCGCCCTCCAGCACCAGGATGCGGAAGGGCCGCTCGTCCATCTTGACGTAGAGCCCGCCGCCCGGTGCCGGCGCGGTCATCATGCCCAGCACGTCCTCGGCATAGCGCCGCCATTCGTCCAGTTGCTCGATCTCTGTCACGAAATAGGCCAGGCCGCGAATATCGATCATGTCTGCTCCCCTAGGGTTCTCGGATGTGTGGAGAGCATTGTGCGAACTGGGCGCGCAGGCCTCATCGTCCGTTGAGACTAGCGAAGCGCCCCCTGCCCGGCCGGCGCGGGGTCACGGCCTGCCCGCTGCGTCGCAGCGACATCGCCGCACCGGAAACGTGAGGACCGCCGCGGGCATTGCGACCGGCGTCTTGACGTGCGACGCGAGCAGAAAGGAATATCTCAGCTCCTTGCGCGATACAGGACATGCCGGTGAATATCCGAGAATTCGTCCCCGACGACGCCGTGAGCGTCAATGCCCTGGCAGTGAGGGCATTCGAACAATTCGAGAACGCCTACGACGATTGGCCAACCTTCAAGGCCCGGATTGCCGGAATGTCTTCCCTGGCTGGCACGGGAGAGTTGCTGGTTGCCGAGATCGACAGGCAGATCGTCGGCGCGGTGGCGTACATCGGGCCCGGCCTGCCCAAGGCCGATTTTTTCAGATCCGAATGGCCCATCATGAGGATGCTGGTCGTATCGCCGGATTTTCGTGGCCAGGGCATTGGACGGGCACTGACGGAGACCTGCCTGCAACACGCCCGGCGCGACAAGGCACCGGTTCTAGCATTGCACTCCAGTGAAATCATGCAGGTGGCCGTGCCCATGTATCGACGCATGGGCTTTCAAAGGGTGGCGCAAGCACCTTCTATCCACGGCGTGGAATACGGTGTCTACCTCAAGAAGATCGACTGACGGCCCGGGTCCCTGATGCGCGATTCAACACTGGAAGAGCAGTTCGAAACACTGCGGAGCATGGGCAGATCCTGGGTGGGCCTGGCAGCACAGGGCATATTCGTCGTCCCCGCCCTGATCGTGTTCTACAAGGCATTCACACTGCGCGAATACGGATTGATTCCCATCGGCGGGGGACTCCTTCTGTTCGCAGCCGTCGTCTTTCAGGGCATGCCTCACATTCGACGGGCCATCCAGGGCATCGATAGCGATGATCGATGTGAGGGCACAGCCGAGATCTCGATCGAGGAGTCTTCGGAAACGACCTATTACAAGGCCGTCGTCACGACACCCCTGCGTGGCCGCTGGGTATTCCACTTCCAGCCGCAGGGCTGGACGCCGGAAGAGGTCGTACTCCCGGTCGAATGTCGCTTCATTGACGGCGTCGAGTGGCCCGTTCTAGTGGTGGCCGAACCGGGGCTGATTTCTCCGCGCGAAGTCCCCAAGGCCCTGATGCGGGAGACCTGATCGTGACCCGCACAGGCCCCGACGCCTGGATGCCATTACGCATGCAGCGCTTGCCGGCGCAAGGCGCTCAAGCCCGCTGCAGCGGGATCCCGGGCCGGTTTACGATAAAAAAACGCCAGCCTTGAGAAGGCTGGCGCAGAGCTGGAGGACAACTGAACAACAACGGGGGAAACGCAGGAGACGGACAGGCCTTACATGTAGAGGATCACCAGATCATTGATGACGCTGGGCCTTTCGGCGCCGACCACGTGGGTATGCACCTCGAGGGTGAGCTGGGTGCCGCTCTTCAGCCGCTCCACGCGCTTGACCCGGGCCCGGGCCTGGATGCGGGAGCCGGCCGGCACGGGGGACGGGAAGCGCAGGCGGTCGGAGCCATAGTTGACCATGTTGGTGAAGCCGGTGACCTCGAAGCCGAGCGGGATCTTCAGGCGTGACTGGAGCACCTGGACCAGCGCGCCGTGGGCGATGGTGCCGCCGAAGGGGCCCTGCTTGCGGGCCTTGTCCGGGTCGGTGTGGATCCAGTAGTCGTCGCCGGACAGGCGGGCGAACTCGTCGATCAGGGCCTGGTCGACCACCACCTCGTTGCTCCACGGGGTGAAATGCTCGGTGACCAGGGCCTGCATGGCCGCCTCGTCACCGACCGGCACCTTGACCACGGAGACAGCCGGCGCCGGAGTCTCCGGCTGCACAGCGGCGGGCGTCTGCCCCCTGGGCGTGATGGTCTTGTCGACGCCCGTGAAGCGCAGCAGCGTGCTGCCGTCGTCACGCACCGTGTCGAACACCGGCTTGAGACGCATGCCGACCCGGATCTCGTCCTCGGCGAGGCCGACCAGGGTGGTGTTGATGCGCACCCCTTCATCCAGTTCGACCACGGCCAGGGCCTGGGGCATCTCGTCGGCAAAATCCGGCAGGGTGGGAACGCGGGTCAGGGTGTAGGTGTACAGGCTGCCGGCACCGCTCACCTCCTGCCAGGCCACGTCGTGGGACCAGCATTTGTCGCAGTGCCGGCGCGGGTAGAAGATCCAGTGGCCGCAGCTGTTGCAGCGGGGAATGGTCAGGCTGCCGCGCTTGAGGCCGTCCCAGAAGGGGGCCGAGATGTCGGTCTGGACGGGCATCGGTTTGTTGGTGGACATGCTTCAAGCTCCCTGGAGAATCAATGCGCCCTGCTCGCTCATCACGCCGCCGGTGCCGGATACGAAGACCGTGTCGCAACGCTTGAGCTGGCGCTCGCCGGCACGGCCGGAGATCTGGGTGAAGGCCTCGATGACCTGGGACATGCCCCCGGCGCTACCGGCCTGACCGAAGCTCAACTGGCCGCCATGGGTGTTCATCGGGAAGTTGCCGCGCCAGGTCAGGTCGTGCTCGCGCACCCAGCGCATGCCCTCGCCCTTGGGGGCGAAGCCGGCGTCCTCGAGGGTCAGCAGCACGGTGATGGTGTAGCAGTCGTAGATCTGCGCCGCATCCACGTCAGCGGGCTTCAGGCCGGCCATCGCAAAGGCGCGGGCAGCGGCGGGGCCGATGGGGGTGCGGGTCATGTCGGCGGCGTAGGTGGGCGACTTGAAGCTCAGGTGCTCGCCGAAGCCCTTGATCGCCGCGCCACGGTGGCGGGCCTTGGCGGCCAGCTCCTTCGAGGCGACGATCACCGCCGCACCGCCGGCTACCGGCATGACGATCTCGAGCACGTGCAGCGGATCAGCCACCATCTTGCTCGCCAGCACCTCCTCGGCGCTGAGGGGCTTGCCGAAGAACATGGCATCCGGGTTGGCCAGGGCGTTGCTGCGCTGATCCACCGCGATCTTGGCCATGGCCAGCGGGTCGTAGCCGTACTGGGCGGCGTAGCGCTGGGCGATCATGGCGTAGCCGGTGTTCTGGCCCATGTGGCCGTAGGGCAGGTCGAACTCCGCCTCGGGGGCACCGAAGGCCGTGCTGTGGCCGCCGTAACGCATTGCGCGGGCCATCCAGGCCGGGTCCTCGTCGGGCCCCAGCGGCGCCATGCGGGCCGGCAGCACGCACAGGACGGCCTGGCACAGGCCCATCTCGATGGCCATCGCGGCACGCCACACCATCGCCACCGAGGTGCAGCCACCCAGGTCCACCACCTCGGCGAAATTCAGGTTGAGGCCCAGGTATTCGGCGGCCATCGCCGGCACGAAGACGGAAGCCTCGTGGAACTGCGGGCCGTTGATCACCAGCCCGTCGATGTCATCGGCCCGCAGGCCGGCATCCGCCAGCGCCCGCGAGGCCAGGTCGGCGACCTGCTCCAGATGGAACATGCGCGGTGCCGTCTGGTACTTCTCCGGCCTGTACTGTGCCGCGCCCACGATCGCAGCGTTTCCCTTGAGTCCCATGTGTGCATCACCTCTGTTGAATTTCCGGCATCGGCCGGTCCATGGCGGCACGATGCCACAGGGCGATGCTGGGGAAATCGTTCAAATCGACTAGGTCGGGGAGATGAGGGAGGATCCCGGACTTCGAGCGAGGAACTGTAGGGGCGGCTTCAGCCGCCCGCGGACCTCGATCAAGCACCTGCGAACATTGATCAACGCACGCTGGGCGGCTGAAGCCGCCCCTACAGCCATCCTCGCGGAAGGTGATCAAGGGTCTGTCGGAGATTCAAGCGCGAAGGGCGGCCGAAGCCGCCCCTACAGCCCCCCGGGTGGAAGACAGGTATCAGCGGGCCATCAGCGCCGCATACATGTGGTTGCTGCCGGTGGCCAGGGCCTGGGCGGGCGGGCACTGCGGGTCGCTCCCCTTGCACTCGCTCCCGGCCTCGGGTTTCTTGTCGAAGACGCTGATGCCCAGACAGCTCAGGGCAATGCTGATGGCGCAGGCTTTGATGAACATGATGTGATCTCCTCCGGCCCCTTGAGGGCACTCTTGTGTTGTGTCGCCTGGATGGCGCACTGGCAGGTTGCGACGCGGCGCATGGCGCGGCATCGTCCAAACGGACTAGGCCGCCGCCCTGCCCTTTCAGCTCCCCTGCTCCGCTGCGCTCCGCGCCAGGAAGGGGGCGTAACCCACCCGGGCCAGCACCTCCGGGGACCAGGGCACGTAGCTGCCCTGCGCTTCGTCCCGCACATACAGCGGATCGTCGAAGGCCGCCGGGTCGTAGCCCTGGCGCTGCAGATCCACCTTGCGCAGCTTGAACGAGGCGGTCATGTCGGCCTCCCGCGAGACGCGCACGAACTGGGGCGCCGCGTAGCGCGGCAGGCGGGCCTCGGTGAGGGCGTAGAAGGCTGCCGGATCGAAGACACGGCCCGGCTGCATGACGATGGCGGCCATGCCGGCGCGGCCTTCGTGCGCCGGCACCTGCACACCGTAGATGTTGATGAGCTCGACCCCCGGGCAGTCGGACAGGGCGTCGGCCACCTCCTGGGTGGACACGTTCTCGCTCTTCCAGCGGAAGGTGTCGCCGATGCGGTCCACGAAATAGAAGTAACCGTCCTCGTCGTAGCGCAGCAGGTCGCCGGAACTCCAGAAGGCGTCGCCTTCCTGGAAGACGTTGCGCAGGATCTTCTTCTCGGTGGCCTCGGCCGAGGTATAGCCCTCGAAGCGACCGCCACCGATCTGCGGGTGATTGACGATGTAGCCCAGCCCCTCCCCCACCTCGCCGGGCTTGCACAGCAGGTAGAAGCCGCGGTCGTCCCGCGGATGGGTGTCGCTCTCGATGTCGTAGCGCACCAGCCGGAAGTTGGTCTTCTCCCAGTAGGGCACCCGGCCGCAGGAGCCGATGCGGTTGTCCACGTTGATCAGGGCGGTGTTGGCCTCGGTGGAGCCCCAGCCTTCGAAGATCTGCACCTCACCGAAGCGCTCGATCCAGCGCTGCCAGATCTCCGGCGTCAGGCCGGCCCCCATCATGCAGCGCAGGCCGTGGCGCCGGTCGTCGGGACCGGCCGGCTGGTTCATCAGGTAGCGGCAGATCTCGCCGATGTACTGGCACACGGTGATGCCCTTGTTGCGCACGTCTTGCCAGAACTCGCGGGTGCTGAACTTGCGCCGCAGGGCGATGGCCGCACCGGCACGCAGGGCGGTGGAGGTCACGGAGGTCGCAGCGGCGCCGTGGTAGAGCGGCAGGCAGCAATAGAAGACGTCGTCCTGGGTGGCTCCGATGGTCACCTCCATTACGTCGCCGGAGCTGAGCCAGCGCATGTGACTGTAGCGGGCCGCCTTGGGCAGGCCGGTGGTGCCGGAGGTGAAGATCAGCAGGGTCGGTGTCTCGGCGGTGATGGCGGCACGGTGGCTGCGCGGAAAGGCGCTGCGCGGCGCGGCCGCCACATCGGCGTCGAAGCGCCGGTCAGCGGTGTCGCCGCCCGGGCCGGTGTAGGGCTTCTCGGCATCGGCCAGCCACCACAAGGGCAGCGCGGGCAGCCCCTCGGTGGCGGCGAAGTTGGCCAGACATTCTTCCCCCACCACCACGGCGCGGGCGCGGGTGGTCTCCAGCGCGTGCACCAGCGGGCGGCCACTGACCTGGGTGTTGATGAAGGCCACCACCACCCCCAGCTTGACCAGCCCGAACCAGGTGAAGAAGAACTCGGGCCGGTTCTCCATGGCCAGGCCGCACACGTCACCGGGACGCAGGCCACGGGCAAAGGCGGCATGGGCCACCTGGTTGGCCCGGGCATCGAGCTCGGCGTAGCTGTAGCGCTGCGTGCCATACAGCAGGAAGGGGCGTTCCCCCTGGCGGGCGGCCGTTTCCTCGACCCGGTCGGCCAGGGTGTACAGGTCGCCCGGCTTGATCAGGGCGCTGGCGGCGGCGCGGCGGTCCAGGCGCGCCTGGGTGACTTCCCGGGGCACGCAGCCCTGGTTCGGATCGGTCAAATTCGGTGGTGCATCGTTTGCGCTCATGCACATGTCTCCCCGGTCTGTGCTGCAGGTTGCGGTGGGCGGGGCTGTGGACGCCCCTTTCGCGGCTTTGGCTGTCGCGTTCTCGCTGCCCATCATTCGCCTGCCCGGGCCGGGCAACATCGTCCGGAAAGACTAAGTACGGGGGGATCACCGGCAGCGGGTCAGGCGGGACCGGCCGGGCTGGTCTGAACGGACGATGCCGCCGCAGGGCGCACCGGAGAGGATCGACAGTGGCGCCCGTCCATCGGGCGAAAGCACACCAACCAGGAGAGACGAGCGATGACCCTGCAGGACCTTCCCCTTCCCCTCGACCGCATGGCCGAACTGCCGGACGGCATGCGTCTGCACTACCTGGACTCGGGCCAAGGGCCGGTGGTGGTGTGGCTGCACGGCAGCGGGCCGGGGGCCAGCGGCCACAGCAACTTCAAGACCAACCATCCGGCTTTTTCCGCCGCGGGCTTCCGCAACATCGTGCTGGACCTGCCCGGCTTCGGCCGCTCCGACAAGCCCGCCGACGCCCAGTACAACCTGGACTTCTTCGTGTCCCGGCTGACGGCCTTCCTGGAGGTGATCGGGGTCAACCGCTGCACCCTGCTGGGCAACTCCCTGGGTGGCGCGATCGCCCTGGGCCAGGCCCTGGCCCGCCCTGAGCTGGTGGAGCGCCTGATCCTGATGGCCCCCGGCGGCGTGGAGGAACGCGAAACCTACTTCCGCATGAAGGGCATCCGGCGCATGGTGGACACCTACGCCGCGGGCCCGATGGGCATCGAGCAGATGCGCCACGTGATGGCGCTCCAGCTCTACGATGCGTCCCTGCTGGACGATGCGCTGCTGGCCGAACGCGCGGCGGTGGCGGCCACCCAGCCGGCCAACCTGTTCTCGACGATGATGGTGCCCGACATGACGGAGCGCCTGCACGAGCTGCAGTGCCCGATCCTCGGCTTCTGGGGCATCAACGACAATTTCAACCCGGCCAGCGGCGCCATGAAGATTCTCGAGCACGCACCGCAGGCCCGTTTCATCATGCTCAACCGCTGTGGCCACTGGGTGCAGGTGGAGCACACCGACCTGTTCAACCGCAGCTGTATCGACTTCCTGAAGCAGGGCTGACCACCATGGGCACTTTCGACAATCTGCTGCGCCCCGGCCGCATCGGCCGGATGGAACTGCGCAACCGCATCGTGATGGCCCCGATGGGCTCCAACTTCGCCGAGTCCGACGGGACCTGCGGCGAGCGCATCCAGGCCTATTACGAGGCCCGTGCCGCCGGTGGCGCCGGGCTGCTGATCATGGGCGTGTGCGCCATCGCCTACCCGGCCGGCACCGCCGAGCCCTTTCAGGTGGGGGTCTCCGAGGAGCGTTTCGTGCCCGGCCTGACGGCCCTGGCCGAGCGGGTGCACCGCCACGGCGCCAAGGTGGCGATGCAGCTGCAGCACGCCGGCAAGACCTCGGTGCGGGACCTGGCCGAAGGCCGCGAGCTGTGGGTGCCGTCGATGCCGCCGCCGCTCAAGACCGACATGATGCAGGCCCTCACCCGCGAAGAGCTGGGCGCCTTCATCAGCTCCAGCAAGGGGCGCGAGAAGGCCGGCGTGAAGATCCGGGTGATGGACAAGGCCGACATCGCCCAGATGGCCGAATGGTTCGCCGCCGCTGCCGAACGGGCCCGGCGCGCCGGCTTCGACGGGGTGGAGATCCACGCCGCCCACAGCTACATCATCGCCGGCTTCCTGTCCGCCTATTACAACAAGCGCGACGATGAGTACGGCGGCCCCCTGGAGAACCGGGCGCGGATGCTCCTGGAGGTGATCGCCGCGGTGCGCGCCCGGGTCGGTGCCGACTTCCCGGTATGGCTGCGCCTGGACGCGGAGGAGATCCGCACCCCGGGCGGCATCACCCTGGACGACGCCAAGGCCGTGGCACGCATGGCCGAAGCAGCCGGCGTGGACGCGGTGAGCGTGTCGGCCTATGCCAACACCAGCACCGGGGTGGCCTTCACCGAGGCGCCCCTGGTCCAGCAGAAGGCGGGCTTCCTGCCGTGGGCCGCGGAGATCAAGGCCGGGCTGCGCATCCCGGTGATCGCCGTCGGGCGCCTGGAGCCGGAGGTGGCCGACACCGCCATCGGCGCCGGCCAGTGCGACTTCGTGGCGATGGCGCGCAAGCTGCTCGCCGACCCGGAGCTGCCCCGCAAGCTCATCGAGAACCGCCCGGAAGACATCCGGCCGTGCATCTACTGTTACGCCTGCGTCAGCCAGATCTTCATCAACCAGCGCGTCAAATGCGCGGTGAATCCCCTCACCGGCCATGAGTTCGAGACCCGCCTGAACCCCGTGGCCAGCCCCGCCCACATCGTGGTGGTGGGTGGTGGCCCGGCCGGCCTGGAGGCGGCGCGGGTGGCCGCGCTGCGCGGCCACCGGGTGACCCTGGTCGAGCGCAGCGGCCGGCTCGGTGGCACCCTTTTCTTCGCCGGCCTGGCCTACGCCGAGAACGGCGCCCTGCTCGACCACCTGGTACGTCAGGTGAAGAAGCTGCCGATCCAGCTGATGCTGGGCACCGCCGCCACCCCGGCCCTGCTCCGCGAGCTCAAGGCCGATGCGGTGATCGTCGCCACCGGCGCCGAACGCAGCGCCCCGGCCATCCCCGGCGCGGAGCAGGATCACGTGTGGTCCGGCGACGAACTGCGCCGCCTGATGACCGATGACCGGGCCGAGGAAATCGCCAAGCGCAAGCTGTCCTTCGGCCAGCGCGCGCTGATGAAGGCCGGCAGCCTGGCCGGCGTCACCGACAGCAGCGACGCCATCCAGAACCTGTCGCGCCTGTGGATGCCCCTGGGCAAACGCGTGGCGATCATCGGCGGCGGGCTGGTCGGCCTGGAGCTGGCGGAGTTTCTGGTGGACCGCGGCCGCCAGGTCACCGTGCTGGAGGAAGGCCCCAGCCTCGGCCGGGAGCTGTCGATCGTGCGGCGCTGGCGGGTGCTCGACAGCCTGCGCCAGCACAAGGCCGAACTGCTGACCCAGGCCACCGTGACCGAGATCGGCAGCAAGGCGGTGACCTACACCACCCAGGACGGCGAGACCCGCAGCCTGCCTGCGGATTCCGTGGTGCTGGCCATCGGCGCCCGCCCGGACGACCGTCTGGCACGGGAGCTGGAAAGCGTCAGGGTGCCGGTGATCACCGCCGGCGACGGCGCCGCCATCGGCTACATCGAAGGCGCCCTGGCGTCGGGCTTCGCGGCGGGCAACCGGGTGTGAGGATGTGTGCGGGTCCGGAGCAGGAAGCCGGCCCCGCACACGCCCGATCAGGGCGTGCGCTGCATCGGGTAGCGGGTCGAGAAGCGCCCGGTTCGGGATGATCCCGGCACCGACCTCCTCTTCACCCCATGGGCATCTGGATAGAGAAGACCGGCTTGCCAAATTTTGGCAGGCCCTCTAGCCTGCAGGCATGAGCACGATGAACATTTCTCTTCCCGACGCCCTCAAGTCCTTTGTCGACGAACAGGTCAACCAGCGCGGCTATGGCACGAGCAGCGAGTATGTGCGCGAGTTGATCCGCAAGGATCAGGATAGGGTGCACCTGCGCAGCCTGCTTATGGCGGGGGCCTCCTCCGCACCTGCAACGCCGGCCGACGACGCCTACTTCGAAGGCCTGCGGGCCCGCGTGCATAAGGCTGACCACCAAGGGTGAAGACTAGGCCAGTCATCCCGCGCGAGCAGGCCAACCGCGACGTTGATGAAGCCATTGCTTTCTATCTGGATGAAGCTGGAACGCAAGCAGCCTCGGGATTCATCGACGCACTGGAGCGGCCTACACCCACATTGGCCGCCATCCCGGCTCGGGCTCACCACGTTACGCCCACCAACTCGATCTACCAGGCCTGCGTGTCTGGCCCTTGAGCCGATACCCGTATTTGGTTTTCTATATGGAACGGCCTGACCAGGTCGACGTCTGGCGCGTGCTTCATGGCCAACGGAACATCCCGACGTGGATGCACGAGCCGGACAAGGGCGGCTGAACCCGGACTGCCATGCCTCCGCCTATCCCCTCGCTCCCTATCAGTTCAGCACCGGACAACACCCCGACCATGCCCGCACGAATCCTCGCCATCCAGGCCGACATCACCACGCTGGCGGTCGACGCCATCGTCAATGCCGCCAACTCGTCCCTGCTCGGCGGGGGCGGTGTCGATGGTGCGATTCATCGTGCCGCCGGCCCCGAGCTGCTGCACGCATGCCGGCAGCTGGGCGGCTGCAGCACGGGCGATGCCAAAATCACCCGGGGCTACCGCCTGCCCGCCCGCTTCGTCATCCATACGGTGGGCCCCGTGTGGCACGGGGGTGAGAACGGGGAGCCGGCGCTGCTCGCCTCGTGCTACCGCCGCTCGATCGAGATCGCTGCCGCCGAAGGGCTGGCGACGCTCGCCTTTCCCAGCATCAGCACGGGCGTTTATGGCTACCCGATCGAACTGGCCGCCCCTGTCGCGGTGGCCAGCGTACGGGCGGCGGCAGCCGCCTTCCCCGGGATCCGGGAGGTCAGCTTCGCGTGCTTTTCGGCCGCGGACCTGGCGGTCTACCAAGCGGTGCTGGGCCAGCCTGCGCCCTGACCCACTGACCCACTGACCTGCCCGGCCCGCCAACCTCACGCCCGTGGTTTCATCCGCAGCGCCGCCACCGTGGCGAGCAGGAAGGTGGCGGTAAGCAGCAGGAAGGCTTCCGAATAGGCCGCATCGACGCCCTGCGGCGTGCCGCCATGAAGGGTGATGCGCCACTCCACGAAGACCGCCACGATGGCGATACCCAGCACCCCGCCGAGCTGGCGGACATAGTTGTTGACCATCGAGGCCTCGCCCATCAGGCGGGGCTGCAGATGGCGCAGGGTGGCGAGGGTGAGGGCCGGGATGATCAGGCCCAGGCCGACGCGCCCGATCATCGTGTCCCACAGGATCTCCGCATAGCTCACCGCGCTGCCGCGCAGGCCGAAGTAGAGGAAGGACAGGCCAAAGACCAGCATGCCGGCCACGGTGATCCAGCGGGGCGAGTGCCGATCGGCCACCATGCCGGCCAGCGGGATGGTGACGGCCAGCACGAAACCGGAGGGCATCAGGGCCAGGCCGGCGGGCGTGGCACCGAAGCCCAGGGCGTTCTGCAGGAAGACCGGAATCAGGTAGCTCGAGGCATACACCCCGACCCCGTAGGCGAAGGACACCAGGATGCCCATCGCGAAGGCGCGCTCGTGGAACAGCTCGAGGGAGAAGATCGGTGCGGCGGCGCGCCCGGCATGGCGGACGAAGAGGCCGGCCGACAGCAGCGCGATGCCCGCCTGCACCAGGCTCCAGGTGGCCAGCGGGCCGTCAGCGCGCAGGCTGGCCACCCACTCGATGAGCACCAGGGTCATGACGCTCAGCAGCGCCACGCCATACCAGTCGAAGGGACGCCGCTGGAGGTCGTCCGCCCGGGGCAGCAGATGGGCCGCCAGCACACCGGCGAGCAGGCAGAAGGGCACGCTCAGCAGGAAGATCGACTGCCAGCCGAAGTGCTCAAGCAGCACGCCGGCCAGGGTCGGCGCCACCGCCGGGGCCAGCACGATGCCGAAGCTGAGGAGCCCCGTCGCCCTGCCCTGCCGGCCAGGCGGGAAGAGGCGCATCACCACCACCATCGACAGGGGTTGCTGCACGCCGGCGGCGGCCCCCTGCAGCAGGCGGATCGCCACGGTGCCGGTGAAGTCGCTGACCAGAGCGCCGGCCAGGCTGGTCAGCCCGAGGAACAGCACCGTCCCCAGGAAGACCCGCCGGAAGCCGTAGCGATCCAGCAGCCAGGGGGTGGGCAGCATGGCGACGGTCATGGCCGCCATGTAGCCGGTGATGACCCACTGGACCCGGTCCTGGCCCATGCCCCAGTAAGCGCCCATCGCCGGCACCGCCACGCTGAAGCTGGTGGTGGCGAGCACCGCGGCGATCACGCCGATGGCCACGGTGAGCAGTGCCAGCCAACGGTAGCGTTCGCCGTGGCGGGCGAACAGCTCGTCACGGCTGGGCGCGGCCGGCATCAGCAGGCTCAGCATGGCCGCGCCCAGCCGGGGCCGGCGAGGAGCGGCAGGAAGCCGACGCCCCGCGCCACCTCAACCCTCCCGGCCGGCGTCGGCGTAGCGCTGGCAATGGAAATCCCCATCGCCGAGGCAGGCCTGGGCCACCCGGATGCGTTTCAGGAACAGGCCCACGTCCAGCTCGTCGGTGACCCCCATGCCGCCATGCATCTGCACCGCCTCGCGGCTGACCAGATGGGCGGTCTCGCCAGCCTTCCATTTGGCCAGGCTGACCAGGCGGGCGCGGCCGGCCGCATCCAGCGAGGCGTCGTCGAGGGCGGCGAGCCCGGCCATCACGGTGCTGCGCGCCAGCTGCAGGTGGGTGTAGCACCAGGCGGCCCGGTGCTGCAGGGCCTGGAAGGAACCGATGGGCACGTCGAACTGAACCCGCGTCTTCAGGTACTCGACGGTGGTGTCGAACAGCGCCTGGGAGGCCCCCAGCAGCTCGGCGGCCAGGCATACGCGGCCCCGGTCGAGGGCCGCATCGAGGGCCGCCCAGGCTTCGCCCTCGGCGCCCAGCAGCGCAGCGGCATCCACCCGCACCGCGTCCAGGCGCAGCCGGGCGTGGTTGCGGGAATCCACCAGTTTCACCGGTGAGACGCACAGGCCGGCGGCATCGGCGGGCACCAGGAAGAGGCTCAGCCCGGCCGTGTCGCCCGGCTGTCCGGCGCTGCGGGCGAGCACCACGAAGGCGTCGGCGCCCACGCCGTCCACCACGCACAGCTTGTCACCCGTCAGCACCCAGCCCTGCCCTTCGCGGCGGGCCGCCAGGGCGGTGTCGGCCGGGGCGTGGCGAGGCTGCTCGTCCACCGCCAGGGCGATGCGCCGCTCCCCGGCGATCAAGGCCGGCAACCATTCGGCCTGCTGCGCGGGCGAACCGGCCAGCTCCACGGCCGAGCCACCCAGCACGATGCTGGAGAGCAGCGGCGCGGCGCTCAGCCTGGCGCCGAACTGCTCGAAGACGGCGCCCAGGCCCTTGCAGCCGAACGCCAGGCCGCCGAGGGACTCGGGAAAGGGGATGGCACTCCACCCCAGGTTCACCATCTCCTGCCACAGGGCCGCGTCGAAACCTTCGGCCGCCCCCTCGTCACGCAGCCGGCGCTGGGCGCTGACCGGGCTTCGGGCAGCCAGGAACTCGCTGGCGGTGTCGGCCAGCAGGCGCTGCTCTTCGGAATAAACCAGACTCATGATCGGCGCCTCCTCACTTGCTCTCTTTGCCTTCGGGCAACTCGAGCACCCGCTTGGCGATGACGTTCAGCTGCACCTCGGACGAGCCGCCGGCAATGGTCTGGGCGAAGCTGCCCAGCCAGGCCTTGGTCAGGGCCCGCTCCTGTTCGGTGAATTCATCCCCTTCCCAGCCCAGGGCGCGGTGGCCCATCAGGTCGAGGAGGATCTCGAACTTGTCCTTCTCCTGCTCGGAGTGCACCAGCTTCATGATGGACATCAGCCCCGACACGTTCTGGCGGGCGCGCATCTCCTCACCCATGCGCTGCACGGTGAGGGTGTAGCTGTGCTCCTCCATGGACATCGCCACGGCGCGGGCGCGCAGGGCGATGTCCGCCGGCGCGGCGGACGTGGCAGACGGCAGGTAGCGCTCCGCCAGGCTCATCAGGTCGAAGTGGGTCGGCAGGCTGAACTCGCCGAACTTGGACATGGCCCGCCGCTCGTGCTGGAGCAGCGCCTTGGCCAGGGTCCAGCCCCCATGGAGCGGGCCGATCAGCTGGCCCTTGGGCACCTTCACGTTGTCGAAGAAGACCTGGCAGAAGGACGACTTGCCGCTGATCAGGTCGATGGGCGTGACGGTGATGCCGGGCGACTGCATGTCCAGCACGATCAGGCTGATGCCGCGATGCTTGGGCGCCGACGGATCGGTGCGCACCAGGGCGTACATCCAGTCGGACTTGTCGCCGTAAGAGGTCCAGATCTTGGTGCCATTCACCAGAAAATGATCGCCCTGATCCACCGCCGAGGTCTTCAGGCTGGCCAGGTCGGAGCCGGCATTGGGCTCGGAGAAGCCCTGGCACCAGCGGATCTCGCCGCGGGTCATGGGCTTGAGCAGGGTCTGCTTCTGTTCTTCCGTGCCGAACTCCAGGATCACCGGGCCGAGCATCCAGATGCCCAGATTGATCTGCGCCGGGCGGCAGTGGAGGCGGCGCATCTCGGCCTCCAGCACCGCGGTCTGCTCGGCGCTCAGGCCGCCGCCGCCATACTCCGCCGGCCAGTCCGGAGCGAACCAGCCCTTGTCGCGCATGCGCTCGAACCACAGGCGCTGGTCTTCGGACTGGAAGCTGACCTGCCGGCCGCCGAAGATCAACCCGCCATCCGGCGTCGGGGTGCGCATGGCGGGCGGGCAGTTGGCCTCCAGCCAGGCGCGGACTTCCTTGCGGAACTCGTCAATCGTGCTCATTGCGTCATCCTTGTGGTCCCGGGCCTACATGGCCCGGGGCATGCCCAGGCCGAACTGGGCGATCAGCCCGCGCTGGATCTCGTTGGTGCCGCCGCCGAAGGTGAGGGTCACCGAGGCGCGCAGTTCGTACTCCAGCTCCCCCAGCAGCACGGCCGCCGCGGAGCCGGAACGCACCAGGCCGGCGGCGCCGACGATCTCCGACAGCTTGCGCAGGATCTCGATGGCCGACTCGGAACCATACACCTTGGTACTGGAGGCCAGGGCCACGTCCATGCGGCCCTGCTCCAGGTCGGCGGCGATGCGGAAGTTGATCAGGCGCATCGCCTCCAGGCGGGCATAGCACTCGGCCAGCAGGCTGCGCACCCATGGGGCGTCGACGGCGCGCTGGCCGCTCTCGTCCTGGGCCCGGGCCCACAGGAAGACCCGGCGGAACAGCCCCGCCACCTTGTCGGACCAGGCCCCCAGCCCAAGGCGCTCGTGGTTGAGCTGGGAGGTGACCAACTGCCAGCCACCGTTGAGCTTGCCCACCAGCATGTCGGCCGGAACACGCACATTGTCGTAGTAGGTGGCCGCGGTCGGGTTGCTGCAGGTCGGGATCACGGTATGGGAGAAGCCGGCCTCCTGCGTGTCCAGGATCAGGATCGAGATGCCCTTGTGGCGCGGCAGGGTCGGGTCGGTGCGGGCCGCCAGCCAGATGTAGTCGGCAGCCTCGGCACCGGAGGTCCACAGCTTGTTGCCATTGACCAGGAAGTGGTCGCCTTCCAGCCGGGCGGTGGTCTTGAGGGCCGCCAGGTCGGAGCCGGCACCCGGCTCCGAGTAGCCGATGGAGAAAAGGATCTCACCGGCCGCGATGCCCTGAAGGAACTTCGCCTTCTGCTTGTCGGTACCGAACTCCATGAGGGCCGGGCCGACGGTGCTGATGGTCACGAAGGGCAGCGGCGCCCCGGCGATGTTGGCCTCCTCGAAGAAGATCAGCTGCTCGGTGGCGCTGTAGCCCTGGCCACCGTGGGCCTTCGGCCAGCCGAGGGCCAGCCAGCCGTCGCGGCCCATCCGGCGGATCGTGTCGCGGTACAGCTCGCCGCCCTCCATGCCGCGCAGGGCGGCACGCAGCTCGGGGGTCATCAGGTTCTGGAAGTAGTCCCGCACCTTGAGGCGCAGGGCGTGCTGCTCGGGGGTCAGATCGACGAACATGGCATCCTCCTCAGGCGCAACCCAGGATCAGGCCGCTGGTGGGCACGCCGGTACCGGCGGTGACCAGCACGTTCTCCACCCCGGCCACCTGGTTGGCGGCCGTGCCACGCACCTGGCGCACGGCCTCGGCAACGCCGTTCATGCCGTGGATGTAGGCCTCGCCGAGCTGGCCGCCGTGGGTGTTGATCGGCAGCGTGCCGCCGCGGGCGTGGTGACCGGCACGGACGAAGTCCTTGGCCTCGCCGCGCTTGCAGAAGCCGAACTCCTCCAGCTGGGGCAGCACGAAGGGGCTGAAGTGGTCGTAGATCACCGCGGTCTGGAAGGCGTCGGGGCCGAGGCCGGACTGGGCATAGAGCTCCTTCGCCACCACGCCCATCTCCGGCAGGCCGGTGATGTCGTCGCGGTAGTAGGAGGTCATGCTCTGCTGGCCTTCGGTGATGCCCTGGGAGCCGGCCTTGATGAGCACCGGCTTCTGCTTGAGATCGCGGGCCCGTTCAACGGAGGTGATGACCATCGCCACGGCGCCGTCGGACTCCTGGCAGCAGTCGAGCAGACGCAGGGGCTCGGCGATCCATTTGGAGGCCTGGTGCTCTTCCAGGGTGATGGGCTTGCCGTAGAAGAAGGCCGCCGGGTTGGTGGCGGCGAAGTCGCGCACGGCCACCGAGACGCGGCCGAAGTCCTCGGTGGTGGCGCCGTAGGTGTGCATGTAGCGCTGGGCGAACATGCCCACCCAGGCCGCCGGGGTGTGGAAGCCGTAGGGCATGTACCAGCCGTAGTTCACGTTCTCGAAGATCGGCGTGGCCCCGAAGCCATAGTCGCCGGTGCCGAAGCGGTACCAGGAGCGCTCGTTCATGGCCCGGAAGACCACCACGGTCTTGGCCAGGCCGGTGGCCACCGCCATCGCGGCATGCACCAGCGGCGCGCAGGCGGCACCGCCCCCGTGGGGGATCTGGGAGAAGAACTTGACGTTCTTGCAGCCAAGCAGGCGGGCGATTTCGTACTCCGGCACCTTGTCCATGGTGTAGGAGCTGAAGCCCTCCACCTCGCTGGGGTCGATGCCCGCGTCGGCCAGGGCGGCCAGCACGGCCTCCATGGCCAGGCGCAGCTCGGTGCGGCCGGAGTTTTTGGAGAATTCGGTGGCGCCCAGGCCGGCAATGGCGGCGCGACCGGCGATGTTCATGTCGTTCATCTGCATCTGCTCCCGCTCAGGGCAGGACCAGCGTGGCCGTGCCGGTCACGTGGTTGCCCATGGAATTCTTGCCCTTGAGGCTCACCACCACCGTGCGGCTGGCCGCGTCGGCGTGGCTCACCTCGCCCGTGAAGGTCATCGTGTCACCCGGGTAGTTGGGCGCGCCGAGCTTGATCTTCAGGTCCTTGAAGACGGCGGCGGGGCCGGCCCACTCCTCGACATAGCGCTGGGCCAGGCCGCTGGTGGTGAGGATGTTCATGAAGACGTGGGGCGAGCCCAGGGCGCGGGCGGCGTCCTTGTCGTGGTGGCCGGGGAAGTAGTCCCGGGTGGCGATGGCACCGCTGGCGATGAGGGCCACGGTGATCGGGATCGGCAGCGCCGGCAGGGTCTCGCCGGGGCGCACTGCGTCAAAGCGTCGGGTGTTCTGCGAGGTCATATTTCCATCCCAGCGTGTCGTTGTGGGCGAGCCAGTCGCCCAGGCGTTCCAGGGTGGCGGCACTGCCGCCGAGGGCCAGGCCGAGGGCCCGACTCCAGTAGAGGTAGCGGTGGATCGGGTAGGTGAGATCGACCCCGATGCCCCCATGCACGTGCTGCGCGCGGTGGCCCACCAAGTGGCCCGTCTCGCAGGCCAGGTAGCGGGTGGCCAGCGCCTCGGGCCCGGCCGGCAGTCCGGCGTCGAGCCGGTAGACCAGCTGCCACAGGGTGGAGCGCAGGGCCTCGATGGCCATGTGGGCGTCGGCGAGGCTCATCTGCACGGCCTGGAAGCTGCCGATCGGGCGCTCGAACTGGACCCGTTCCGCCACATAGGCGACGGTGCGGCGCAGCTGTTCGGCACTGACCCCGAGCTGCAGGGCCGCCAGCGCGGCGATGGAGCGCGACTCCAGCCAGGCCAGGGTGTCGGCCGGCAACAGGTCGGCGCGGCTCAGCAGCACACCCCGGCAATGGAGTTCAGCCGCCCCCTCACCGTGGGTAAGCACACCGGCGATCTTGTCCACACCCGGCGCATCCAGCCGCAGCACCACCACACGCAGGCCCTCGGGGGTTCGGACCGGCAGCAGCACCGCCGCCGACTCCATGCCCAGGGGCACCGCCGGCACCCGGCCGTGGAGGGCGAAGCCATCCCCCTCGGCGCGCGCCTCCAGGCCCACGCCGGAGGCACTGGCCAGGCTGTCCAGTGCCACGCTCAGCAGGCACTCGCCGGCCACCGCCTGCCCGATCAGGGCCTGGTGGGCGGGGCCGCCGAAGCGGGTCAGCGCGGCGGCGGCGAGCTGGTGCCGCCACAGGGGCACCAGACCGAGGCCGCGCCCCTGGGCCTCGAGCACCAGCATCAGCTCGGTCATGCCCAGCCCGCTGCCGCCCGCCTCTTCGGGGATGGCCAGGGCATGCAGGCCGGTCTCGACGCACTTGGCCCACAGGTCGGCCATCCAGGTCTCGCCGGACGTGGTGGAGGCACGCAGCCGGTCGTCACTGCACAGGTCGCCGAACAGGCTGCCGGCCATGTCGGCAATGGCGCGCTGGTCGTCGCTCAGTTGAAAGTCCATGGATCTCTCCTCAAGGCTCGAGCGGCCGGAACATGGGGAGGGTCAGCCCGTCATCGAAGGTCTGGAACTCCACCTTGACGCGCTGGCCGATGCGGATCTCGTCCCGCTTGACCCCCACCAGCCCGGCGATCAGGCGCACACCTTCATCGAGCTCGATCAGGCCGACCGGGTTCGGGTAGTCGAAGGGCGGCACCTCGGGGTAGTGCATCACCACGAAGGAATACAGCTGGCCGGTCCCGGCGGCTTCGACGTAGTCCCATTCGAAGGACTGGCAGCTGGGACACACCGGCCCCGGCGGGTGGCGCAGGCTGCCGCAACCCTTGCAGCGCTGAATGCGCAGCTGGCCGGCTTCGACGCCCTCCCAGAAGAAGCGGGTGTCGTCGCTGATGCCGGGCCGGGGGCGCTTGTACTTGGGCACGGCCGCGACCGCGCTGCCCTCCTCCACCGGCTTGACCGGGTTGGCCGGGCGGAACTTGAAGACGCGGAACAGCAGCGAGCCCACCGGCTCGTCCCCCGCTGGCTTCTCGGAGAAGAAGTTCATCACCAGGGTGACGAAGTAGCCGGTGCCCAGGGCGGTGGTCTTCTGCTCGCCCACCGCGTCCAGGCGGGTGGTGTAGTAGAGGCGTTCGCCCGGCTTCACGTAGCGCTCGAAGCTCAGGTCGGAATTGACCGCCACCACCGAGGCATAGCCCTGGCCTTCCATCAGCTTGAGGACCTCGTAGGGGTTCTCGGTGGTGGAGCCCGGCGGGTAGTTGTTCATGTGCAGCCCCTCCAGGCACCAGGCCTGGAGCATGGCCGGCGGCGCCACGATGCCACCGTGTTCGGTGGTGGCCGCGTAGGCCGCATCGGTGTAGAGGGGGTTGTTCACCCCCATGACCTCGCACCACTGGCGGATCATGGGTTCATTCACCTGGTCCCAGGCGTAGACCCGGCCGTATTCCCGGCCGACCATTCCACGCACCTCGGACATCCAATCCTGTTCAGCCAAGTTATGTCTCCTGCACGTTAAGGGTTGCCGGAAACGGGCAGCCGGAGAGCCTTCCGCCGGCCCCGTTTCCTGTCGTCGATGGATCAGTCGCTGTTGCTTGCTGCGAGGAAGGCCGGGCGCTCGCCGCCGCCGTTCAGCAGCAGGTTGGCCCCCGCCGCGTAGCCCGCCAGCGGCGAGGCGAGGAACAGGCAGGCGTTGCCGATGTCTTCCGGGGTGGCCAGGCGGCCGGCGGGAATCGTCGCGGCCACCGCGGCGATGCCGGCGTCGTCGCCGAAATGGAGGTGGGACTGCTCGGTGTGGACCAGGCCGGGGCTGACCGTGAGCACCCGCACCTTCGGCGCCCACTCCACCGCCAGCGAGGTGGCCAGGGACACCACGCCGGCCTTGGCCGCGCCGTAGGCGGCGGTGCCCGGCGACGGACGCAGGGCGCTGATGCTGCCGATGAAGAGGATGGTGCCGCCCTGCGCCTGGCCCTGCATGATGGCATTGGCCTGCTGGGCCACGTGCAGCGGGGCGATCAGGTTGAGGCGGATGATGCCCTCATGGAAGCGCGGGGAGGCCGTGTCGGCCAGGGCATGGGGCGCACCGCCGGCATTGTTGACCACCACGTCGAGGCGGCCGTAGCGGGCCTGGATCTCGCCGAACAGAGCCTGCAGGGACTCCACCTCGCGCACATCGGCCGCGATGAACTCGGCCTCGGCCGCACCGGCCGCCGGCAGGCTGTCCGGGGTCTTGCGCCCGCACACCACCACCCGCGCACCGGCCGCCAGGAAGCAGCGGGCGATGCCCGCGCCGATGCCTTTGGTGCCGCCCGTGACCAGGACCACCTTGCCGCTGTAATCGAGGGCCGCTGCCGGCGCCTGCTCGTCTGCCATGTCTGCACTCCTTCCTTGGATGGAATGGAGTCTAGGGACAGGCCGGCAGCGCCTCGTCGTCTGAACGGACGATGGACGATCGGCCTGGTGGCGGCACGAGCTTGCAACAACTGGCCGGCAGCTGGTCCGAATTGACGATGCCCGCCGGCACCACCGCCCTACACTCGGCGCTCCCAGGAGATAGGCAGGAGAGACGACATGAACAAGGTGGCATTCATCACCGGCGCCAGCCGGGGCATCGGCAAGGCCACGGCGCTGGCCTTCGCGCGGGCCGGTTACGACCTGGTCATCAGCGCCCGTACGCTGGATGACGGTGAGCGGCACAGCCATGCCCTGCGCCTGTCCGACGGCAGCGCGCTGCCCGGCAGCCTGGCGGCCACCGCCGCCGAGATCCGCGCGCTGGGCCAGCGCGTCCGCGAAATCCGCCTGGACCTGCTGGACGACACCTCGGTGTTGTCCGCCGCCGAGGTGGCCCTGCGCGCCTTCGGCCGGGTCGACGTGCTGGTCAACAACGCGATCTACCAGGGCAGCGACCTCAACCTGCCCTTCCTCGAGCTGGAGCCGGCCACCCTCAAGCGGGTCTTCCAGGGTTATGTGATGGCCCCCTTCCTGCTCACCCGGGCGATCATCGCCGGCATGCTGGAGAACGGCGGCGGCACCGTCATCAACGTGACCTCCGGCGCGGGCGAGAGCGACCCACCGGTGGCCGCCGCCAACGGAGGCTGGGGCTATGCCTACGGCGCCGGCAAGGCCGCTGTGTCGCGCCTGTCGGGGGTGCTGGTCACCGAACTCGGCACCCGCGGCATCCGCGCCTTCACGCTGAACCCCGGGGTGGTCGACACCGAGGCCCTGCAGGCCACCATCGGCGCCAAGGGCGTCCAGGCCCTCGGCGGCCGGGTCGCCCCGCCCCAGGTGCCCGCCGATGTGATGGTGTGGCTGGCCGATTCACCGGAGGCCGACGCCCTGCAGAAACGCACCCTCAACGCCCAGAGCCTGGCCCGCGAGCGCGGGCTGTGGGTGCGGGGGGATGGGGCGCAGACGTAAGCACCGGCCGTCGCCCCCCTCGAAGGCAGCGGATGTACGCATCCTGACGCCTGCGGTAACGGACCCGCAAGATCTACCCCGGATGCATCAACATGCTCCGCTCGGCTATGATTCCCGATTGCAGACGGGAGGGGATGATGACCAGCTCGGACACCAGCATCTTGATCTACCAGGCAGACGATGGCTCGGCGATGACCGAGGTTCGGCTATCTGGCGAATCAGTGTGGTTGCGCCAGGACCAGATGGCACAGCTTTTCGGACGTGAGCGTTCGGTAGTGAGCAAGCACCTGCGCAACGTGTTTGCCGAAGGAGAACTCAGTCCCGAGGCAGTATGTGCAAAATTTGCACATACTGCTGATGATGGGAAAACCTACCAGGTAGAGCATTACAACCTGGACGTCATCATCTCCATCGGCTACCGGGTGAAGTCCCGGGAAGGTATCCGCTTCCGCCAATGGGCCACCCGGACCCTGCGCGAGCACCTTACCCAGGGCTACACACTCAACCGCCAGCGTTTCGAAGCCAACGCGCGCGAGCTCGAAGCCGCCCTGCAGCTGATCAAGAAGGCATCCAGCAGCCCGGATCTGCAGCCTGATACCGGGCGTGGGCTGGTGGATATCGTCACCCGCTACGCACAGACCTTCTTGCTGCTGCAACGCTACGACGAAGGGCTGCTCACCGCGCCGGCTGAACAGCAGGGAGGCACGCTACCGACCCTCGATGGGGCACGCGCCGCCCTGGCTGGCCTGAAAACCGACCTGATGGCGCGCGGCGAGGCAACCGACCTCTTCGCGCTGGAACGAGAGGACGCCTTCTCCGCCCTGCTTGGCAACCTGGATCAGACCGTGTTCGGGGAGCCTGCCTATCCGAGCGTGGAAGCCAAAGCGGCCCACCTGCTCTACTTCGTGATCAAGAACCACCCATTTGCAGATGGAAACAAGCGCAGCGGCGCTTTCCTGTTTGTGGACTTCCTCAACCGCAATGGCCGCCTTCTCGATCCCAGCGGTATGCCAGTGATCAACGACATAGGGCTGGCAGCCCTGGCCCTGCTGGTGGCGGAATCCGATCCGGGCAACAAGGAGACCATGATCCGCCTGATCATGAACATGCTGGCCGCAGGGACCGGGGACTAAGCTCAGTCAGGTAGGGCTGAGTGGCCTTACCCCAACCTGACCTCCTTACGGCAGAAAATGCCAGACAAGTGACCCCACCACCCCGGCCGCACGATGAACGCATCGCGCGGCCATCCGACACAGGAGCGCACAGATGAGCATCAGCAGTTTGAGCAGCACCGCCCTCGATGCGGCGGCCTGGCTGAACACGCAGGGCCGGCGTCCGGGGTTGCCCCAGGACACGGACGCCGGACGCCCTGCCGCCTTGGAGACGACAGCCTCCCTCTCCCCCGAGGCCCTGGCGGCGAGCCGCAGCCCGGCTCGCTCCGCAGGCCTGCAGAAGATCATGGATGAAGTCCGGGCCGACCCTGCGTTCGGCCGGCAGTATCTCGGCCAGCTGGCCGGCGTCACCACCGACGGCCCGCTGCTGGACATTTCCCATCCGCCCGACATCCGGCTCTCGTCCACCGGTGAGCTGTGGACGGACGAGAAGCAGGCCCAGTACTCGGCGCTCAGCGCCCATGTGATGCAGCAGCGGCGGGACATCATCAATGCCGGCCTGGCGGACGGCTCCGCGCCGGATGCGGTGCTGCAGCGCGTCTATGCCTTCAACGACGCGCTGCCCCAGTGGTACAAGGACGGCATGAACTGGACCTAGCGGCCCGGTCGGCCCGGCTCAGGCCGCTTCCGGATAGTCGGTGTAGCCCGCCGCACCGGCGGTGTACAGGCTTCGCCGGTCGAAGCCGGCCAGCGGCAAGCCGGCCTGCAGGCGACGCACCAGGTCCGGGTTGGCGATGAAGTGGCGGGCGAAGGACACCGCGTCACCCTGCCCGGCCTGGAGGGCCGCCTCGGCGCCCGGACCGTCGAAACCGTCATTCAGGATCAGCCGGCCGGCAAAATGTTCGCGCCCCAGGCTGAAGGCATCGATCCCGGCGACCGGGGCCCGCATCACGTGCAGGTAAGCCAGGCCCAGGCCGGCAGCCTGGCGGGCCAGCTCGGAGTGGGTCTCCGCCGGATCGGCGTCGGTGATGTCGTTGTAGCTGTTGCCGGGGTTCATGCGCAGGCCGACCCGACCGGGGCCGATGGCGTCGGACATGGCGGCCAGGCACTCCAGCGGAAAGCGCACCCGCCCGGCCAGGCTGCCACCGTACTCGTCGCTGCGCTGGTTGCTGCCGGAGGCCATGAACTGCATGGGCAGGTAACCGCTGGTGCAGTGCAGCTCCACCCCGTCGAAGCCCGCCGCCATCGCATTGCGGGCGGCCTGGGCGAATTCCTCCACCACGCCGCGCACCTCCTGGGTGCTCAGCGCGCGGGGCAGGTCGCAGGGCTGCATGCCGGCGCTGTCGGTGAAGATCTCCACCTTGGCTGCGATGGCCGAGGGCGCGACGGTCTCGACCCCCTCGGGCTTGACGTGACGGCTACCGATGCGGCCGGCGTGCATGAGCTGCAGCACGATGCGCCCGCCGCGGGCATGCACGGCGTCGGTCACCGCGCGCCAACCGGCGATGTGGGCCGGGGTGACGATACCGGGCTGGCGGCAGTAGGCCTGGCCGGCGGCGCTGGGCCAGGCACCCTCGGCGACGATCAGCCCGGCCGCCGCACGCGCGGCATAGTGCTCGGCCATCAGGGGGCCGGGCGTGCCGTCGGGCGCAGCCCGGTTGCGGGTCATCGGGGCCATCACGATGCGGTTGGCGAGGGCGATGTCTCCCAGCTGGAGGGGATCGAAAAGTCCGGGCATGAGCAGCGTCTCCTTACAAGGCGGTGACCAGCACGGCGGCACGGCCACCGTCCACCGGCAGGGTGGCGCCGGTCACATAGGAGGCTTCGTCGCTGGCCAGGAAGAGGATGGCGTTGGCCAGCTCCCGGGGCTTGCCGACGCGCCCCATGGGGATGAGCTTCTCGGTGCTCGCCCTGGAGGCCGGATCGGCCAGCATGCCGGCGGTGGCCGGGGTCTCGACGACGGCCGGGATCACCACATTGACCCGGATGCCGTGGGCCGCGCCCTCCGCCGCTGCTGCGCGGGAGAAGTTGATCACCGCCGCCTTGGCCGCCGAGTAGCCGGCCATCCAGGGGGTGCCCAGGGTGCCGCAGATCGACGACAGGTTGATGATGGAACCGCCGTGGGCCTTCATCAGCTGCATGGCGCAGCGGGTGCCCCAGAAGGTGCCGTCCACGGACGTGCCGAAGTTGGCCTGCCAGTCGGCGCTGCTCATCGCCTCGATGGGCCCCCAGGTGTAGGCCATGGCGTTGTTCACCAGGACGTCGAGGCGGCCGTGGCGGCGGGCGCAGTCTTCCAGCGCGGCGGTGAAGGCGGCTTCGTCGCTCACGTCGGCGACCACCGCTTCGGCCTGGCCGCCGGCGGCGCGGATCCGGCCGACCACCTCGTCGAGGGGCGCCTGGCGGCGGCCGCAGATCACCACCCTGGCGCCCTCCTCGGCGAAGCGTTCGGCGGTGGCGGCGCCGATGCCGGAGCCTCCACCGGTGATGAAGGCGATCTTGTCTTGCAGGCGTGCGGTCATGGCATGTCTTCCTTGGGAAATTGAGTCGGATGAGGAGCGGCCCCCTTCAGGGGCGGCGGTGGGTGACCCGGGTCAGCAGGGTCACCGAGCGGGCAGGATCGATGCAGGCGGCCACCTCGCCATTGCAGACCTGGATCAGACAAAGCCGTGGATAGTAGGTGCGCTCGCGGATGAACTCCGTATCCACCGCCAGCCACTCGCTGCCTTTGAGCATTGCGCACAACTCGAGCAGCTGTTGCGCGGTATCGACGTATCTCTCTTGCATTTGATCCTTCCTTTAACGAGGCAGAGGATATCATCCGCACAGGCGCAGGCAGGCTGTGGCGGGGTAAGATTGTCCGCATCGGGTTTTTTCGGAACGTCCGGATGCGCGCACTGATCGACTACTTCATTCGCCTCGCGGTCTTGAAACGCGGCCCGCAGGACCTGCCTTCGTCGCCGGAACTCTTCGCCTTGCTCGCGGTGCTCAATGTCCTGATCGGCACGGCCAACGGAACGGCATTGTTCGGCAATGCGGGCGCTGCGCTGGGGGCGAATGTTCTCGACCTGGGACTGACCCTGATCATGCTGCTCGTGCTGTTGCAGTTTCGTGGTCATGTCGCACGCTGGCTGC
>CALBTT010000011.1 GCA_937967645.1 uncultured Zoogloea sp.
GACCACCGAGATCTACACTCTTTCCCTACACGACGCTCTTCCGATCTGCTCCGCGGGCGAGTCGGCGGCCAAGGCCGTCTTGCAGGATGCGGCCCGCAGCATCGCCGAGCAGGCCAGCCGGGACTACCTCCAGCGGGTCGGCGAGGAGGTGGGCAAGACCGTTGCGGCGCAGGCGGGCAGTGCCTTGGGCGCGAGCTTCATGTCGCGGGTCGGCCTGTCCGTGTCGAGCCTGTCCTGGGTGGCGACCACGGTCTTCGATGATGCAGACCGCTGGGCCTATGACCGCATCGGTCGGCTGGGCGGAGACCCGCTGGCGGGGGCCACCTTGCACCAGAAGCTGCTCGACCGTGGCTTGGTGGCCAACGCTTTCGTGTTCGATGAGTCGCGTCTGCGAGCATTTGCCGACCTGGCCCGGCAGACGCAGCGGGAGGATATGCTGGCTGCAGTCCTCAAGGGCGTCTCGTTGGAGGCCTTCGCCTTGAAACTCACTGATCTGCCGAGCGCCCTCGATGACGCCGCGGAACTCTCCCTGGTTGCCGAAAGCGATGCCGGGGTGATGGCCGCTGCGCCAGGGGCGGGCGGCCTGATCGATGTCCTGTTGAGAATGCCCCTTGAGTCGGGCAACGAATGAAGGTGTAAACATGAAACGGTACTGGATCGGTGCCCTTGCCACCCTGTGCGTGGCGTCTCCAGCCTGGTGCCAGGCCTTGGAGATGCCTGAGTCGTCCACCGCTGCGCTGGATTGTCCGGTGGCCCTGCAGGAGGCCGAGGCCGCCCAGGAGCGCGGTCGGCAGCTGGCGACCGCCCGGCGCTGGAAAGACGCCGTGCTCATCCTCCGCGAGGCCGCTGCGGCTTTTGGCCGAGTGACGGCGGCGTGCCCTGCGCAGGCCGCCCAGGCAGGCCGTCAGGTCGAAGGGTTGGCCAATGAGCTGCGGCAGGCCGAGGCGGCATCGGCCCATCAGACGGAGTGTTTGCCGCGGCTGGACCGGGCCCTCGAGCTGGACCTCAAGGCCACCGCGGCGCGTAGTGAGAAGGCCGACCCCGCCGAGGTCGAGCGCTTGCTGGGCGAGGCCGAGACGATCTGGCGGGAGGCGGTTGGGGTGTGCCAGTCACCACATCGGGAGAAGGCGGACCGTAGTCTGGCGGCCACGGTGCGTCAGAGGGCTGCCAATGCAGAGCTGCTGAGCTCCGGCCCGGCCTGCGACGCGGCCTGGAAAAGTGCCGGCGCAATGGTGGACTACGCCCGGCTGGCCTGGAAGGAGAAGCGCTGGGACGATGCGGCCAGCCTGTACGGCAAGGCCGTGATTGCCTGGGAGGGGGCTGCCGAGAAGTGCTCCGGCAGCCGTCAGCAGCAGGCCCAGCGCAAGGCCGAGCAGACCCAGGTCGATGCCCACAACGCCGAGCACTGTGCGCCGCTGTGGGATGCCGCCACGGAGCTCGCCCAGCGCATCAAGAGCGGCGGCAGCGCGGCGGAACGGGATGCCCAGTCAATCCGCGCCGAGGTGGCGTGGCGGGAGGCCGCCTCCGCCTGCCGTGGCAATCCTCAGTCGATGGCGCGCGGCAATGCGGACGCCCTGGCCCGGGAGCGCGGTGCGCCCCTGCCGCCCCAGGCGATGGCCCAGTACGCCAGCCGGAGGGCGCCCCCGTCCGATGCGCCGGCTGCGGCGCCCGCCACGGTGCTTGCTGCGGTTCCGGCGGCCACCCAGGCAGTGCTTCCCGCTGGCAAGCCCCCCGTCCCGCCGCTCGTCGGAGCGGTCGTGCCGGCCCCTGCGCCCGTCGCGGCAACGGCCCCTGCCTCCACCCCGGACAATGGCGTCCTGGTGGCTGGAAACACGACCTACCGGGGGGCTTTTGCGATTGTTTCGGAAACCGGAGAGGTGAGCGGCACCGGTACGGTCGAATGGGCCAACGGAGAGCGTTTCCGCGGCTCGCTCGTCAAAGGCAAGCGCCAGGGCAAGGGGCGCTTCGACTGGGGCAACGGGCAGTGGTACGAGGGGGACTGGGTCAATGACCGGGCGGTCGGCGTGGGCGTGCTCCAGTTTGCCGGTGGCAACCGCTACGAGGGGGCTGTACAGGATGGCGAACCCTCAGGCCGGGGCGTGCTGGTGTTTGCCAGCGGCGACCGCTATGCCGGCGAGTTCCTGCGCGGGGCCTTCCATGGTCAGGGCAGCTACGCCTGGAAGAACGGCAACCGCTACGAAGGCGCCTGGGTGATGGGCAAGAAGCATGGCCAGGGGCGCTTCTACTGGTCCAGCGGGGACGCCTGGGAGGGAGAGTTCCGCGACGATCTGAAGACCGACGTCGGCCGCGAGATCACGGCCTCCCGCTGAGGGACCGACGGGCGGGGCACAGGCTCCGTCCGCCGGGTGAGGCGCAGCGTCAGGAGCAGGGGGTCAGACCCACTGCCGGCGCCGTTCCATCAGCTTCCAGATCAGCGGGGTGAGGATCAGCTGCATCGCCAGGTCGAGCTTGCCGCCCGGCACCACGATGGTGTTGGCGCGGCTCATGAAGCTGTCGTGGATCATGCGCAGCAGGTAGGGGAAGTCGACCCCACGGGGGTCGCGGAAGCGGATGATCACCATGGATTCATCTGCGGTGGGAATGTCCCGGGCGATGAAGGGGTTGGAGGTGTCCACCATCGGCACCCGCTGGAAGTTGATGTGGGTGTGGGAGAACTGCGGGACGATGTAATGCACGTAGTCGTGCATGCGCCGCAGGATGGTCTCCTGCACCGCCTCGAGGGAGTAGCCGCGGGTCTTGGTGTCCCGGTGGATCTTCTGGATCCATTCCAGGTTGGTGATGGGCACCACGCCGATCAGCAGGTCGGCGTGGCGACAGGTGTTCACCTTGTCGGTGATCACGGCACCGTGCAGCCCCTCGTAGAACAGGCAGTCGGTATCCGGAGGGAGTTGTTCCCAGGGCGTGAAGTCGCCCTGCCGCAGGCCGCGGCGGGCCGCCTCTTCGGCGCTGTGCAGGTAGTAGCGACGCTGCCCGCCACCGGACTCACCATAGGTGCGGAAAAGCTGCTCGAGCTCTTCGAGCAGGTTGGATTCCGGGCCGAAGTGGCTGATGCCGCGCTGGCCCTGGCTCTCGGCCTCGATGATGAGGCGACGGATTTCTTCCCGGGTGTAGCGGTGGAAGCTGTCGCCTTCGATGATCGCGGCGTTGACCTTCTCGCGCCAGAAAATGCCTTCAAAGGTGTGTTTCACCGTGGTGGTGCCGGCGCCGGACGAACCCGTCACCACGATGATGGGGTGCTTCATGGACATGACTGCTTCCCGAAAGTGAGTAGTTTTGGAACAAGCCACCCGGGTGGACTGTTCCAAAAACACTCGATCGCGGGCCGTCAGGCCTGTGTGCGCTACTTATCCTGGCAAGAAGCGGGCCGCTTGCTCCGCCCGCCCGGGGCCTTCCGGCCGTGATCCGTGCTCAGGCGTGGGCGTGCAGCCAGGTCCGCCATTGCTCGAAAAGTGCCGGGCTGGCGGCGGCGATCACCGAACGCTTGATGGCCGGCCCCGCGGTGAGCGGGGTGCCGCCGAGGGTGCTGTAGCAGCCACCCGCCTCCTCGAGGATCAGGCGACCTGCCGCGTAGTCCCACAGCATCTGCCCGCCATGAAGGTAGACATCGAGCCGGCCGGCTGCGACATAGCACCATTCCAGGGCGCTGGAGCCGAAGTTGCGCTGCGAATAGTAGGGGGGGCGCACCGCCAGCTCGTCGCCAAGGTGATGGCTGATGCGCTTGAAGTCCACGCCTGCGACGGCGTCCTTCAGGCGTTCGGTGGGCTGACGCATGGGCAGCGGGATGCCGTTGAGCCAGGCACCGGCACCGCGTCCGGCATAGAAGGCTTCATCGGTCACCGGGTTGTACACCACGCCGATCTGGGTCTTGTGATTGACGAGGTAGGCCACCGCCACGCCGAAGAAGGGGATGCCGTTGGCAAAGTTGGTGGTGCCGTCGATCGGGTCGATGACCCACAGGCCGCTGATGCCCTCGTGCCACACCCGGCCCTGTTCTTCGGGCGTCATCTCCTCGCCCAGGACCGGTGCCATGATCAGCTGCGGCAGGCACTCCACCAGGGCGGCCTGGGAGGCCAGGTCGGCTTCGGTGAGCACGCTGCCGTCGGCCTTCTGCTCGCGCACGGCGCGCAGGTATCGGGGCAGGATGGTTTCGCGGGCCATGTTGCGGACCGTGTCTGCCAGAGTGCGGGCATGTTCGAGGCGCTGGGCGCTGGTCATGGTCGTCGGCGCAAAAGGGGCTGTTGCCTGCCGGCGGGGCCAGGGGATGGCGGCCTGGGCAGGCGGGTTGTGTTGCGGAGCTATTGAGTCGCGCGGTTTTGGCGATAATAGCATGATGACTCCACGCTTCTTCTGCCCCGAGGGGCTTGTCCCCGATAGCGATTTTCTCCTGCCGCAGGCGGTGGCCCACCACGCCGAGCGGGTCCTGCGCCTGTCCGTCGGCGATGAACTCGTCCTCTTCGACGGGCTGGGGGGGGAGTGTGCCGGCACCCTGCTGGCGGTGGGGCGGCAGGCCATGGCGCGGCTCGGGCCGCGCCAGCCGGTGGAGCGCGAGTCGCCGCTGCCGGTGACCCTGGTGCAGGCCCTGGCCAGCGGCGACAAGATGGACTGGGTGGTGCAGAAGGCCGTCGAGCTTGGCGCGGTGGCGATCCAGCCGGTGGCGGCGGAGCGCTCGGTGCTCAAGCTGTCCGGCGACCGCGCGGCCAAGCGGGTGGCCCACTGGCAGCAGATCGCGGTGGCAGCCTGTGAGCAGTCGGGGCGCAACCGCGTGCCGCAGGTCGGTGAGGTCCTGAGTCTCGAACGCTACCTGGCCCAGCCTGCCGAGGGCGTGCGTTTCGTGCTGGCGCCGGGGGCGGAGGGGGCGCTGGTGCGCAAGCCCCGGCCCACCGGACCGGTAACGGTGCTGATTGGCCCTGAAGGCGGCTGGTCGCCGGCCGAGCTGGCGCTGGCGGCCCGCGCCGGCT
>CALBTT010000012.1 GCA_937967645.1 uncultured Zoogloea sp.
GTCGGCGGCGTCCTTGCGCGCCCGGTCGGCGGCCGCCTGTTCGGCGCGGGCCTTGCCCTCGCGCTCGCGCTGCACCCGGGCGGTCTCCTTGTCGGACAGCTGGCGCAGCCGGGACTCGGTATCGGCACGCGCCCGCGCCTCCTGCTCGGCCCGCTCAACGGCCTTCTGCGGCGCCATCTCGACGGCCTCGGCCTGGCGCTCGGCGTAAACCCGGTTCTTCTCGGCGAGCTCGATGCGGCCAGCCTCGACATCCATCTCGCGGGCCTTGCGCACCTCCGTGACCCGCCGCTCCCGCGCCTGATCGATGCAGCGATTGACCAGGAAGCGCTGGTAACAGGCGATCTCCTCCTCGGCAAAGCGCGCCTCGGCGGCCTTGCGCAGCGTTGCCGCCTCGTCCTTCAGCACCTTGGCACGGGCCACTTCGGCGGCAGGATCGACCACCGGTGCCTCCTCGGCGGACGCCGGCAGGGCGGTGAAACACAGGGAAGACAGACAAGCGGCGAGGGTCAGGGGGCGGAGACGCATGGGACGGCAGGACGGTGGACTTCGGGACCGCTTACAATACCGGATTTCCAGCCCGCTTACCCGCGCTTCCTCTGCCGTGATCCAGTTTCGCAACCTCCGCCTCGCCCGGGGCGTCAAGACTCTCATCGAAGGCGCCAGCCTGCAGATCCACCCCGGCTGGAAGGTCGGTCTCACCGGTGCCAACGGCTGCGGCAAGTCCAGCCTGTTCGGCCTGCTGCGTGGTGAGCTACACCAGGATTCCGGCGACCTGGAGATCCCCGCCGCCTGGGTGATCGCCCACGTGGCCCAGGAGACCCCGGCCCTCGCCCGTCCCGCCATCGAATACGCCCTCGACGGCGATGCCGAGCTGCGCCGCATCGAGGCCGCCCTCGAGGCCGCCGAAGCCGCCCACAACGGCGAGGAGATCGGCCACCTGCACGGACGCCTGCAGGAGATCGGCGGCTACGCCGCGCGTGCCCGCGCCGCCGCCCTGCTGAGCGGCCTGGGCTTCAGCGCCGCCGACCTGGAGCGCCCGGTGTCCGACTTCTCGGGCGGCTGGCGCATGCGCCTCAACCTCGCCCAGGCGCTGATGTGCCGCTCCGACCTGCTGCTCCTCGACGAACCGACCAACCACCTCGACCTCGACGCGGTCATCTGGCTCGAGCAGTGGCTCACCGACTACCGGGGCACCCTGGTGCTGATCTCCCACGACCGGGACTTCCTCGACGCCGTGGTCAACCAGATCGCCCACATCGAGAACCAGCAGCTCACCCTGTACACCGGCGGCTACTCCAACTTCGAGCGCCAGCGCGCCGAGCGCCTGTCCCAGCAGCAGGCTCTGTTCGAGAAGCAGCAGCGCGAGCGCGCCCACCTGCAAAAGTACGTGGACCGCTTCCGCGCCCAGGCCACCAAGGCCCGCCAGGCGCAGAGCCGCATCAAGGCCCTGGAGCGGATGGAGCTGATCGCCGCCGCCCACATCGACAACCCCTTCAGCTTCAGCTTCCGGGACTGCACCGCGGCCCCCGACCCGCTGCTGCAGATCGAGGACGCCGCCGCCGGCTACGTGGACAAACCCATCCTGTCGGGCATGAAGCTGACCATCCGCCCCGGCGAGCGCATCGGCCTGCTCGGCCGCAACGGGGCCGGCAAGTCCACCCTCATCAAGCTGCTGTCCGGCGGCCTTCAGCCCACCGCCGGGGTGCGCCGCGAGGGCAAGGGGCTGCAGCTCGGCTACTTCGCCCAGCACGCCCTGGAGAGCCTGCGCCCGGACGAATCTGCCCTGCAGCACATGCTGCGCATCGCGCCGCAGACCCGCGAGCAGGACCTGCGCAACTACCTGGGTGGCTTCGACTTCAATGGCGACATGGCCACCACCCCCTGCGGCCCCTTCTCCGGCGGTGAAAAATCCCGCCTGGCCCTGGCCATCCTGATCTGGAACCAGCCCAATCTGCTGCTGCTCGACGAACCCACCAACCACCTCGACCTGGAGATGCGCCACGCCCTCACCCTGGCGCTGCAGGACTACGAGGGCGGCATGGTGATCGTGTCCCATGACCGGGCCCTGCTGCGCGCCACCTGCGACCGCTTCCTGCTGGTGGATGGCGGGCGCCTGACGCCCTTCGACGGCGACCTGGACGACTACAAGAGCTGGCTGGCCCAGCAGCGCGCCGCCGACGCGGCTGCCGGCCAGTGCCCGGACAAGGCTGCCGACAAGGCCAGCCGCAAGGCCGACCGGGAAGCCGCCGCCGCCGACCGCCAGGCCCGCCTGGCCGCCCGCCGGCCGCTGGTGAAGGAGCTCGAACAGCTCGACAAGAAGCTCGGCCCCTGGAACACCGAGAAGGCCCAGCTCGACGAGCGCCTGGCCGACCCTGACCTGTACACCGGCCCCGACGCCGGTGAAGTGCCCAAGCTGCTCAAGCGTCAGGCCGAGCTGACCGAGAAGATCGACGAAGCCGAGCTGCGCTGGCTCGAACTGCACGAAGCCCTGGAAGCCATCCCGGCCGACTGAGGCTGCGTAAACCTGTAGGGGCGGCTTCAGCCGCCCGCGGACGAGGATCAACGGATTCGTGCGGGCTGGACGGATCGCGGGCGGCTGAAGCCGCCCCTACAGGTCCCTGCCTGCGTTCGAGCAATTCCCTCAAGCCGTCACGGTCTCTTTGCTAGAATCGCGAATTACCCAAAATCAACCGTCGTAACCTGGAGCTTCCCGCCGTGCAACTCGTCTGTCTCGACCTCGAAGGTGTTCTCGTCCCCGAAATCTGGATCGAATTCGCGGAACGCACCGGCATTCCCGAACTCCGTCGCACCACCCGCGAGGAGCCGGACTACGACAAGCTCATGAAGTACCGCCTGGACCTGCTCAAGCAGCACAAGCTGGGCCTGCCGGACATCCAGAAGGTGATCTCCGAGATGGGCCCCGAGCCCGGCGCCAAGGACTTCCTCGACGCCCTGCGCCAGGACTTCCAGGTCATCATCCTGTCCGACACCTTCTACGAGTTCGCCATGCCGCTGATGAAGCAGCTCGGCATGCCCACCCTGTTCTGCCACAAGCTCGAGGCCAACGCCGAGGGCTTCCTGGTGAACTACCACCTGCGCATGGCCAACCAGAAGAAGGAAGCCGTCCAGCGCTTCAAGGAAATCAACTTCAAGGTCATCGCCGCCGGCGACTCCTACAACGACACCGCGATGCTCAAGGAAGCCCACGCCGGCATCCTGTTCCGCGCCCCGGACAACGTCATCGCCGAGTTCCCGCAGTTCCCCGTCGAGCGCGAGTACAGCGGCCTGATGGCCCAGATCCGCGCCGCCTCCGCCCGCATCTGACCCTTGCCGCGCCGGCCGCCCCGCGGCCGGCAGCCCTCCGCCGCCATGCACCGCGAACGCTTCTACACCCTCTCCGCCTCCTGTCCCGACCGCACCGGCATCGTCGCCAAGGTCTCCGGCTTCATCGCCGAGCACAAGGGCTGGATTCTCGAAACCGCCCTGCACGCCGAGCCCGCCGAGGACGCCGACAGCCGCGGGCGCTACTTCATGCGCATCGAGATCCGGGCGGATTCGCTGCCCTTCATGCTCACCGAGTTCCGCGAGCGCTTCCGGCCCATCGCCGAAGAGCTCAACATGGACTGGAAGATCACCGATTCGGCGGTCAAGAAGCGCGTCGTCATCCTGGTCTCCAAGCAGGAGCACTGCCTCTACGACCTGCTGGCCCGCTGGCAGTCGAAGGAACTGGACATCGAGATCCCCTGCGTCATCTCCAACCACGAGACCTTCCGCGGCTTCGTCGAGTGGCACGGCATCCCTTTCCACCACGTTCCGGTGACCGCCGACAACAAGCCCCAGGCCTATGCCGAGGTCCAGCGCCTGTTCGAGGAATCCCACGGCGACACCATGGTGCTGGCCCGCTACATGCAGATCCTGTCGCCGGAGCTGTGTGCCGCCCACCCGGGCAAGATCATCAACATCCACCACAGCTTCCTGCCCAGCTTCGTCGGCGCCAAGCCTTACCACCAGGCCTACGAACGCGGCGTCAAGCTGATCGGCGCCACCTGCCACTACGTGACCGCCGACCTGGACCAGGGCCCGATCATCGAACAGGACGTGATCCGCATCGACCACTCCGATTCGGTCGAGGACATGGTCCGCTACGGCAAGGACATCGAGAAGGCCGTGCTCGCCCGCGGCCTGCGCTACCACCTGGAAGACCGGGTGCTGGTGCATGGCAACAAGACGGTGGTGTTCCGCTGAAGGCGCCCCACTCCGCACTTCAAGCCGGCCCGTGAGGCCGGTTTTTTATTGCGCTGATGGTATGGGGTGGCGTGCTTGTGGCATGGGAGAGCGTGCCGATGCCACGGGAAGGCGTGCTGATGCCATGGGAGCGCGTGCTGATGCCACGGGAGGGCGTGCTGATGCCATGGGAGCGCGTGCTGATGCCACGGGAGCCTGTGCTGATGCCATGGGAGCGCGTGCTGATGCCACGGGAGCGCGTGCTGATGCCATGGGAAGGCGTGCTGATGCCACGGGAGAGGCTATCGGTGCTCTTGCGGCCGCGCCTCTTTACTGGGCGGCTTTCCGTTGTTTTGCGTTGGATTGGCCGGGAGTTCGCCCCGGCGGGCGACCCCTTTCTTTGCGTCGCCAAAGAAAGGGGAAAAGAAAGGCGACCCGGCTTCCCCGGTCGTCCGCTATGCGGACGACTCCCCTGCGCTGCTCGCATCGGGCGGCCGGCGCGGAACTCGTCGGCTGCGCCTCCTCAAACAGCCGCGCCGGAAAGCCCCGCCCGATACTCCGCTGCTCGGCGGGTCAGAACGGGCTTTCAGCAAGCACCGAGCCTCTACGGAAAGGCCGGTGGATGCGAGACGCTGGGGTTTTGCTTTTCCCTCTGAATGCCAATCCCGGCTTCAGCAAAGGCTCGGAGTTTGCGAAAAGCCCGTTCCGACCCGCCGAGCAGCGCAGCGGCAGGCGGGGTAGTCCGGCGCG
>CALBTT010000013.1 GCA_937967645.1 uncultured Zoogloea sp.
CATACGAGATGGTGATTCGTGACGGAGTTCAGACGTGTGCTCTTCCGATCTCGCTGGCCGCGGTGGGGTCGTAGCGGATCCAGCCCCGCCCGGGCAGCCAGACTTCGGCCCACGCGTGGGCGTCGGACTGGCGGATGACCAGGCTGCCGTCGATGGGGTTCAGCTCGCCCCCTTGGTAGCCCGTGACGACCCGGGCGGGAACGCCCGCGGCCCGCAAGGTGACCACGAAGGCGGCTGCGAAGTGCTCGCAGAAGCCCTGGCGGGTGTCAAAGAGAAAGCTGTCCACATCGTCCTGCCCCAAGGCGGGTGGGTCCAGCGTGTAAGCGAGGCCGCTCTGCCGGAAGTGGGCGATGGCGAGATCCGGGATGGCGGAAGGATCGGCGGCGCGGGCCTTCAGGGTCTCGCCGAGCGCGCGGGTGCGTGGATTCCCCGATGGCGGCAAGGTCAGGGCCAGGCGCAGCTGCAGGGGGGACTCGTCGAGCCCCACCGGGGTCGCTGGGTGGGACACCAGATCCATCCGCTGGCGGGCGGTGACGGGCTCCCGGGCGAGCAGCTGGAAGTCGCCGGTGTAGCGCAGCCCGGGCGCGGCCGCCGGGAAGTCCAGGGCCAGCAGCCAGCGCTGGTTGTGCGGCTCGAGGGTCAGCGTGTAGGCATAAGCCCGGCCCTGCGGCTGGTAAGCGGGCGAGTCAGTGGGCACGGTCCGGATCTGGCGCCACACTCGACCATCGAAGCGGGTCAGCACCGGCCCCCGCCAGTAGCGCTCGGCGGGCGGCGGTGGCGTGCCCTCGAAGCGAGCGCGGAAGGCGATCTCGGCAGACTGGCTGACCCGTGCCATGTCGCCGGGGGCCATGCTGTCGGAGAGCCCCGAGCTGCGGTTGTAGGCATCGGCGGGGAGTCCCCACAGGGGGCCCTGGACACGCGGGAAGAGCACGAACAGCACCAGCATCAGGGGCACTCCCTGCAGCACCAGCAGGGCGGCCTGACGGAGCCGCGGGCGGACTTCGACCGAGGTGCCCTGCAAGGCCATCAGTGCCGCGATCGACGCGATGCTCCCGCTCAGGGCGAGAACGGCGATGAGCATGTCCTGGCGATACAGGAACTGGCCGAGCTGCATGAAGAAGCTGAGCAGGACGACCGCCCGTCCGTCGCGGACGCGGTCGGTCTCCAGTAGCTTGAGGCTCATCAGGCCAGCCAGCAGGGCGATACCCGGCTCCTTGCCGAAAACCTGCTTGAACTCCAGCGCAACAAAGCCGATCAGCACGGCGGCCAGCATGAGCAGCATCCAGCGGCCCGGCATGGCGCCCCTGCCGTGGGCAATCACTCCCCGCCAGATCAGCAGCAGCAGACAGATGCCGGACAGGCCGGCAGGCAGGTGGCTGGCATGGGGCAGCAGGGTGAGCGCCGCCACGGCGATCAGCCAGTCGCACTGGTCGGTGCGCAGGGGCGCGTCAGGCATCGGCATGTCCATGCAGGGCCAGCGCGCTCAGGCACTGGTGGCGATGAGCGGGACCCTGTCCGCGGGGCAAGGTGTGGCCGGGGAGGGTCAGCGCGTAGGCGGTGCCGGCCCGGTCGGCTTCCAGGACCCAGCGGGTCAGGCGCGCGATGCGGGCTTCGATACCCAGATCGGCGGGTAGTGACGACCAGTCCAGCGTGATGTCGGTGGCGGTGCTGCCATCGAAATCCTTGGTGCGCCAGGGGCCGCCACGGGCGACCGCCTTCCAGGCGACATGGCGCGGGGAGTCGGCGGGTTGGTGGTGGCGCAGGCCGGCAAAGTCATCCTGCCCGTGTCCGGCGCCGCCCTCGCCATATCGACCCTCCCCGTCGCCAGGCAAGGGCGGGCCTTCCCGCTCGGGCGCTGGGTATACGAGGCAGCGCAGATCCGGCTGGAACAGGCTCCAGGCGCGGATCAGGCCCAGGGGATGGTGTGTCTCCAGGGTGAGCCGGGGTAGCGGGAGCCAGCCGCGTTGGGTGGTCGGGAGCTCGATGTCGCGGCTGACCGAGGTTTCGCCAGGAATGTCGAAGAGCTCTGCCCCGGGCTGCGCATGCCGGGTTGGAGCGAGGTGGAGTCCCTGGCGGGGGCGCAGTCCCGGGTTGCTGAGGACCACCCCGAAGTGGGCGGGCTGGCCGCAGAACACCGGTTCCGCGCGCCCTGCGGCGATGCTCAGCCCGACCACGTTGCGGAATGCGTGGTGGATGCTGACCCAGCCGACGCTCGCAATCAGGAAGGTGAGGGCGAAGCCCAGGCTGAGGGTGTAGTTGATGGACGCCAGCAGCATCACCGTGAGGGTGAGGCCGAGGCTCAGGCCGAAGCGCGTGGGCAGCACGAAGATGCGCCGCTGCACCAGCTCGATCGGCGACCTCTCCGGGCCGCTGACCCGGAACAGCCAGCGCTGCACCGCGGCGGGCAACTCGAGGTGCTTCATCCGCGCAGGGGCACGGCCTCGAGCAGGCCGGCCACGAGGTCGTCCGGGCTGGCTGGGGTGTCGCCAGCGGCTCTCAGGCGATGGCCGGCCACGGCGGGCAGCACGGCCTGCACATCTTCGGGCAGCACATGCTCGCGTCCCGCGAGGAGTGCCCAGGCGCGTGCCGCGGCGATCAGGGCCAGGCCGGCGCGGGGTGACAGGCCGAGGGAGTAGGCGGCACTCTCGCGGCTGTGGGCGAGAAGGTCCTGGATGTAGTCGAGGAGGCGAGGGGCTACATGGACCTGGTGGGCGGCGGCAAACAGCGTGTCCAGCTCGCCCGGCGCGAGAACGGGGTGCAGGCCCGCGAGGATCTCGCGGCGGTCCTCGCCCGCCAGCAGGCGCCGTTCAGCGGCACGGTCCGGGTAGCCCAGCGCGATGCGCATGAGGAACCGGTCCAGCTGGCTTTCCGGCAACGGAAACGTACCGATCTGGTCGGCGGGGTTCTGGGTGGCGATCACGAAAAACGGGGTCGGCAGGGGCCAGGTCCTGCCCTCCGCGCTGATCTGGCGCTCTTCCATGGCCTCAAGCAGGGCGCTCTGGGTCTTGGGTGTGGCCCGGTTGATCTCGTCGGCCAGGACAAGCTGGCAGAACACGGGGCCGGGATGAAAGCGGAAGGCCGCATCATGCTGGTTGAAGATGGACACGCCCAGGATGTCCGCGGGCAGCATGTCGCTGGTGAATTGGATGCGCTGGAACTCCAGGCCGAGCAGCCGGGCGAGGACGTGGGCCAGGGTGGTCTTGCCGACGCCGGGCAGGTCTTCCAGCAGCAGGTGGCCGCGTGCCAGCAGGCAGGCGAGGGCGAGCCGCAGGGCGCGCTCCTTGCCGAGGATGATTTCGCCGGCGGCGTCGAGCAGCCGGTTGCAGAGGTGGGTCGGCATGGTGCAGGCTTTTTTCGGGTTCAAGTTAAGTGGATAATGATTCCACAACAGCATTCCGCATGCTCGAAACCCTGCGTCGGCTCCTGCTTTCAGGCAGAGCGGTGCCGGGTGCCGGGCTGGCCGGGGCGACAATCGATACGCACAGAAGACGCATAGCGAGAGGCAGGGGAGAGTTTATGACGAGTACCGCATTCATCACGCACCGGGACTGCTGGCTGCACAACATGGGGGAGCACCACCCGGAGTCGCCGGAGCGCCTGGGGGCCATCAACGATCGGCTCATCGCCGCCGGGCTCGACATGTACCTGTCCTTCCATGACGCACCGGTCGCCAGCGTTGACCAGATTTCCCGGGCCCATCCCCGGGAGCACGTGGAAGAGCTCCTCGCCAGCGTACCCGAACATGGCATCCGGCACCTGGATCCGGACACGGCCCTGTGCCCCCACTCCATGAAAGCCGCGCTGCGCTCGGCGGGGGCGGGCATCATGGCCACCGACCTGGTCCTGTCGGGTCAGGCCGAGAATGCCTTCTGCGCCATCCGTCCGCCCGGTCACCACGCAGAGGCCAGCAAGGCCATGGGCTTCTGCTTCTTCAACAACGTGGCGGTGGCGGCCCGCCACGCCCTGGAAGAGCACGGCCTGAAGCGTGTCGCGATCATCGATTTCGACGTGCATCACGGCAACGGCACGGAAGACATCTTCAAGGACGATCCGCGGGTGCTGATGGTCAGCATCTTCCAGCACCCCTTCTACCCCTACAGCGGTGCCGACAATCCGGCGCCCAACATGGTGAACGTGCCCATCAAGGCGGGCAGCCGGGGGGATGTGTTCCGGGAGATCGTCAGCACCATCTGGATTCCGGCACTGCGTAACCATGCCCCGGAGATGATCTTCATTTCGGCAGGCTTCGATGCCCATTACGAGGACGACATGGGTTCCCTGGGCCTCGTCGAGGCGGACTACATGTGGGTCACGGAGCAGCTCAAGGCCGTGGCGGCGGAGTTTTCCAATCGTCGCATCGTTTCCCTGCTGGAAGGCGGCTATTCCCTGTCGTCCCTCGCCCGTAGCGTGGTCGCCCACATCAAGACCCTGGCCGACCTCTAGGCGCCTCAGTGCCCCGCCGTCCGGGCGGGGCTTCCCCGCTCCGGCGGTGATCCCCTTCCGCAGCGGATTTGGTAAGCACAGGTTGCGTCCGTCTAGCCTTCCCGAAGTGATTGGGTACAATACTCAACTTTCCCTCTTTCCCCGATAGCCCATGATTACCGGTTCGATTGTCGCCATCGTCACTCCGATGCACGAGGATGGCAGCCTGGATCTGCCCCGATTCCGCAGCCTCATCGATTTCCACATCAAGGAAGGCACCGACGGGATTGTTGTCGTCGGCACCACCGGTGAATCGCCGACGGTCAATGTCGAAGAGCACTGCGAATTGATCCGGGTGGCCGTCGAGCATTCCGCGGGCCGTACCCCGATCATCGCGGGCACCGGCGCCAACAGCACCAGTGAAGCCATCGAGCTGACCGAGTTCTCCCGCAAGGCGGGGGCGGTGGCGGGGCTGTCCGTGGTCCCTTACTACAACCGTCCGACCCAGGAAGGCCTGTACCAGCACTTCCGGACCATCGCCGAGGCCAGCCCGCTGCCGATGATCCTGTACAACGTGCCGGGGCGCACGGTGGCCGACCTGTCCAACGACACCGCGCTGCGGCTGGCTGAAGTGCCCAACATCATCGGCATCAAGGACGCTACCGGCAACATCGATCGCGCCTGCGATCTGATCGCCCGTGCGCCCGAGGGCTTCGCGCTGTACACCGGCGATGACATGACGGCCATGGCCTTCATCATGCTTGGCGGCCATGGCACCATCTCGGTGACCGCGAACGTGGCACCGCGCCTGATGCACGAAATGTGTGTGGCTGCGGCTGCGGGCGACGGCATCCGTGCTCGCGACCTCAATGCGAAGCTGGTCGGCCTCCATCGTCACCTCTTCTGTGAAGCCAACCCCATCCCGGTCAAGTGGGCTGTCGAGCAGATGGGCTTCATCGGCAAGGGGATCCGCCTGCCGCTGACCCCGCTGTCCGAGGCTTGCCAGGAACGTGTCCGCGACGCCATGCGTCAGGCCGGCATCGAAGTTTGAATCTGTTGTTCCCACCCCGAGGGTTACGCATGCAAAGCCGAAAGCTGGCTTCCGGTTCGGCGGTCGTTGTCGCGACGATCGCCCTCGCCGGTTGCTCCGGTTCCTTGCTGGAATCGAAGAAGATCGATTACAAGAGTGCCTCTTCCGCGCCAGCGCGGTCTACCCTTGAAATCCCGCCCGACCTGACCGCTCCTACGGCGGACGATCGTTACGCGGTCCCGGACATCAACCCGAAGGGGAGTGCCACCTTCTCCGCCTACAACGCCGAACGCAAGGCGCAGGCCGGTGCGACGGTTGCCACCGGCGGACCGGCGGAGGTAGCGCCCCAGAGCATCGACAAGATGCGGGTCGAGCGCTCGGGCACCCAGCGCTGGCTGGTGGTTCCGGGTACGCCGGAGAAGATCTGGCCGTTGGTGCGTGAGTTCTGGCAGGAGAATGGCTTCATCCTCAATGTGGATCGTCCCGAGATCGGTGTCATGGAAACCGACTGGGCCGAGAACCGGGCCAAGATCGATAACGGCATCATCCGGAACACCATTGGCAAGGTCATCGATGGTCTCTATTCCACCCCGGAGCGGGACAAGTTCCGGACCCGGCTGGAGAAGGGGGGCGAGGCAGGGTTCGTCGAGATCTACGTCAGCCATCGCGGCATGATGGAGATCTATCCCAACGAGGCCAAGGACCGCACCATCTGGCAGCCCCGTGCGGCAGATCCCGAGCTCGAGGCTGAGTTCCTGCAGCGGCTGATGATCCGTCTCGGCGCAGACGAAAGCAGGGCCAAGGCCCAGATTGCGGCCAAGCCTCAGGTTGAGAAGGCGAAGCTGGAGAGTGCGCCCACCGGAGTTTCCGTGCTTCAGGTGGAAGAAGGTTTTGACCGCGCCTGGCGTCGTGTCGGTCTCGCACTCGATCGCGTCGGCTTCACCGTCGAGGATCGTGATCGCTCGCAGGGCCTCTACTACGTCCGGTATGTCGATCCGGAAGTGGACGTGAAGAAGAAGGGCGACGACGAAGGTATCCTTTCCAAGCTGGCCTTCTGGCGTTCCTCGAGCAAGCCCGATGTGGCCTCCGGCAGTCAGTACCGTATCCATGTGAAGGGTGCCGGAACCGGATCGTCGATCCAGGTCCTGACCCGTGAAGGCGGTACCGATACGTCGGAGTCGGCGCGCAAGATCCTTGGCCTGCTGTTCCAGCAACTCAAGTGATTCGCAGCTGCTTGCAGGTTTGAGTCAGTCACTGGCTCGAAAAAACGCCGGACATGTCCGGCGTTTTTTTGTGCCTTTTTCCAGGCGTAAAAAAAGCCAACCCGCAGGTTGGCTTTTTTGCCGGAAAGAAGATTACTTCTTCTCTTCGGGCTTGGCTTCAGCGGCCGGAGCGGCAGCAGCGCCTTCGGCGGGCTTGGCAGCGTCAGCGGCCGGGGCAGCAGCGCCTTCAGCGGGCTTGGCAGCGTCAGCGGCCGGAGCGGCGGGCGCAGCTTCAGCGGGCTTCACTTCAGCGGGGGCAGCAGCGGGGGCCGGAGCTTCAACGGGCTTCGGCTCTTCCTTCTTGCCGCAGGCGGACACAGCGAGTGCAACGAGAGCAGCAACCAGGAGAGATTGTTTCATTGTTGGTTTCCCTTATCGATAAATGAA
>CALBTT010000014.1 GCA_937967645.1 uncultured Zoogloea sp.
CCCTGAGCTTCATCACCGCCCCGGACTTCGAAGCGCCGACCGATGTGGGCGCCGACAACATCTACGACGTGACCGTGCAAGTCAGCGATGGCACCGGCGGAACGGCGAGCCAGGCCATCACGGTGACCATCAAACCCGACAATGCCAGTGCTCCTGTGATCACCAGCAGCGCCACCGCCAGTGTTCCTGAGAACACCACGGCCGTGCTGACGGTCACCGCTACCGACGCCGACCTCCCGGCTCAGACCCTGACCTACAGCATCCTCGGCGGTGCCGATGCCTCGAAGTTCCAGATCGACGCCAGCACTGGCGCCCTGAGCTTCATCACCGCCCCGGACTTCGAAGCGCCGACCGATGTGGGCGCCGATAACATCTACGACGTGACCGTGCAGGTCAGTGACGGGGCAGGGGGGACGGCGAGCCAAGCGATTACGGTAACGGTCACCCCAGGCAACGACAGTGCTCCTGTGATCACCAGCAGCGCCACAGCAACTGTTCCCGAGAACACCACGACTGTTCTGACGGTCACCGCCACGGACGCAGACCAGCCACCGCAGACCCTGACGTACAGCATTATCGGCGGTGCCGATGCCGCTAAATTCCAGATTGACGCCAACACTGGCGCCCTGAGCTTCATCACCGCCCCGGACTTTGAAGCGCCGACCGACGCGGGTGGCAACAACATCTACGACGTGACCGTACAGGTCAGCGACGGGGCTGGTGGTACGACGAGCCAGGCGATCAGTGTGATGGTCACGCCGGTCAACGACAACATCCCAGTCATCACCAGCAGCGCTACGGCAAGTGTTTCGGAGAACGGTACGCTCGTCCTGATCGTGACGGCCAAGGATGCGGACCTCCCGGCGCAGGCCCTGACCTACAGCATCGTCGGCGGCGCCGACGCTGCGAGATTCCAGATCGATGCCAGTACCGGTGCCCTGACTTTCATCACTGCTCCGGACTTCGAAGCGCCGACCGATGCACTCGGCAACAACCTCTACGACGTGATCGTGCAGGTCAGCGATGGCGCGGGCGGTTCAGCCACCCAGGGGCTCCTGATCAGCGTGCTCGACGTGAGGGACAGTTTCCCTCCAGTGACTGATCCCAATAATGGCAACACGCCCGGATCGAACGTATCTGGGCCGCCGGTTACTGGGGAGGGGACTCTGCCGGAACAGCCGGAGCTGCCGCAGCCAGCTCCCCAGCCGCCTCAGGGAGATAAGGTCCCGCTCCAAGCCAAGCCAAGGCCGGAGATGGTGACTGAGGATGTGCTCACAGTGCGTCCTGCAGTGTCGACCGTGGCGAGAGAGGCCGAGGGGACTTCGGTGCAGCCTGCGGAGACGCTGACCAGGCGACAGCTCGAGAGCAGGACGGCCTTGTACATGGAGCGTACGCAAGTGGTGCTGACCGTCGGTAGCCTCCCGAGTGAAGCCTTGATGGAGTTTCTGCTCTCCGGCGAGATGTCTGATGGTAGCGGGGGGGAGGGCAGGGCTGCGCGGGCGGTGATCGTGGCGGGCCGCCCCCCCTCTGCGCTGAATGAAGGTGTCAGTGAGGAGGCGCTAAGACGGTTGGAACTGGTCGGGGTGGCCAGCCTGGTCGTATCCGTTGGCACGATCTGGTGGGCTACCCGCGCCGGTGGACTGGTTGCCAGTCTGCTGATGGCGGCACCTGCATGGATCACCTTCGACCCCCTGCGGGTGTTGGGGCCGCAGGATGAGGATGAACCGGATTGGAGCACGGAGGAGGGGGGGAGTGACGCGTCTGGTGAAGCGAATGTCGACGAGATGTTCGTCAATGTCGATTATCGCGGGGCTCGGCGATGAAGCTTCCAGGATTTTCCCTGCGTCCAGTTGCGCGTATTGCGTTTGGCTTGGTGTCCTTGTTGCTGTCGCTGCTGATCAGCCTCGACTTCGTTTTTAACCTGCTGCCAGATCGCTTCGAGCACATCCGTCAAGGCCGCCAACAAGTCAGTGAGCACCTCGCCAGCCAGACAGCCAGCGTGCTGCAGACCGGGGATGCGATGGCATTGCACCGCATGTTGCGGGACGCGCTGCTGCGCCAGCATGACCTACGCGCCATCGCAGTCCGTCCGGCGAACGGCGAACAGCTTGTATCGGCGGGCGACTACAACACTCACTGGCATCCCCCGGAGGATGGTTCATCCACCCTGGATCAGATACGGGTACCCATTCTGTCCGGCGGAGTGGCCTGGGGGGAGATTCAGCTGGCTTTCCGTCCAGCCCTCCCCGAAACAGTTCTGGAATGGCTGCTCTACCCGAGCGTGGTGGCCCTGGGCATCATTGCCGTGGCCAGTTATGCCGCGTTCTACCTCTACCTGAGGCGGGTCCTTGAATATCTTGACCCGACCAAGGCCATTCCGGATCGGGTTCGTACCGCCTTTGACACCCTTGGGGAGGGGGTGCTGGTGCTCGACAAGGACAGCCGGGTTGTGCTCGCCAACAAGGTTTTCCGCGGCGTTCATCCCGACGCCAGCGACACCATGATCGGAAGAAAGATTGCCGAGCTGGATTGGTTGGTCGCCGGCTTTCACGAACACCATGCGCTCCCTTCCTATCCCTGGACAAAGGCGATGGAGCAGCGTGTGCAGATTCAGGACGAGCCGCTGGAGATCATCAGCCCGGACAGCGATGAGCCCAGGCGCATGATCTTGGGGTGTGCTCCCATTCTGGATGGGCGGCAGCGGCTCAGAGGCTGCCTGGTCACCTTCTCGGACGTGACCGCGTTACACCGGATCAATAATCAGCTGTTGGTGACTTTGAGTGACCTGGAAGCCTCCAAGGAAGAGATCCGGCGTCAGAACGAAGACCTGCATCGCCTGGCAACCCGGGATCCCATGACAGGCTGCCTCAACCGTCGCGCGTTCTTTGAGGCGGCCGACCCCCTCTTCGACAAGCTCAGGGCCAAGCAGGATGAACTGTGCTGTGTCATGAGCGACATCGATCACTTCAAGTCCTTCAATGATCGCTACGGCCATACGGTGGGTGACATGGTCATCAAGTCGGTGGCCAAGTGCCTCGGGTCAGAGCTGCGGGAAGTCGATCTATTGTGCCGATATGGCGGCGAGGAGTTCTGCATCCTGCTGCCCGGCTCGACCGCCGAGCAGGCTCAGGATATTGCGGAAAGACTACGGGCCGAGATCGAAGCCCATGCGGGGGCTGCCATTCGCGACATTCCCGGAATCCGGATCACCTCAAGCTTCGGAGTGGCGTCGATAGCACAGGGCGCGCGGGATACCGCCGAGCTGATCGATCAGGCCGACAACGCCCTTTACCAATCGAAAAAGAACGGCCGTAACCGGGTTTCCATCTGGGCCGGGGAGCGCTCGGTGGGCGGCGGCTGAGTCCGTTTCGTCGTCACTATGGGCTGCCGGTCACTGAACGGCATCGCAAACGCCCATGCTGAGCGCCCGGGTGCAAGGTGGGTCTTGATGGGTCATGCGCTTCATCCTTGGAAAGACAAAAAAATGGATTTTCTAGCCCCGAGCCCCTCACAGCCGCACCCCCAGACACCAAGCGCCAGCCACCCAGGATGGTGCGTCCTGATCGTTGACGACGAGCCCGAAGTTCATGCCGTTACCCGCCTGGCCTTGCGTGGATTCGAGTTCCAGCAACAGAAGATCGAATTGCTGTCTGCCCTGTCGGCGGCGGAGGCACGGGAGATCTTCAACCAGCGGGACGACATTGCCCTGGCCCTAGTCGATGTGGTGATGGAAACCGAGCATGCGGGCCTCGATCTCATCCGTGATATCCGGGACATCCGCAACAATCGCAAGACACGCCTGGTCCTGCGCACGGGGCAGGCCGGGCAGGCCCCCGAGGACTGCGTCATCCGCGATTACGAGATCGACGACTACAAGGAAAAGACCGAGCTCACGACGCAAAAGCTGCGCACCCTGCTGTACGCGAGCCTGCGCGCCTACCGCGACATCTGCATCATCGAAGCGCAGCGCGACGGCCTCCGGCGCGTGCTCGAATCCTGCTCAGCGGTGCAGAACAGCACCACCTTCAAGCAGTTTGCATCGGCGGTGCTGGGCCAGCTCACCGCCTTGCTGAACCTGGGCCATTCCGCGCTGTACTGCATGGAGCTACCGGCCGATGACAGCAAGGAGCGGGAATCCCGGATCCTCGCCGCCACCGGTGACTTTGTCCGTTACATCACCGGCGCCTACTACGAAGCACTGCCGCCCGAGGTGGCCGCCCGCTGCAAGGACGCGATCGACCTCAAGCGCTCCCGCAATTACGACGATGCCTACGTGCTCTACATGCCGGGGAGGCTGGGAGGCAGCAACGTGCTCTACGTATGCCATTACCAGCCCCTCAGCGCGCTGGACAAGCAGCTCCTGGAACTCTACGTGCGCAACGTCGCCATCACCTTCGAGAACATCAGTCTGTTCGATGATTTCCAGGAAACGGCCAAAGAGCTGGTCTACACATTGGCGGATGCGGTCGAGGCCCGCAGCCGCGAAACCGGCGCCCATGTGCTGCGGGTCGCCCTGATCAGCGAGCGGCTGGCTGAACTGTATGGACTGCCGGAGCGGGAGGTCTCGCTCATCAAGCTGGCTTCGCCACTCCACGATATCGGCAAGGTGGCCATTCCGGATGCGATCCTGCACAAGCCGGGCAAGCTCTCGCCGGAAGAGTGGGCCATCATGCAGAAGCACGTGGACTATGGCGTCGACATTCTCAAGGGGTCCCGTCGTGAGGTCATGCAGATCGGAGCCCTGATTGCGGGCCACCACCACGAGAAATGGGATGGGAGCGGATACCCGGCAGCCCTGAGCGGCGAGGCAATACCCATCTGCGGCCGGATCACGGCCCTTGCGGACGTCTTCGACGCCCTGGGCGCCCGGCGGAGCTACAAGGAGCCCTGGCCGGACCACCAGATCCGGAGCCATATCCTGGCAGAGCGAGGCAAACATTTCGATCCCACCCTGGTGGACCTCCTCATCAAACATTTCGAAGAGTTCGTCGCCATCAAGGAAAAACATCCCGACGAAGACGTCGAGTGATGTGCGGATGTCCGCGGACGGGAAGGCAGGAGTGAAAGTCCAGGTTCAACGCAGCCTGTCGGTGAAGCTGATCAGCGTATCGCTCATCAGCACGCTGGCTCTTGGACTGCTGATCAGCGCCCTCCAGATCTCGTCTGACTACGTCAAGACGCGCCAGTTGCCGGACGAAGAGATGGCGACGCTGATCAGCCTCCTGAGGGAACCTGCCACGGCCATCGTCTTCAGACTGGACCCGGGGACTGCCCACGAGTTGCTCAATGGCGCGCTGCGCCATCCAGCCGTGGCGATGATCCGCATCGTGCTGGCCGATGGCAGCGTTTTCGCGCAGCGGGAGCGCGCCCTCAACAACGCGGACAAGCGCCTGGTGAGTGATCTGCTGTTCGGCGCGACCCGGCAGTACACGTGGGATCTGAACACCCGCTTCCCGACCGGCTCCGAGTTCCTCGGCCGGCTGGAGGTTACGGTGGACACCTATCATCACGGCAGCGTCTTCCTTGATCGCATGCGCATCACCCTGGGGGGCACGCTGGTCTACGCCCTGCTGCTCAGCGTGATCACCCTTGTCCTGTTTTACCTGCTGGTTGCCCGCCCGTTGGTAAGCGTCATCGACTCCATCGCGCTCGTGGATGTGGACTCCCCCGAAAAAGCCCGCCTGAGCGAGCCGGATGGGCATACCGATGATGAGATCGGTCTCCTGGTAAAGGTGACCAATGCGCACTTGCAGACGATCGATGCCAGCCTGCGCCATGTCCGCGAGGCTGAGGACAAACTCAAGCGCTATTCCGATTCACTCGAGTTCACCGTTGCCGAGCGGACCCGCGCCCTGTCGGACAGCGTGGCCCAGCTGCAGGCTACCCAGAATCACCTGATCGAATCCGAGAAGCTGGCTGCGTTGGGAGGCCTGGTGGCGGGAGTCGCTCATGAGGTCAATACCCCCCTCGGCATTGCCGTCACCGCGTCCTCGGTGCTGGGGGATGCCTTGAGCGATCTGCGGTCCGGCTTCGAATCACGCAGCCTCACCAGCGAGCGCTTCGCGGAGCTGCTCCAGGTCATTGACGATGGCAATACGATGCTCGGGAGGAACCTGGAGCGGGCGGCCCACTTGATTCGTGATTTCAAGCAGACTGCGGTGGACCAGGTGGCGGAGACCTGTTGCGATTTCGATCTCCGCCAGGTGATGAACGCGCTCATCGCCAGTCTCCACCCGGAGACCGCCAAACGAGGCGTGATCCCCCGATTTGAATGCCCCGAGGGCCTGACCATGAGAAGCCTGCCAGGGGTGCTGACCCAGGTCATGACCAATCTCGTGGTCAACAGCCTGCGCCATGCCTTTGACGGCATTGCCTCCCCTCACATAGAGATCACCGCGCGCCAGGAAGGCGATCGGGTGATCATCGAATACCGGGACAACGGCGTTGGCGTTCCGGTAGAACTCCACGAACGGATATTCGAGCCGTTCTTCACCACCAGGCGAGGGCAGGGGGGCTCCGGGCTCGGGCTGAACATCGTCTACAACCTGGTGACGCGGAAACTGCTCGGGCGTCTGGACTTTCAGTCCGTGCCGGGTGACGGGCTTCGTTTTGTCATCGATGTCCCAGGACGTTTGCCGGTCGCCCATGAGAGCGCCGACAGTGTCCCGGGTGGGCAGGGTAGCAATCCATCATGAGCAGCGCACTCTGTCGCCTCGCGCTCGCTTTCGTCCTGCTGCAGCTTGTGCCGGCGGCAGGCCTGGCTCGCGAAACCGTCGTGATTGCCGCAGAGGACGACTGGCCTCCCTATTCGTCCCGCGACGCAGGCAGAACCGACCCGGAGGGGTTCAGCCCCGATCTGGTCCGTGCCGCCTTCGAGACCCAGGGGGTCGATGTCCGATTCCTCACCGTTCCCTTTGCCCGCTGCCTCCACTATGCGGAGATCGGCCGGGCGGTGGGCTGCTTCAATACCACCATCGTGCCGAGCAACAGGGATACCTACTACTGGCACCCGACACCCATGTTCACCGAGGAGCTGGGGATTTTTGCCCGAAGCGACCAGCGCGATGACACCTTGTCCCTGAAAGACCTCGAAGGCCAGACCGTGAGCGTCACCATCGGCTACACCTACCCGACGGAGTTCATGAACAACCCGAAGATCACCAAGTTTCCGGTCAACTCCGATCAGCAGCAACTGCGCATGCTCGCCAGCGGGAGGGTCCGCTTTGCGGTGGTCAATACCACCCCCGGCCACCTGCGCCTCAATGCAGACCCGGGTCTCAAGGGCAAGATCCGCCAGGTCGGGCGGATCAGCGTGGATGGATTCTGGATCGCCTTCTCCAGGCGCCATCCGGACGGCAGGCGGATGGCTGACACCTTCGAGGCCGGCTTGCAGGCTTTAAAGGCAAGCGGCCGATACGACAGCATGATGCGCAGCCTCCGCAAGCGGGTCGGCATCCCCTGACACGGCACCGTCGTGCTGCCGCTGGCCTTACTTGGCCGTGCCAGGCTCCGTCACAAAGGCCACCTTGCCCAGCCCGTGCCGGCTGGCGGCGGACAGCAGCTGGGCCACGTGATCGTACTCCGCATGCTTATCCACCTGCAGATGCAGTTCAGGCTGGGGCTGCTGGGCTGCGCTGGCCTCGAGGCGGGCGTCGAGGCTCTCGACCGCCACTGCTTCGCCATTCCAGCTGAGTGCGCCATCCGCGTTGATCGACAGGCTGATCTTCTGCGGCTTGACCTCTTCCTTCTGGCTCGAGGCCTTCGGCAGATCGAGCTTCACCGCGTGATTGATCACCGGCACGGTGATGATGAAGATGATCAGGAGCACCAGCATGACATCCACCAGGGGCGTCATGTTGATCTCGGACATTACATCGCCGTCATCGTCGAAATTGCTGGAATTGAAGCTCATTGCGCTTCCTTACGGGTGGGCAGCGGGTGGATCCGGGCGGGCTGGCGGCGCACCTTGCCACCGGTCACCAGGTAAGCGTGCAGGTCGTGGGCGAAGTGCTTCAGGCGGGCCAGGATCTCCTTGTTGCCGCGCACCAGGGCGTTGTAGCCAAGCACCGCGGGGATCGCCACCGCCAGGCCGCCGGCGGTCATCACCAGCGCCTCACCCACCGGGCCAGCCACCTTGTCGAGGGTGGCCTGGCCTGCGGCGCCGATGCCCACCAGGGCGTGGTAGATGCCCCAGACCGTACCGAACAGGCCGACGAAGGGCGCCGTTGCACCCACCGAGGCAAGAATGGACAGGCCGCTCTGCATACGGCCGGTGGTGTCGTCGATGGACTGGCGCATGGTGCTGGTGACCCAGTCATTCAGGTTGAGCACACCGTGCAGTTCGTCCTGATGGTTGACGTGATGGCTGACCGCCTCGGTGCTCCGTGCGGCAAGATCGCGGAAGGGGTTGTCGGCGGAGGCGGGGGAGAGCGCCGCCATGCCCTCGTCAAAGCTGGTGGTGTGCCAGAACTGCTTGGCGCCCGCGCTCATGCGCCGCAGCTGGACCAGCCCCCAGGCCTTGACCAGGATGACCGACCAGGAAGCCAGCGACATGATGACCAGGATGATGGCCACCGCGTGGGAGACGCTGTCCCCCTGGGACCAGATCTGGCCGAGACTGAAGGTGTGTTCGTTCATGGGAGTTCCTTTGCGGGGGAAAGAGGGGATGGGAAGAATCAGGAATCGAGGGTGAAGTCGATGGGTACGCGCACGGTGCCTGCCACGGCCTGGTCGCCCTGACGGGCCGGCACGAAGCGCCAGCTGCGCAGTACGGTATCGCGGGCCACATCGTCAAGGCGGGGATAGCCGCTGCTCTTGGCGATGGTGACTTCCAGCGGCTTTCCGTCAGCGCCCACATGAACGCGCAGCATGACCCGGCCTTCCTCGCCCATGCGACGGGAGATCCGCGGATATTCGGGGATGGGGTTGGCCAGATAAGCTGCATCGAAACGCGGGGCGACGACGGCGACAGGCGCCTCCCTGGCGGGTGCCGGGGCAGGTGGCGTGGGGGCCGCTACTGCGGCAGCGGCAGTGGCTTCGACCGGATTGGTTGCGGTTGCTGCCGAGGTGAGAACCGGCTGGCTGGTTTTCTGGACCTGGGGAGTTGGCTGACTCTTCGGCTGAATGGTCTTGCTGGTCGTCTTCTCGGGGGGCTTGACCGGCTCCGGCTTGGGCTTGGGCACCGGCTTGTCCTCAGCCTGGGTCAGCAGGGAGACCGCGATCAGGGGCTGCGGGGGCACGACCGGCGGGCTGCTGTCGCCAATGCTGCGTACGATCGCCACCAGCACGCCCAGGTGAAGGAGAACCGCCACTCCGACACCCGCGGAGTTGCGCCGCAAGCTGCCCGATGCAGGCCCGGCATGGGGTACCACCGCGTGGCGGGTGGGCTGATCGGTTGCTGCAGGGGCCTGCGCGCTGAGGGCAAGCGTCATGTCGGTCTCCAGTTAGGGCATTTCCTGGCTGGCTTGCGACATCGCCCTGCGGGTATGTGCTGGCTGGCTGAGAGGGGCACTGAATGCGGAAGCGTGGGACGTGCATTCCGCAAATACAAATGCGAACGATTCGCATTTTATGACCTTGATTCCCGCCGGTCAAGGCAAACAACGCGTCCACCCCGCAAATGGCCTCTTGCCCGGCTGGGCCGCATGTCGGGAACTTCTCCCATGGCGTCGTGGCGTCGCGCCTCGTAAGCTCCGCAACACTCTCAAAAGAACACCGATCTGGAGACTTCCTGCAATGCGTCTGTCCCTGTCCGAGCCGACCTCCCGGCTCCATCCCCTCGCCCTGGCTCTTGCCACACTGTTTGCCGGCCAAGCCCTCGCCGCCGACGACCTGATGACGATCGCGCCGACCGTGACGGTGATCGGCCAGACCCCGCTGCCGGGGCTGGAGCTGCCACTGGAACAGATCGCCGCTCCGGTGCAGACCGCTACGGCGAAGGATATCGACGACAGCCAGGCGCTGGACCTATCCGCATTCCTGAACCGTCGCCTCAACGGCGTGCACGTCAATGAGACCCAGGGAAATCCCTACCAGGCGGACGTGAACTACCGGGGCTATACCGCCTCACCCCTGCTGGGCACGGCTCAGGGCTTGTCGGTGTATTTCGACGGCGTGCGGATCAATCAGCCCTTCGGCGATGTGGTCAGCTGGGATCTCATTCCCAAGTCGGCGATAGCCTCGGTCAACCTGATGCCGGGCTCCAACCCCCTGTTCGGCCTCAACACCCTGGGTGGTGCGCTGGCCATCCAGACCAAGGAAGGTCGCACCCACGCCGGCACATCCGTACAGGCCACCGCCGGATCCTACGGCCGGCGCTCGGTCGAGTTCGAGCACGGCGGCTTCAACGACAAGGGGCTCGAGTGGTTTGTCACCGCCAACCATTTCGAAGAGAACGGCTGGCGCACCAACTCTCCGTCGACCATCCGCCAGATATTCAGCAAGCTCGGCTGGCAGGATGCCCGCAGTGACCTCGACCTGACCCTGGCCTATGCCGACAACCGCATGAACGGCAACGGCCTGCAGGAAAGCCGCATGCTGGCCAATGACTACAGCAGCATCTACACCCAGCCCGACATCACCCGCAACCGGTCTCTGTTCATGAACCTGACCGGCAAGCACAGCCTGAGCGACACGACGCTGGTGTCGGGTAACGTGTATTACCGCAAGATCACTGGCTCCACCTACAACGGCGACATCAACGAGGAAGCGCTCTCCCAATCCCTCTACCAGCCCTCTGCTGGTGAACGCGCTGCGCTGGCCGCCGCAGGCTATACCGGGGTACCCGTCAGCGGAGCGAATGCCTCGAACACGCCTTTCCCGTACTGGCGCTGCCTCGCCAACGCCCTGCTGGCGGATGAGCCCAACGAAAAGTGCTCCGGCCTGATCAACCGGACCCGCACCGATCAGGAGAACTTCGGCATGTCGGGGCAGGTGTCCATCGCTGGTGACCTGGGCGGCCGCAAGAACCTGTTCATTGCCGGAGCCGGTTACGACCAGAGCAACCTGCACTTCCAGCAGTCCGGCCAGTATGGCTACATCAACCCGGACCGCAGCGTGACGCCGGTGGACGCCTGGGCAGATGGCAGCCAGAACGCCGGTGCGGGTGAAACCGCGCTGGACAGCCGGGTCAACCTCAACGGACGTACCCGTACTTACAGTGTCTTTGCCACCGACACCCTGTCCCTCAACAACCACTGGCACGCCACCGTGTCCGGCCGCTACAACCGCACAGCGCTGAAGAACCGGGACAACCTGAACCCCGGAGGCGGAAATGACTCGCTCGACGGCAATCACAGCTTCAGCCGCTTCAACCCGGCAGTGGGCTTGACCTTCACCCCGTCCCGCAGCTGGAGTGCCTATGCCGGCTACAGTGAAGGCAGCCGCACGCCGACCTCCATCGAGCTGGGCTGTGCCAACCCGGAGAACCCGTGCAAGCTGCCCAATGCGATGGCCGGCGATCCGCCGCTCAAGCAGGTCGTGACCAAGACCTGGGACCTCGGCCTGCGTGGCCAGCTGAACGCGACGACTCACTGGAATCTCGGCGTCTTCCGCGCCACCAACCACGATGACATCCTGTTCGTTGCAGACGAACAGCTGGGCTACGGCTACTTCAAGAATTTCGGCAAGACCCGCCGGCAGGGTGTGGAAGCGGGAGCCAGCACCGCGCTCGGCCCCCTGAGCCTGGGGCTCTCCTACACTTTCCTGGACGCGACTTACCGCTCCGCAGAGGAAGTCGGCGGGACCGGCAACAGCACCAATGAGGAAGGGCCCGGCATGGAGGGCACCATCGACGTACGGAAGGGCGATCGCATCCCGCTGATCCCGCGACACATCGTCAAGGCCTCGGCTGCCTACCGGATCACCAACGCCTTCTCGGTGGGGACCGATCTGGTCGGCGTCTCCGGCTCCTTCGCCCGCGGCAACGAGAACAACCAGCACCAGCCTGATGGCACCTACTACGTGGGGTCGGGGCGCTCCGGTGGCTATGCGGTGTTCAACCTCAATGCCCGCTATCAGGTCGACCGCCGTCTGCAGGTCTTCGGGCAGATCAACAATCTGTTCGATCGCCAGTACAGCACCGGTGCCCAGCTGGGCTCTACCGCCTTCAACGCAGATGGCAGCGGGGTGGCGGCACGTCCCTTCGCCCCGGTGAATGGCGAGTATCCCCAGGTGGGTTCGACCTTCTTTGCACCGGGTGCGCCGCGCACGGTGTGGGTCGGCGTGCGCTACAGTCTCTGACCTGACTCAACCCGGCCTGCCCGAAGGCAGGCCGACCGGGAGCGCCCTTCATGGACCTCACCCGACTGTTGATGCGGCGCGCAGTCTGGATCTTCCTGGCCAGTCTCTGCGTCGCCGTGTTGCTTGCCAGCTGGCGCGCCAGCGCCGACATCCGTCAGGAGAATCACGGCGCCCGTGAGGTGGCGCGCTTGCTCGACGCGCTGTCGGGCCTGCAGCGCGGCAGCGCCGACTCCCAACCGAATGACCTGGCCGCCTTGCAGGCGATCAGCCGCAGTGAGGCCCTGCGTCACCTGAGCTTCCAGATCGAGGATGGGCAGGGCCGGATTCTGGTACCTGCGGCGGTTCCGATCCCGGCGGGGGAGGGGGGCGCAAGGTTTGTGTTGCGCAGGGAGGACGGACAGACCTTCAGTGCAGTCCTGATTCCCGACCCGCTGAGCGAGCAGCAGGAGGCCATCGCCGACATCCTGGGCATGACCGGGATGTTCCTCGTTTACGGGCTGGCGATGCTGCTCGGCTCCTACTGGGTGGTCCGCCGCGCCTTTGGCCCCCTGCGGGCCATCCTCGGCGCCATCGCGGCCTTCCGTCGGCAGGATTTCAGCGCTCGCCTGCCGCGTCTGCCCGTCCGGGAGCTCGACCACGTGGCGGGTGCCCTGAACCACCTGGCCGAAGCCCTCGGTGCCGCCGAGGCGCGCCAGAAGCAGCTCTCCGTGCGCTTGATGACCCTGCAGGAGGACGAACGGGCACGGCTGGCCCTGTCACTTCAGGAACACCTCGGGCAGGCGCTCACCGCCTTGCGTGCCAATGTGGCCTACCTGCTGCGGCGCACCACCAACGACCTCTCCCTGCAGGCGGCAGTGCGCGACATGGAAGCGCAGGCCCTGACATTGCATCAGTCACTGCGCGGCCTCCTGCATCAACTGCAACCTGTTGCGGACACCCTGGGCAAGGCCGGCAAGCTCGCGATTGGCGGCCTGCTCGAAGAGTTGGTAAAAAGCTGGCAGGATGTACGCCTGCCGGGCCGGGAGTTCACACTCGACATCCGGCCCGGGCAGCTCGAGCTGCCTCGTGAAACCAGCCTTTTCGTCTATCGGATGACCCAGGAAGCCCTCGCCAACATTGCCCGCCATGCCGACGCGCGGAAGGTGTCCATCGAATTGCAGCTGGATCCGGACGATCCGGCGGTGTTGCGCTGGAGCGTGTGCGACGACGGGGTAGGCATCCTGGCGCCCGAAGCCGCCATCCGTCATGGCAACGGCCTGGCCGGGCTGCGGGAACGCATCTGGGCACTCGGAGGGCAGCTCGAGGTCGGCCCCGCCGCACCCGGGCAGGCCCGGCCGGGGCTCCGCCTGGCTGCCCGGCTCCCCCTGGGGGGCACCGCATGAATCCGCTCCTCAGGGTGGTGCTGGCAGACGACCACGCGGTCGTGCGCACCGGCTACCGGCGCCTGCTGGAGCTGGAGGACGACATGCAGGTGGTGGCCGACTTCAGCGACAGTGACGCCACCTGCCACTGGCTGGCCGAACATCAGGCCGACGTGCTGGTGCTGGATCTGTCGATGCCCGGGCGGGGAGGCCTGGAGACTCTGTCCCGGGTCAAGCTGCGCCAACCCGGCCTCAAGGTGCTCATTTTCTCGATGCATGACAACCCTGCCATGGTGACCCAGGCCCTCAAGGCGGGCGCCGATGGCTACCTGACCAAGAGCAGCGAGCCGGATGCGCTGATCGACGCGGTGCGTCAGGTTGCCCGCGGTGAGCGTCCGCTGTCGCCCGATATAGCCTCCGCCATCGAACCCGTGGAGGAGGGCGTCCATAGCAGCCTGTCACCCCGCGAATTCGAGATCTTCCGGCTACTGGCAGCGGGCCGCAGCGTCGATGAGATCGCCCAGCGGCTGTTCCTCAGCATCAAGACGGTGGCCAACTACCAGACCGGGATCCGCCAGAAGACAGGGCTGGCGACGGTACTCGAGATGTACCGCCACGCGGAGGCACACGGCCTCCTTGATGGCAGCGAGTGAGGGCCCTTCCGGCGGCCCTCAGTGCCGGATGTCTTCGAGCTCGCTGACCGAGTCGTACTCACGCTGATTGGCGTCGTGGCGGCGTTTGACCATGTACATGGTCCCGGCCACGAACAGCCCGAACAGCATCACCACCGTATTGATCGAGACCCCGGAGCTGATCAGCAGGGCGTACAGCCCGGTCATGATCAGGATGGACAGGTTCTCGTTGAAGTTCTGCACGGCGATGGAATGCCCCGCACCCATCAGAATGTGGCCGCGATACTGGAGCAGGGCGTTCATCGGGACCACGAAGAAGCCGGACAGGCCGCCGATCAGCACCATCAGTGCCATGGCGAGGTTCATGTCGGTGACGAAGATCATCACATTGACGATCACTCCCATGGCGATACCCAGCGGAATCACCTTCACCGATGAGCGCATGCTCACCAGGCGGGCCGCCATCACGGCGCCCAGCGCAACGCCCACGGCGACCACGCCCTGCAGCATCGAAGCCTTCGACAGATCCAGGTGCAGAGCCTGCTCGGCCCACTTGATGACGATGAACTGCAGGGTCGCGCCGGCCCCCCAGAAGAGCGTCGTGGTGGCCAGCGATACCTGGCCCAGCTTGTCGCGCCACAGCAGCTTGAGGCAGTGGTTGAAGTCGTGAATCAGGTAGAGCGGATTGGACTTGAGGGCCTTGTGATCCACCCCTGTATCCGGCACCTTGAGGTTGAACAGGGCGGCGATCAGGTACAGCAGGCCGACCACGCACAAGGCCATCTCAGGCACCGTGTCGATGCCGGTTTCGATGAAAGGAAGGTCCAGACCCAGTAGAGCCTGGGAGATCGAGGGCTTGATCAGCATGCCACCCACCAGAGTGCCAAGGATGATCGCGCCGACCGTCAGGCCTTCGATCCAGCCGTTGGCGACCACCAGAAGGCGGTGGGGGAGATACTCGGTGAGGATGCCGTACTTGGCCGGCGAATAGGCGGCTGCCCCCAGGCCCACCATGGCGTAAGCTGCCAGCGGATGCACCCCGAAGAACATCATCGAACAGCCCAGGATCTTGATCGTGTTGCTGATCAGCATCACCCGCCACTTGGGCATCGAATCGGCGAAAGCCCCCACGAAGGCGGCCAGCAATACATAGGACAAGGTGAAGAAGAGCTTCAGGAGGGGCTCATACTCCTGGGGAGATTGCATCTCCCGAAGCATGTAGATGGAAGCGATCAACAGCGCGTTGTCGGCCAGCGCGGAGAAGAACTGCGCGGCCATGATCATGTAGAAACCGAAGGGCATCGCTGGGAATCGGAAGCTCGGTGAATTTTAGGGACCGCGCTTTATACCACGAAGGCGTTGCCACTTCTGGCGGTCCCGTCAATGTTGTGATTCAATGGCGATACGCATAAACCGGATTTATGAACCATGGCGGATCGACGTCTCCAGGTTTTTCACGCGGTAGCCCGACACGGCTCCTTCACCCGGGCCGCCGAGGCCTTGTTCATGACCCAGCCGGCGGTCACCTTCCAGATCAAGCAGCTGGAAGAGCAGTTCAACACCCGCCTGTTCGATCGAGGACACGGACGTGTCACCCTCACCGCGGCGGGCGAGCTGGTGATGGCCTACGCCGAGCGCATCCTCGGCCTGACCGAGGAGCTCGAGTCCCGGGTCTCCGAGCTGACCGACGAGTTGTCCGGGATCCTCCACCTGGGCACCAGCACCACCATCGCCGGCTACTGGCTGCCGTACCTGCTCGAAGGCTTCAAGCGCAAATATCCCCGCGTGGTGCCCCGGGTTTCCGTCGGCAACTCCCAGCTCATCGAGAGCCGCGTGATGGACCGCAACCTGGATGTCGGCCTCATCGAGATCGTCACCGAGCAGCCGACTCTCGACCGCAGGAGCGCAGGGCAGGACGAGCTCAAGCTGATCGTCGCACCGGGCCATCCGCTGGCCGGCGAGACCTCCGTGCGGGCCGAGCAGCTTGCCGAATATCCGCTGCTGCACCGGGAGCCCGGCAACGCCATCCGCGACCTGGTGGACCAGTACTTCGCCGCCGCGGGAATCGCCTTCGAGGATCTCAACGTGGCCGCCGAGCTGGGCAGCCTGTCCACCGTCAAGCATCTGGCCGCCCAGGGCTTCGGTATCGCCGTGGCCTCGTCGGCTGCCATCCGCAGCGGGGTCAAGGCGGGGCGCCTGGTCGGCATCTCCCTGGAGCCCAAGCTGTACACGCCCCTTGAGGTCATCCTGCTCAAGGACAAGTTCCGATCCCGCCTCGTCAATACCTTCGCCGATTTCGTCACTGAGGAAATCGGTCGCCTGAGCGCCAGCCGCAAAGCCTGAGACCCCATGCCCCGCCCGATTCGCGCCTCCATTGATCTGGAGGCCTTGCGTCACAACTATCTGCTTGCAAAAAACAAGGCTGGCAATGCCCGGGCCTTCGCGGTGATCAAGGCCAACGCCTATGGCCACGGCCTGCGGCATGCCATCCAGGCCCTGGGGCCGGTCGCCGACGGGTTTGCACTGCTCGACATCGCCGAGGCTGCCCAGCTCCGGGAGGCTGGCCTGCAGCAGCCCATCGCCTTGCTCGAAGGCTTCTTCGAGCCGGCTGACCTGCCTGAGCTTGAACGCCTGGGTCTGACCCCGGCCATCCACTGCGACGCCCAGCTCGCCATGCTCGAGCGGACAAAGCTCGTCGGTCAGATGGACGTACTGCTCAAGATCAACAGCGGGATGAACCGTCTGGGCTTCACCGCCGACAGCTTCCCCGCTGCGCTGGCCCGCCTGCGGGCGCTGCCTGCCGTTCGGAGCATCACCCTGATGAGCCACTTTGCGCGGGCCGACGACGATGCGGGGATCGCCCCCCAGCTGGCCCGCTTCAAAGCCATTGCCGGTGGGCTCGAGTTGCCCGTGAGCCTCGCCAACTCGGCGGCCTTGCTGCGCTTTCCCGAGGCCGCGGCGCAGATCGTGCGGCCGGGCATCATGCTCTACGGCGGCTCGCCGATGCCGGACATCGCCAGCGCGGAGCAGCTTGGCCTGCGCCCGGTGATGACGCTGTCCAGCGAGATCATCGGCGTGCAGGACATCGCCGCCGGCGAGCCGGTGGGCTATGGCGGCAGCTTCGTGGCGGAGACCGCCATGCGGGTCGGGGTGGTGGCCTGTGGCTATGCCGACGGCTACCCGCGGCATGCCCCTACCGGCACGCCGATCCTGGTGGGCGGGCGACGGACCCGGACCCTGGGACGTGTGTCCATGGACATGCTGGCCTGTGACCTGACCCATCTGCCGGAAGCGGGTGTGGGGTCGCCCGTGACCCTGTGGGGAGACGGCCTGGCTGCCGACGAGGTGGCGGCCGCGGCCACCACCATCAGCTACGAGCTCTTCTGCGCGTTGGCCGCGCGGGTCCCCGTCCAGGTACGGGGCGCCTGAGGCATGGCCAAGGCAAAGACCGAGCACGTCTGTTCCGAGTGCGGTGGCAAGTCGCCCCGCTGGCAGGGCCAATGCCCGCACTGCAAGGCCTGGAATACCCTGGTCGAGTCGGTGGTGGAGCCGGAGGCGCCGGTCGCCAAGCGCTTCAACGCCCTGGCCGGGGATACCGGCCGCCTGCAGAGTCTGGCAGACATCAGCCCCCGGGAGTCGCCACGCGTTCCCACCGGGATCGAGGAGTTCGACCGGGTGCTGGGCGGTGGCCTGGTGCCGGGGGGCGTGGTGCTGATCGGCGGCGATCCGGGCATCGGCAAGTCGACCCTGCTGCTACAGGCTCTTGCGCTGCTTTCCGGAAGTCTCAAGGCGCTGTACGTCAGCGGTGAAGAGTCGGCCGAACAGGTCGCCCTGCGGGCCTCCCGCCTGCAACTGGATGCCCACGGTCTGCAGCTGCTGCCGGAGATCAACCTGGAGCGCATCCTGACGACCCTGCGGGATGTCCGGCCGGATGTGGCGGTGATCGATTCGATCCAGACCGTGTATTCCGAAACCCTGGGGTCCGCCCCCGGTTCGGTGGCCCAGGTCCGGGAATGTGCAGCCCAGCTGACCCGCTTCGCGAAGCAGGGCGGCAGCACCCTGATCATGGTCGGGCATGTGACCAAGGATGGCGCGCTGGCGGGTCCCCGGGTGCTGGAGCACATCGTGGACACCGTGCTTTATTTTGAGGGCGACACCCACTCCAGTTTCCGTCTGGTGCGGGCCTTCAAGAACCGCTTTGGCGCCGTCAATGAGCTGGGCGTCTTCGCCATGACCGAGAAGGGCCTCAAGGGCGTCTCCAATCCGTCGGCCATCTTTCTGTCCCAACATGGTCAGCAGGTGGCGGGCTCCTGCGTGCTGGTGACCCAGGAAGGCACCCGTCCCCTGCTCGTCGAAATCCAGGCCCTGGTGGACAGCGCCCACAGCCCGAGCCCTCGGCGGCTGTCCGTGGGCCTCGAGCAGAACCGCCTGGCCATGCTGCTGGCGGTGATCCATCGCCACGCCGGCGTGGTGTGCTTCGATCAGGATGTATTCGTCAATGCCGTGGGAGGCGTCAAGATCGCTGAGCCGGCGGCCGACCTGGCTGTGCTGCTGGCGATCGTTTCGTCCCTGACCAACCGCCCCCTGCCACGGGAGCTGGTGGTCTTCGGCGAGGTCGGGTTGGCCGGCGAGATCAGGCCCGCTCCGCGCGGGCAGGAGCGCCTCAAGGAATCGGCGAAACTCGGTTTCAGCGTGGCCTTGGTGCCCCGGGCCAACGCCCCAAAGCAGGACATTCCGGGCATGAGGGTGATCGCCGTCGAGCGGATCGAAGAAGCCCTGGAGCAGATCCGGGAGCTGGCGAGCACCTGAATTTCATGCGTCTCGACCCTGAAAGGGCTGGAAAACCCCGGAAAACCTTGAGATTCGCGCCACAGGTGGAAAAGAGCAGGGTAAGCTAGCGTCCGCGGGTGTTGTAGCGCGCTTGAGGCGCAAAGCGTCACCTGCCTCAGCTCCTGTATCCACCCATTTTTTTTACCTACCAAATACGAGCTATGAACAAGACTGAACTGATCGATGCGCTGGCGGGCAAGAGTGGTCTGACCAAGGCCGACGCCGGCCGCGCCGTGGATGGCGTCATGGAAATCATCACCGAGGCCCTGGCCAAGGGTGAGAGCGTGACCCTCGTCGGTTTTGGCACCTTCGCTGTCGGCGAGCGTGCTGCCCGCGTTGGCCGCAATCCCCAGACCGGTGCCGAGATCCAGATCGCTGCCTCCAAGCAGCCCAAGTTCTCCGCTGGCTCCAAGCTTAAGGATGCGGTGAACAAGTAAGTCCGGGTATCCGGGCAGTGTCCGGGGCATGCCCCGGAACACCATCAGAAGTGGCGATCCTCCCGGGTCGCCATTTTTTTGGCAGATAGCCCGCGAGGGATTGCATCATGGGTTTCCTTCGATTGTGCTTGCTGTCACATCCTGTTTCAGGCCTGACTTCTTGCTGTCATGCCATCGCGCTAAAATGTCGTCCCGCCTGACATATGAATGTATGCGTCGCACCGGAGATTTTCCGGCCCCAGAACAGGAACACAGCCATGTCCGAGATCTCACGGACCTACCCGCAGCACCACATTTCGTCTTCCGCACCTTTGCGCAACCAGGTTTTGCGGGAGGTCTTGCTGGGTAATCTTCAGGATTCAGCAGAGGCGATCGAGCGCTGTACCGCTGGACGCGATATCCGCGCGGTCTTCGCCTTGCCTGCACTGCGCGATGAATTGATGGAGAGCCTGGCGCTGATGAGTGACAGTGCCCGCTCGCTGGCTGCTGACGACAGAGCCTGCATGCCCGGGGTGGACTGGGCAACCTGGGATGCGCTCAGCCTGCAGCAGGCCAGCACGGCCCGGGAATGGCGTGAGCGGGTGTGGGCCATCATTCAGGTGCTGGTCCCGGTCACCCGCCGTGAGGTTTCGCGCTACCTGCGGCGCTCGGCCGAGACCGCCTCACGACACTAACGGATCGCTGTACCTGCCGGCACGGGCGGCAAGGTCTTCAGCCTGTCTCGCAGGGCCAACTGAGGCCGGCTCATGCGCAGTTCGGCTTCATCGGCGACGATCCGCGCCGTTTCATCGAGCAGGATATCCTTGGCATCCTTCCGGGCCTTTTCGGCAGCCAGGTCAGCGGCCAAGCTGCGCTCTCCACTCTGCAGGCCATCGTCCTTGAGCAGCGCAGTGAGTTTGTCCCGGCCATCGATCTTCTCGCGGGCCTTGAGGCGCGCCTCACGGCTTTCCTTTTCACGACGTCGCTCCGACTCGTTCAAGGAGATGCTGCGGGTCTCACGCAGGCGCCGGGCTTCGGCGACGTCCTCGAGCAGCGCCTGGAAGCTCTTGTCTTTGCTGATCCGGGCCTGGTGGCGGCCCTGCAGCGTGGTGATGGTCTCCCGGAGATTGCCAGCAGGACGGAAGCTGGCCGAATCGATCTGGGTCCAGGGCAGGGCGTTGTCGTAGCTCGACTCGCCATAGGCGTCGAGATCCGCCACCGAGGGGAAGCGGATGTCGGGCATCACGCCCTTCAGCTGGGTCGTGCCGCCATTGACCCGGAAGAACTGGGCCACGGTCATCTTCAGATCGCCGAATTTGGGCTTGTCGTTCTTGGCGATCTCATCCAGGTTGATCATGGTCTGGACGGTGCCCTTGCCAAAACTCTGCTCACCAACGATGGTTGCCCGGCCGTAGTCCTGCAGCGCAGCGGCGAAGATCTCGGAGGCTGAGGCGGAGCTCCGGTTGATCAGCACCGCCATCGGACCGTCCCACGCGACGCCGGCGTTGTCATCGCTCTCCACACCGATGCGCCCGTCGGGACGCCGCTGCTGCACCACCGGGCCTTTGTCGATGAACAGACCAGTCAGCTCGACAGCCTCACGCAGGGAACCGCCGCCGTTGTTGCGCAGGTCCACGACCAGACCCTCGACCTTTTCCTTGCGCAGATCGTCCAGCAGGCGCGACACATCGCGGCTGGCGCTGCGATATTCCTTGTCACCACGCCGACGCCCCTCGAAGTCTTCATAGAAGGTCGGCAGGGTGATGACGCCGATCCGGCGCATGGCGGGCCCCTCGCCAACCTTGATGATGCTCTTGCGGGCGGCTTGCTCCTCCAGCTTGATCTTGTCGCGGACGAGCACCACCTGCCGCTGCTTGCCGTCGGGCCCCGCGTCGGCAGGCAGTACAGCGAGCACCACCCGGGTGTCCTTGCCACCGCGGATCAGTTTGACGACTTCGTCCACGCGGGTGCCGACCACATCCTGAATCGGGCCGTCGGCCTGGCCGACGCCGACGATCCGGTCGCCGACAGCGAGCTTGCCCGAACGTATGGCGGGCCCGCCTGCCACCAGTTCGCGGATGGTGATGTATTCGTCCCGTTCCTGCAGCACGGCTCCGATGCCGACCAGCGAGAGACTCATCGAGATATCGAAGTCGTCAGAGGCACTGCGTCCGAGATAGCTCGTGTGCGGCTCGATGGACATGGCGAAGGCGTTCATGAAGATCTGGAAGACGTCCTCGCTCTTGTTGCGGGTGGCCCGCACCAACAGATTGTCGTAGCGCTTTTCGAGGGTCTCGCGGATGGTCTTGTCGTCCTTGCCGGCAAGACGCAGGCGCAGCCAGTCATTCTTGACCCGCTTGCGCCACAGGTCCCTGACCTCGGCATCGTCCTTCGGCCACGGCGCTTTGTCCCGGAGGTAGGCGTAGCTCTCCCGGGTCTCGAACTCGAAACCCTGGCGGAGTTGTTCCCGGGCGTAGGTCAAGCGTTCGACGGTGCGTTGCTCGAACCTCTGGAAGATCGTGAAGGGAATCGCCAGATTGCCGCGCTGAATGGCATCGTCGAGGCGCGTCCGGTAGTCGGCAAAGCCGTCGATGTCTGCCTGGGTAAAGATCAGGCGCTCGGGGTCGAGAGCCTTGAGATAGCGATCGAAGATCTTCTCCGACATCGCATCATCGAGGGGCTGGGTCTTGTAATGGTAGCGCCCCAGCAGTTGGGCGCTCAGATAGGCCGTCTGGGCCTGCTCGACGGTCGGCTGCAGCCGCTGCGCGGCCACAGACTCGGCAGACAGGGCCGGAACCGCGAAAACTGCAACAACGAGGGCCCTGATCAAGCTCTTCTTCACTCGAAACTCCGCAAGGTACGTAGGATTGCACCGAAGTGCCCGAAGCTACATGCTTCTTGAAGCTCAGTCGACAGCATTTTCCCTGATGGGTTCGTCGATAGGCCTGTCCCGGGGCCGGAATTTCGTAACCGGAAACTTCGTGCACCTGGCACGCCGAACCGGGCTTCAGGTATTGAATGCACGGAGACGGCATGTGGTTGTCGTTCTCCCGAATGGGGTGTGGGTCCGGTATGAGATTACGGAGATGTAATGTTCAGGACAGCTTCCCGTCGGGGAGCCTTCGTCACACTGGACGCTTCCGATCCCTGAGGGAGCCATCATGAATCTGCGGACCCTGATAGCGTCGTCCATCCTGAGCCTGACTGCGGGAACGGCCCTGGCTGGGGCACAGGTCGACGTCTACAAGAGCCCCTATTGCGGGTGCTGTGCCAAATGGGTGGAGCACATGCGTGCCCACGGCTTCGAGGTGAGCACCCACGATGTATCCGACGTGCCGGGGAAACGCCGGCAACTCGGCATGCCCGAAGCCTATGGGTCATGCCACACGGCCAGGGTGGGGGGCTACCTCATCGAGGGGCATGTGCCTGCCACGGATGTCCGGCGCCTGCTCAAGGAGAAGCCCAAGGCCATCGGCCTGGCCGTGCCCTCCATGCCGCAGGGTTCCCCGGGGATGGAAGGTGCCCGGGTGGTCCCCTATGAAACGCTGCTCGTCAGGGACGACGGTTCAAACAGCGTGTTTGCCCGTCACTGAATTTCAACACTCCGTTCATCGAGGAAATCCCCATGAAAGCTCCTGTCCTTGTTTTCGCCATCTGCCTGGGTAGCGCGTTTTCCATCCCCGTCCTGGGGGCCAGTGATCATTCGAATCACGCTTCCATGCACGGTACTGCGGCGGCCGCCCAGGGGGTGACCGAGGGTCTTGTCAAAAAGGTGGACAAGACCACACGCAAGCTGACCCTGTCCCATGGTCCGCTGCCCAACGGCATGCCGGCCATGACCATGGCCTTCGGGGTCAGCAATGCGGCGTGGCTGGAGCAACTGAAGGCGGGTGACAAGATTCGTTTCGCCGCCGAGCAGGTCAACGGCGCGATGGTCATCACCCGCCTGGAACGCAACTAAGAAGGTAAGCAGGCCGCCACGGCGTCGCCGGAGAGTCCGTCATGAGTATCTCGATGAAACCCCGTATGCGCTGGTTGTGGCCGCTCCTGCTCGGTTTGGGCAGCCTGAGTGTCCAGGCGCAGGATGCCGGCCTGGGGGCCAGCCTGGAATCCCTCCTCGAGCATGCCCGTGCCCGCAACCCGGAGTATGCCGCCATGCGCTACGAGGCCGAAGCGGCGGCAGAGCGGGTGGAGCCAGCCGGCGCGTTGCCCGACCCGAGGCTGCGGACCGAGCTGCGCGACCTCACCCGCATGGGGGAACAGAGCCCGACCCTGGCCCCGGCGCGGGTGGGTAGCACCCGCTACCTGGTCATGCAGGATGTGCCCTGGCTGGGCAAGCGCGAGCTCAAGCGGGAGATCGCCGAGTTGGAGGCCCGGGGCGCCGAGGGCCGGGCCAGCGGCTCATGGGTCGATCTGGCCGCACGCATCAAGGCGGCCTATGCCCAGCTCCATTACGTGTATCGCAACGAGCAGCTGATCCGCGAAACCCTCGACCTGATGACGCGGCTCGAGCGGACGGCCCAGGTCCGTTACGCCGGCGGGGTGGCGGCACAGCAGGATGTGATCCGCGCCCAGGTTGAACAGACCGGCCTGCGCGGTGAACTCCTGGCGCTGGAGAACGAGCGGCGCCAGCTGCAGGCCAGGCTCAACGCGCTGCTCGCCCGGCCGGCCACTGCGCCGCTGGCCATGCCGGAGCGGCTGCGCGTCATGCCGCCGCCGGCACGGCTGGAGCCTGCGGCACTCGAAGAACGGGTCCGTGCCCGCAATCCACTGCTCTTTGCCGAGGAAGCCAAGGTCAATGCGGCCGAGAAGAGCAGGGCGCTGACCTACAAGAACCGCTACCCCGATTTCACGGTAGGCGTCTCGCCCATCCAGTATCAGGGTGCCCTACGGGAGTGGGAGCTGATGGTGGAGCTGAACCTGCCGCTGCAGCAAGGTAGCCGCCGGGCTCAGGAGCGGGAGAGCGAGGCGATGCTGTCCGCGGCGCGCGCGCGGCGCGATGCCACCACCCACCAGGTTCTGGGCGAACTGACCGAGAGCGTCTCGGCCCTGGATGCCGCGCAGCGCAGCGAAGCCCTGGCAGGCACCAGCCTGCAACCCCAGGCCGAGTTGACCTTCAAGTCGGCCCTGGCAGGCTACGAGAATGGCAAGCTGGATTTCGCCACCGTGCTCGATGCCCAGCGGCAGATCCGCCAGGCCCGTCAGACCCGCCTGAAGGCCCAGGCTGAAGCCCAGCTCCGCCTGGCCGACATCGAACGCATCCTCGGAGAAGATCTATGAAGACCGGCGCAGGCATTGCCGCCGTCACCCTGGCGCTGGCCCTGGCCGCGGGAGGCGGTTACTGGTTCGGTCAGCGGCCGCAGGTCGGCCACGGCGCGGCGGATACCGCCGAGGTAGCCACGGGTGGCGCCCCTACGGCGCGCAAGCCCTTGTATTACCGCAACCCGATGGGGCTACCCGATACCTCGCCCGTGCCGAAGAAGGACCCGATGGGGATGGACTACATCCCGGTCTATGCCGGCGAGGCGGAGGAGCCGTCAACGGCCGCCGGTGCAATCAGGATCAGCACCGAGAAGGTTCAGAAGCTGGGCGTGCGCACGGAAGCTGCCGAGCTGCGCAGCCTTGACCGCAGCCTCCGCGTGGCGGGCCGCGTGGAGATCGACGAGCGGCGCAGTTTCACGATTTCGCCCAAATTCGAAGGCTATGTCGAACGCCTGCATGTCAACGTGACCGGGCAGGTGGTAGCCAAGGGGCAGCCGCTGTTCGAGGTCTACAGTCCGGAGTTGGTGTCGGCCCAGCGGGAATACCTCATCGCGGCACAGGGCGTCGAGGCCCTCAAGGATGCGGGGAGCGAAGCCCAGGCCGGCATGCGCCAGCTGGCGGAATCCAGCCTGGCGCGCCTGCGCAACTGGGACATCCCGGAGGACGAGATCCGCGCCCTGACCAGGTCCGGTGCAAGCCGGCGGACGCTGGGCTTCCGCTCGCCGGTGGCCGGTATCGTCATCGAGAAGAAGGCCGTGCAGGGCATGCGCTTCATGCCCGGGGAGGCGCTCTACCAGGTGGCGGACCTGTCCTCGGTGTGGGTGCTGGCCGACGTGTTCGAGCAGGACATCGGCCAGGTCCGCGTCGGCGCGACCGCCCGGGTCCGCATCAACGCCTATCCGGACAAGGTCTTCGAAGGGCGCATCAGCTATGTGTACCCGACCCTCAACGCCGAGAACCGCACGGTGCCGGTGCGGGTGGACTTGCCCAACCCCGGGCAGCTACTGAAACCCGCGATGTTCGCTCAGCTGGAGTTGCCCGTCGGCGCCGGCCGCCAGGTGCTCACGGTGCCCGATTCGGCGCTGATCGACAGCGGCACCCGCCAGATCGTGCTGATCGCCCGGGGCGAAGGGCGCTTCGAGCCTCGGGAGGTGAAGCCCGGTGCCAGGGGGGCGCACCACGTGGAGATCCTCGACGGCCTCAAGGCCGGTGAGCAGGTCGTGGTGGCCGCCAACTTCCTGATCGATGCGGAGAGCAACCTCAAGGCAGCCATCAGCGGCTTCGGAGCAGGGCAGGGGAGCAGCCCGGCCCAGCCGTCCGGCGCACCGAAGACGGCCGGCCACAAGACCGAGGGGACCGTGGATGAGCTGGACGCCAAGGAGGGCACGGTGAGCTTCAGCCACGGCCCGGTGGCCTCGCTCAACTGGCCCGCCATGACCATGGAGTTCAAGGTGGCCAACCCGGCATTGCTCAAGACCCTCAAGCCGGGGAGCCGGGTGGGGATCGAGTTCGTCGAGCGCCAGCCGGGTGAGTGGGTCATCACCGCGGTGACCCCGGCCAGCGCCCACGCCGGGCACTGACAGGACGCCGCCATGCTTGCCAAGCTCATCGACTGGTCGGGCCGGAACCGCTTCCTGGTGCTGCTGGCCACCCTGTTCGTCATCGTCGCGGGCGTCTTCGCGGTGCTGCGCACGCCCATCGACGCCTTGCCCGACCTGTCGGACGTACAGGTCATCGTCTACACCGATTACCCCGGCCAGGCGCCTCAAGTGGTGGAGGACCAGGTGACCTACCCCCTCACCACGGCCATGCTGTCGGTGCCCAAGTCCAAGGTGGTGCGGGGTTTTTCCTTCTTCGGGGCGTCCTTCGTCTATGTGATCTTCGAGGATGGTACGGACATCTACTGGGCCCGCTCGCGGGTGCTGGAGTATCTCAATTTCGCGGCCGGGCGCATGCCGAAGGGGGTCACACCGCAGATCGGGCCCGACGCAACCGGGGTCGGCTGGGTTTATCAGTACGCCCTGATCGCCCGCGACAAGACCCTGGCCGAACTGCGCAGCGTGCAGGACTGGTACGTGCGTTACCAGCTGGCCAAAGCCCATGGCGTAGCCGAGGTGGCCTCGGTGGGGGGCTTCGTGCAGACCTACCAGGTCACCGTCGACCCGGTGAAGCTGCGCGCCTACGGCATTCCGCTGATGAAGGTGGCCCAGGTGATCCGCGACTCGAACCGGGACGTGGGGGGCCGGGTGGTGGAGATGGCCGAGACCGAGTACATGGTGCGCGGCAAGGGCTATCTGCGCGGCCAGGAGGACATCGAGGCGTTGGTGCTCAAGAGCAATGGCGGCACGCCGGTGCAGATCCGCGATGTAGCCCGGGTCGAGCTGGCACCGGACGAGCGGCGCGGTCTCACCGAGCTGGACGGGGAGGGCGAGGTGGTGGCGGGCATCGCCATGGCCCGCTACGGCCAGAACGCGTTGGAGGTGATCCACAACCTGAAGGAGAAGATCGCCGAGATTGGCCCCGGGCTGCCCGAGGGCGTGACGGTGCAGACTGTGTACGATCGCTCCGAGCTGATCCACCGGGCCATCGAGACCCTCAAGCGCACCCTGATCGAGGAGTCGCTGATCGTGGCCCTGGTCTGCGTGGTCTTCCTGCTGCACCTGCGCAGCGCCCTGGTGGCGATCCTGATGCTGCCGGTGGGCGTGCTGATGGCCTTCATCGCCATGCGCCTGCTCGGCATGAACTCCAACCTGATGAGCCTGGGCGGCATCGCGATCGCGATCGGGGCGATGATCGACGCGGCCATCGTGATGATCGAGAACGCCCACAAGCATTTGGAGCGCCTGCCCGAGGGGCATACCCACGGCGAGCGCTGCGACGCCATGCTCGCCGCCTGCAAGGAGGTGGGGCCAGCCCTGTTTTTCTCACTGCTGATCATCACCGTATCCTTCCTGCCGGTGTTTACCCTGGAGGGGCAGGAGGGGCGCCTGTTCTCACCGCTGGCCTACACCAAGACCTTCGCGATGGCCGGTGCCGCCCTGCTGTCGGTCAGCCTGGTGCCGGTGCTGATGCTGCTGTTCATCCGCGGCCGCATCCTGCCCGAGGCGAAGAACCCGGTGAACCGCCTGCTGATCTGGCTGTACCGGCCGGTGATCGCCTGGGTGATGCGCTGGAAGAAGCTCACCATCGTGCTGGCGATGCTGGTCCTGGGGATCTCGGTCTACCCGGCCTCGCGCCTGGGTTCCGAGTTCATGCCGACCCTCAACGAAGGCTCGCTGCTCTACATGCCGGCCTCGCTGCCGGGGATGTCGATGACCAAGGCGGCCGAGCTGATGCAGACCCAGGACAAGATCATCAAGAGCTTCCCCGAGGTAGCCTCAGTGTTCGGCAAGGCCGGCCGTGCCAATACCGCGACCGACCCCGCGCCGCCCGAGATGTTCGAGACGGTGATTAACCTCAAGCCCGAGTCCGAGTGGCGGCCGGGCATGACCACCGACAAGCTGATCGCGGAGTTGGACAAGGCCTTGCAGTTCCCCGGCGTGGCCAACTCGTGGACGATGCCGATCAAGGCCCGTACCGACATGCTGTCCACCGGCATCCGCACGCCCATCGGCATCAAGGTCTTCGGCAAGGATCTGGACGAGATGGAGCGGCTGGCCAAGCAGATCGAGGCCGTCGTGAAGACCGTGCCGGGCACCACCAGCGCCTTCGCCGAGCGCATCACCGGGGGCTTTTACCTCAACATCGAGCCCGACCGTGAGCAGCTGGCCCGCTATGGCCTGGCCGTCGGTGAGGTGCAGGATGTGATCGCCAGCGCCCTCGGCGGCGAGATGGTGACGACGACCGTCGAGGGGCGCGAGCGCTACGGCGTGACGGTGCGCTACCCGCGGGAACTGCGCGCGGATCCGCAGCAGATTGCCCGCGAGGTGCTGGTGCCGGTGATGGGCGGGGCCATGGTGCCGCTGGGGCAGCTCGCCAAGGTTGGCGTGAGCAAGGGCACGCCGGGCATCCGGACCGAGAACGCCTTGCTGTCGGCCTACATCTACGTGGACATCCGCGACCGGGACATCGGCGGCTATGTGGCCGACGCGAAGAAGGCGGTCTCCGAGCAGATCCGCTTCCCGGCCGGTTACTACGTGACCTGGAGCGGCCAGTTCGAATACATGGAGCGGGCCGTGGAGAAGATGAAGATCGTCATCCCGATCACCCTGCTGAGCATCTTCGTGCTGCTGTATCTGAACTTCCGGCGCCTGACCGAGACCCTGATCGTGATGCTGTCGGTGCCCTTTGCGCTGGTCGGCGGGGTGTGGCTGATGTGGCTGCTCGGCTACAACCTGTCGGTGGCGGTGGCGGTGGGCTTCATCGCCCTGGCCGGGGTGGCGGCGGAAACCGGGGTGGTGATGCTGATCTACCTGGATCACGCTTGGGAGACCCTCAGGCTGCGCTGCCGGGAGGAAGGCCGGGAGCCCGGTATCAACGACCTCTACGCCGCAGTGATGGAGGGCGCCGTCGAACGGGTCCGCCCGAAGATGATGACGGTGGTCGCCATCATGGCCGGTCTGCTGCCGATCATGTGGGGGACCGGAACGGGGTCGGAGGTGATGAGCCGCATCGCGGCGCCCATGGTGGGCGGCATGCTGTCATCGACGGTGCTGACCCTGGCGGTCATCCCGGCGATCTACGCGCTGGTCAAACAGTGGCAGCTCCAGCGGAGCGGGAGGTAGGACTGGAGAGTAGGAGCGGGAGGATGGAAGTCCGCCTCCCGCCCTGACGACCCGGCCGGAAGTGCCATCCACCCCGGGCCTTGGCGCGTTCTAAGGAGAAGGATCTGCCGGCTCGGACGGCATGCTGAGATGGCGATTGGCCTCCAGCCTTTCGAGCTCTTCCGGAAGGTCCATGAAGCGCTCCTGGATTTCCCGGAAGCGGTCGCGCAGGTGCAGGAAGGCGTCCAGGATATCGGGGTCGAAGTGGCTTGCGCGACCGCGGATCATGATCTCGATGGTCTCGGGAATGGGGATGGGTTCTTTGTAGACACGGCGGGAGATCAGCGCATCGTAAACATCGGCAACCGCCATGAGGCGGCCTGAAAGGGGTATCGCGTCTCCCGCAAGCCCGAGGGGGTAGCCGCTGCCGTCCCATTTTTCCTGGTGGGACAGAGCGATCTCCTTGGCCACCTCCAGCACGGGCACCCGCTCGCCGACCCGCTGCATGGTCTTTTCAATCGCGTCGTGACCGATGGTGGTGTGCGTCTTCATGACGGTCATTTCCTCATCGGTGAGGCGGCCGGGCTTCATGAGGATGCGGTCGGGGATGCCAACCTTGCCGATGTCGTGGAGCGGTGCCGCCTTGAAGAGGAGGTCGATCATCTCTTCGCCGAGCTGTGCCGAGAAGCGCGGATGGGTGCTCAGCTGTTCGGCCAGGGCCCGCACATAGTGCTGGGTACGCAGGATGTGATTGCCGGTTTCATTGTCCCGGGCCTCGGCGATGGAGGCCAGCGAGATCATGATGGTCTCCTGGGCCACCCGAGCCTCTTCTGCACGCCGTCGGCTTTCCTCGGTACGACGCTGTACCTCCGCCTCGAGGAAGGCATTGCGGTCGCGCAGGAAGCTCGCCACCTCCTTGAGGCGGAGGTGGTTGCGCACGCGGGCAGACAGGATGGGCGGGCTGACGGGCTTGGTGATGTAATCCACCGCGCCCCGGGCCAGGCCCTGCGCTTCGTCGGCGGGGTCGTTGAGGGCGGTCAGGAAGATGATGGGAATATCGCTGGTCGCCGGATCGGACTTCAGTTGCCGGCAGACCTCATACCCGTCCGGATCAGGCATCCGGACATCGAGCAGGATGAGGTCCGGCGCTGGAGTCTGCCGTGCGATGGCCAGGCCACGATTGCCGTTGGCCGCCACCTTGACCCGATACTCGCCGGACAGCAGCTCATCGATCAGGAGCAGGTTCTGTGGCGAGTCATCGATGACCAGTATCGCGGGGCGGGTGTCTTCATTCGCTTCCATCTCTGACCAGCCTTTCGTGATGTCTGCGCAAGGTTTCCAGTGCCTGATCAAAATCGAACTGCCCAAGCTGCCCCTTCAGGGCCTGGCAGTCGACAGGTCCCAGGGCTTGCTCAAGGAGCGCCTGATGGCCGTCGAAGAGCGCCAGCGCTTTGGCATCGTCGTTTTCGACCAGTTGCAGCAATTCTGCGATGACGCTACCGGCGTCTCCCTCCGGGCGGGAAGGGGCCGGCTGGGCGGGGAGGGCAGAATAAATACCGTTCACGGTCCGGATGAGAACTTCTGTAATGGTCGACACCATTTCGGTCAGTGTGGCGGTCGACGCGCCATCGGTGACGGCTTTTTCGAATGCCTCGGCGACGCCCCGGACCTGCTCCGCTCCAATCTGACCGGCACTGCCCTTCAGCGTGTGGGCCAGCCGCTGAGCAGTAGTGAGGTCCCTGGCGTCGAGGGCGGTCTGCAATTGCAGCGGCAACTCGATGTTCTGCTCGGCAAACAGGCGCAGGTAGCGAGCGTAGCGGCTGTCTGATCCCATCAGACGGCTTCGTCCGACTCTCAGATCGACGCCTTCAATGTACGGCGGGATCAGGATGGGCGGGTCTGCTTCTGCGACAGGACGGATCGCAGGCACTTCCGGAGCCACGCCAGGCTGAAGATGGGCCGCGAGGGTGCGGAACAGGGTGGCAGGCTCAATGGGCTTGGCAATGAAGTCGGTCATGCCGGCCTTCTGGTAGCGCTGTCTGTCCTCTTCCATCACATTGGCCGTCATGGCGATGATCGGCAGTGCCCGGGTCTTGGGTGTCTCGCGCATCAGGCGGGTTGCCGTGACTCCATCCATGACCGGCATCTGGATGTCCATCAGGATCGCATCGTAGTCATGCTGGCCCGCCATCTCGATGGCTCGGGCTCCGTTCTCTGCAAGTTCGACGATCAAGCCGGCATCGGTGAGCATTTCGGTGGCCACCTGCTGATTGAGAAGGCTGTCTTCCACCAGCAGGATGCGGTGCCCGGCCAGGTTCGGCGGTACCGTGGCATCCAGGCCAAGATCGCGCGGCGGCGCAGGCTCATGTCCGAGTACCCGGTTGAGTGCCTGGATGAGGGCAGACCCCAGGACTGGCTTGAACAGCGTTGCATCGAAAGGTACTTCTTCCGCGGCACGGAGCACGGCCTCCTGGCCATGGGCCGCCAGCAACACCAGCGCCGGCGCCGGACTGAGGTCCATCTGCCGGATCAGGCGTGCCGTGGCGAGACCATCCATTCCCGGCATCACCGCATCGATCAGGACCGCGGCAAAGGCTTCGTCCTGGCCCCGGGAGGTTTCGAGGAGCGTCAAGGCCTCATGGGCAGACGACGCTGCTTCGGGGCGTATCTCCAACTGGCTCAAGATGTCCATCAGGGCACTGCGGGCAGCCTTATTGTCGTCGACGACAAGGATGCGTGAATGCCGCAATGCCGGATCAACACGCGGACCGGGTGCGCAGGAGGCGGCAAGGGAAAGCCTGGCGGTGAACCAGAAGCTCGAGCCCTGGCCGGGCACACTGTCGACGCCGACCTGCCCCCCCATCATCTCGGCCAGCCGCTTGCTGATGACCAGCCCCAGGCCCGATCCACCGTACTTGCGGGTAGTGAATTCGCTGGCCTGCTCAAAGTTGGCGAACAGGCGCGGTATCTGCTCGGGTTCGAGGCCAATCCCGCTATCGATGACCGTGAAGCGGAGCACGACCTGTTCACCGCGCTGCTGATCCAGGGCGACCCGCACGCAGACCTCGCCGCGGTCGGTGAATTTGACGGCGTTGTTGCCATAGTTGACCAGTATCTGGCTGAGCCTGAGGGGGTCTCCACAGAGCTGGCGGGGTACCTCCGGGTCGATCTGGAAGATCAGCTCCAGGCCCTTTTCGGCAGCCTTGTCGCCAACCAGGTTGGCCATGTGGTCGAGCACACTGTCCAGCTCGAAGTCGGTTGTCTCGAGCGTTTGCTTGCCGGACTCGATCTTCGACAGGTCGAGGATGTTGTTGATGATGCCCAGCAGGTGCTCGCCGGCCTGACGGATCTTGAGCGCATAGTCCTCCTGCCTTGCGGTCAGATTGGTTCGCAACATCAGGTGGCACATCCCGCACACCGCATTGATCGGCGTACGGATCTCGTGGCTCATGTCGGCCAGGAACTCCGCTTTCGTCCTCACCGCAGCTTCGGCCTGCTCCCTGGCGCCCTCCAGCGCAGCCTCGGTTGCCTTCTGTGCGGTCACATCCTGGAGTGATCCGGTGATCCGGGGCTGCCCGTTCGTGTCGGTCGTCATGACCGCCAGCGCATCCAGCCAGATCCCGACGTCGTCGCTAAGGCGTCGGAAGGGGAAGGTGATGTGTGCTTCCTGGCACCTGCCGGTATACAGCTCGCGGATCAGGGATTCAAGGCGTCGGGCATCGGCAGGGCTGAGCGCGGCGATGCCTTCCAGGAGCAGCTCGAGGCGATGCTGTGCCGCCGATGGCAGGCCGAGGAGCTTCTCCAGGCGCGGACTGGAGGCGATGCAGGGGCCTTCGCCGGTCCACTCGAGCATCCAGTGAGCACTGCCGGTGAGGTCAAGCACCTGCTCAGCGGCCGCACGGGCCTGTTGCAGCTGATGGGTGCGCTCTTCCACGTGGTGCTCCAGATCCGCGTTGAGGCGCCGGACCTCCGCCTCCACCGCCTCGCGCTTCCGGATGTCGTCTTCCAGGGTGGCGATCGATTCGCACAAGCTGTCCTGCATCTTGTTGAGGCCGCTCACCAGCAGGTCCAGTTCATCGTCCGGGGCGTGTCGTGACGGACGGTCGAGTTTCAGGTGTTCGCGGAGATTGCTCCGGCCCAGTGCCACCACGAACTGGGACGTCATGCGCAGATGGCGCATGACCTGCCGCTCGATGATCAGCAGCAGGAAACCCGCGATACAACACACCAGCACGAGGTTCGAGACGAGACCTCGGCTGGCCTCTTCGAGCGCGCGCTGGCTGGCGGCCGTCTGGTCGATGCCGATGACCAGTTTGCCGATTTCTTCCGTGCGCGCCTTGTCTGCCTTGGCAGGCCAGGTGTGCAGGAGGGGGAGTTCCCGAATCAGGAGCTGGTCGCTGGACTCGCCCTTGGAGAGCATCCTGGCGCGGCCGTCATGGACCGCCACATAGACGACATCCGGCTGACGGGCGATCCCATCCACAAAAAGCTGCAGCGCATCGGTGTTGTAGTTCCAGACGGCATTGGCAATCGGCTGCAGGGACGAGTCGGCGAGCAGCTCAAACCACTGCTCGAGGTGTTCCCGATCACGATGCTGGGTCCGGCTGTAATCCGCCAGGGTCAACAAGAAAGACAGCAGGATCGCAAAAACGAATGTCGCCCCTGCCAATTGACGGCTCAGCCGGGTGCTTCTGCGGGTGGCGACGACTGACGGTCTCTGCATCGACGAAATCCGGCTCCGAAATGTGCCACTGTCCTGGAACCAGCAGACAGTCCAGTGCTGCCCGCTGCGTGTGGAGGTGTCAGGTTCGGAACGCAGACACCCCATTGATCCTCTTGAGTCGATCCTATACCAGCCTGGCGGGAGCCGCTAAGTGATTTACCATAGTTCCTGGCTCAAGCTTTCCGGGAATCGTTCGCTAATTCTCGGGTTGAACACACAACCAATGAACCCATGACGAAGATGGCAAAGACCGATCGATTCGAGAAACTCACCCTTTTGCTTGTGGAGCCTTCTGCGCTCCAGCGCCGGATCATCGTTGGCGAGTGCGCGGAAATCGGTGCGTCAAATGTCGATGTGGTAGGCAGCCTCGCCGATGCGCTCGAATGGCTGAAAGGCTGTCGCGCCGATGTGGTCATCTCGGCACTGTACCTGCCGGACGGTACCGGCACCGAGCTGGTCGAACGGATGCGGCAGGACCCCCGCTGGGTGGATGTGCCCTTCGTGCTGATCTCCAGCGAGACCCGGCCGCAGGCCCTGGAGCCGGTCCGTCAGTCCGGTGCCTGCGGCATCCTGCCCAAGCCGTTTACCGCCTCCCAGCTGGCGAGGGCCTTGTCCCGCACCCTGGAGATGCCGGAGTCCCTGGACATGGAGGACGTGGACCTGGAGTCCCTGCGGGTGCTGCTGGTGGATGACAGCCCCAATTCCCGCCGCTTCATCCGGCGGGTACTGGAGAGCCTGGGACTGCGGAACTTCCTGGAGGCCGGCAACGGGAAGGAAGCCGTGGTGCAGCTGGCCGAGACGATGGTGGACCTGATCATCACCGACTACAACATGCCGGAGATGGACGGGCGGGAGTTCGTCGAATACGTACGGACCCGCAGCTGGCAGCAGACCGTACCCATCCTCATGGTAACCAGCGAGTCCAGCACGAGCCGGCTGGCCGCCGTGGAGGAGGCCGGGGTGTCGGGGATCTGCGACAAGCCTTTCGACACCACCGTGCTCCAGCAACTGCTGGCGGGTATCCTGAGCCAGCGGGAAGACTGATCTCCCGCGGGCTGGGAGTCAGGCCTTGACCGCCTCGAGCAGTTCGCGCACGGCCTGAACGCGCGCCCTCAGGTCGGGGGCCGCCAACTTGCGCACCAGCTTGTCCTGGCCCGACATGCGGATGTTGCGGTCCTTCTGGATCAGCATGATGACCTTGACCGGGTCGATCGGCGCATTGGGGCCGAACTGCACCGTGATCTGGCTCTCCGAAGCGTCCATCTTGGCCACGCCGTAAGGTTTGACCAGCATGCGCAGGCGGTGGGTCTCGAGCAGGCTGCGGGTCTGGGGCGGCAGCTCGCCGAAGCGGTCGATCAGCTCTTCCTGCAGGGCCTGCAGTTCGTCCTCGCTGTCGCAGTTGGCCAGGCGCTTGTAGAGGGTCAACCGCTCCTGCACGTCGCTGCAGTAGTCGTTGGGGAGCAACGCCGGGGCATGCAGGTTGATCTCGGAGACCACTTCGAGGGGCTGGCTGAGGTCGGGTTCCTTGCCCTGCTGCAGGTCACGCACGGCGCGCTTGAGCATCTCGGTGTACAGGCTCACCCCGACCTGCTGGATCTCGCCGGACTGGTTCTCGCCGAGCACTTCGCCGGCGCCGCGGATCTCCAGATCCTGCATGGCCAGGTAGAAGCCGGAGCCCAGCTCCTCCATCATGGTGATGGCCTCCAGGCGTTTCTGGGCCTGGGCGGTGGGCTTGGCGTTGGCGTCGGTGAGCAGGTAGGCGTAGGCCTGGTGATGCGAGCGGCCGACCCGTCCGCGCAGCTGATGCAGCTGGGCCAGGCCAAAGCGGTCGGCCCGGTTGATGATGATGGTGTTGGCCGTCGGGATGTTGATGCCGGTCTCGATGATGGTGGTGCACAGCAGCAGGTTGGCCT
>CALBTT010000015.1 GCA_937967645.1 uncultured Zoogloea sp.
CCCGACTCCTTCGTCTTCGGCGATTCCACCGTGGAGAGTCAAGCCGGTACCGGCAAGACCTACGTCTACCTGCGCAGCATCTTCGAGCGGAACACGCGCTATTGCTTCATCAAGTTCGTCATCGTGGTGCCGTCGGTGGCGATCAAGGAGGGCGTCTACAAGACCCTGCAGATCACCGAGGAGCACTTCAAGGGGCTCTATGCCGGCGTGCCCTTCGACTACTTCCTCTACGACTCCAGCAAGCTCGGCCAGGTGCGCAACTTCGCCACCAGCTCAAACATCCAGATCATGGTGGTCACGGTGGGCGCCATCAACAAGAAGGACGTCAACAACCTCTACAAGGACAGCGAAAAGACCGGCGGCGAGAAGCCCATCGATCTGATCAAGGCGACGCGGCCCGTCGTGATCGTCGACGAGCCGCAGAGCGTGGACGGCGGTCTGACCGGGGCTGGCAAGACCGCACTAGATGCAATGAATCCGCTGTGCACCCTGCGCTATTCCGCGACCCACGTGGACAAGCATCACATGGTGTTCCGGCTCGATGCCGTGGATGCCTATGAGCGCAGGCTGGTCAAGCAGATCGAAGTGGCATCGGCCACCGTTGAGAACGCCCACAACAAACCGTTCGTTCGGCTGGTGTCGGTTGCCAACCGCCGCGGGACGATCTCCGCCCGCGTGGAGCTCGACGTGGCAACCGCCAGTGGCGTGAAACGGCAAGAAGTCACCGTTTCCGATGGCGATGACTTGGAACAGGTCGCCAAGCGCGCCATCTACGCCGATTTTCGCGTCGGTGAGATCAGTACTGCCAAGGACGAAGCGTTTCTGGAGTTGCGCTACCCCGGCGGCGAAACCTTTCTCAGGGTGGGGCAAGCGCATGGTGATGTCGATGCCCTGGCCGTGCAGCGCGAGATGATCCGCCGCACCATCAAGGAGCACCTCGACAAGGAGAAACGGCTGCGCCCGCTCGGGATCAAGGTGCTGTCGCTGTTCTTCATCGACGAGGTGGCTAAGTACCGCTCCTATGACGCGGACGGCAACCCGATCAAAGGGCCCTACGCGCGCATCTTCGAGGAAGAGTATCGCCGTGCAGCCAAGCTTCCGGCCTACCAGAGCCTGTTCGAAGAGATTGATTTGACCTCTGCTGCCGATGTAGTCCACAACGGCTACTTCTCGATCGACAAGAAGGGCGGCTGGACCGACACCAGCGAAAACAACGCGAGCAACCGCGAGAACGCCGAGCGTGCCTACAACCTGATCATGAAGGAGAAAGAGAAGCTGCTGTCCTTCGATACGCCGCTGAAATTCATCTTCTCCCACTCGGCGCTCAAGGAGGGCTGGGACAACCCCAATGTCTTCCAGATCTGTACGCTGCGCGACATTCAGACCGAGCGCGAACGCCGGCAGACCATCGGCCGGGGGCTGCGCCTCGCGGTCAACCAGGACGGGGAGCGCGTGCGCGGCTTCGAGGTCAACACCCTGACCGTGATCGCCACCGAGAGCTACGAGCAATTCGCCGAGAACCTGCAGAAGGAGATCGAGGCCGATACCGGCATCCGGTTTGGCATCGTCGAGCAACACCAGTTCGCTGCTATCGCCGTGACGGCGGCCGATGGCCAGACCGTGCCCCTGGGTGTCGAACAGTCGAAGGTGCTATGGGAGCACTTGAAGGCTGCGGGACACATCGACGCCAAGGGCAAGGTGCAGGACTCGCTGAAGACGGCGCTGAAGGATGGAACGCTGGCGCTGCCTACGGAGTTCGACGCGCAGCGTAGTCAGATCGCCGAGGTACTGCGCAAGGTGTCGGGCCGCCTGGAGATCAAGAACGCCGACGAGCGCAAGCAGGTTGCCGTGCGCAAGGGCGTCTATCTCAGCCCGGAGTTCAAGGAGCTTTGGGATCGCATCAAGCACAAGACGACCTACCGGGTGCAGTTCGACAATGAGAAACTGATCCAGAACTGCATTGATTCGCTCCGCCAAGCCCCGGCCATCCCCAAGGCCCGCCTGCAATGGCGCAAGGCCGACATCGCCATCGGCAAGGCCGGAGTGGAGGCGACCGAGAAAGCGGGCGCGGCAACCGTCGTCCTGGATGAGACGGACATCGAACTGCCGGACCTGCTCACCGACCTCCAAGATCGCACCCAGCTCACCCGCCGGAGCATCGTCACCATCCTGAGCGGCTGCGGGCGGCTGGACGACTTCAAGCGCAACCCGCAGCAGTTCATCGAGCTGACCGCCGAGACCATCAACCGCTGCAAGCGCCTGGCCTTGGTCGACGGCATCAAGTACCAGAAGCTTGGCGATCAGCACGTCTATGCACAGGAACTGTTCGAGCGGGAAGAGCTGACCGGCTACCTGAAGAACATGCTGATGGACACGGGCAAGTCCATCTACGAGCACGTGGTCTACGACTCCACCACCGAGCGCGACTTCGCCGACGCGCTGGAAAAGAACGACGCCATCAAGCTCTACGCCAAGCTGCCAGGCTGGTTCAAGGTGCCCACGCCGCTGGGAACCTACAACCCGGACTGGGCCGTGCTGGTGGAGGAAGGTGGAGCGCAGCGACTGTACTTCGTGGTGGAGACCAAAGGCAGCCTGTTCACTGACGACCTGCGCAACAAGGAGCGCGCAAAAATCGCCTGCGGCGAGGCGCATTTTGAGGCGCTGGCGGTTGGTGAGAATCCGGCGAAGTACGTCGTGGCGCGTTCGGTGGAGGACGTGCTGGTAGAGGCTGCGAAGGCATAAGTTAGGAGGTAGCGTCGCTTGATGTTGGACTGCGGCAGGCGGCCCGAGCGGATAGTGAGGTGCTGCGATTGCAGTGGCATCGGCTTCAATGCGTGGGGATAGGCATGGCACGAATCAGAAAAATCGAGATCTCCAACTTCCGCGGCATCCAACTGCTGACTTGGTGCCCGACGCCTGGCATCAACTGCCTGATCGGCCCGGGCGACAGCGGCAAGTCCACGGTGCTGGACGCGATCGACTTATGCCTGGGGGCCAGACGCAATGTCCAGTTCTCGGATGCGGACTTCTTCGGCCTGGACATCACAACCCCAATCAGCATCACGCTGACGCTCGGCGACCTCGATGACAGCATGAGGACGCTGGAGGGCTTTGGTGTATTCCTGCGCGGATACCACGCCAACACTGGCGTCGTCGAAGACGAGCCCTCTGCCGGCGTGGAGGTTGTGCTCTGCCTGAACCTGACGGTCGCTAGTGACCTGGAGCCTTCGTGGACCCTTGTCTCCGACCGCGCCGCACAGCAAGGCATCGTCAAGACGCTCGCATGGAAGGATCGCGTCGCCCTGGCGCCCACTCGCATCGGCGCGCTGGCGGACTTCAACCTGGGATGGCAGCGCGGCTCGGTACTGAACCGCATCTCGGAAGAGCGAGCCGACGCTTCGGCCGCCCTTGTCAAGGCCGCAAGAGATGCGCGGAGTGCCTTCGGAGACCAGGCCGAACAACAGTTGGGAGAAGCGCTGGGGATCGTCACCACTACCGCTCAGGAGCTGGGCGTCCACATCGGTGCCAAGGCCAAGGCGCTGCTAGATTCGCATTCGGTGTCGTTCGGTGGTGGCACCATCTCCCTGCATAACGAGAGCGGCATCCCGCTTCGCAGCCTAGGCGTCGGGTCCACGCGTCTGCTTGTCGCTGGCCTGCAGCGCAAGGCGGCCGGTCAGGCGACGATCGTGCTCGCGGATGAACTGGAGTACGGGCTAGAGCCGCACCGCATCGCGCGGTTCCTGGGCTCCCTCGGTGCTAAGGAGGCTGCTGCTCCGCTGCAGGTTTTTCTCACCACCCACTCACCCGTGGCACTGAGAGAACTGTCGGGCGGCCAGCTCTTCGTGCTGCGCCGCGGCCCCTTCGGCCACGAGGCTCGCCTGGTCGGCGCCGACAATGACATCCAGAGCACGATCCGCCTCTATCCCGAGGCCTTCCTGGCTGGCTCCGTGGTCGTGTGCGAGGGAGCCAGCGAGATAGGCCTGCTGCGCGGGCTGGACTTATACAGGCTTGACCAGGGGAATGCGTCACTGGCTGCATTGGGTGTGGCCCTCGTCGACTGCGGTGGCGGGGAGCCGGATCGACCGTATGCCCGGGCCTCCGCGTTCCAGTCTCTGGGCTACCGGGTGATGGTGCTGCGCGACGACGACAAGAAGCCCACACCTGCGGTCGAGCAGGCTTTTGTCGAGAACGGTGGCACCGTCGTCGCCTACCGCGCGGGCCGGGCGCTGGAGGACGAGCTGTTCGGCAGTCTCACGCCGGCTGCCTGCCAGAGGCTGATCAGCTACGCCAACGAATTGCATGGCGACCTGATCGTCGAACACCTGCGCACCGTCTCGAACAACACGCTCACCTTCCAGCAGATCTGGGACGAGATCCAGAACACCGGCCTCCTGCCGGTCGAACACAGGGCTATCCTTGGCCAGGCAGCGCGCATCCGAAAGGCGGGCTGGTTCAAGTCTATCTCGTGGATGGAGGACGTGGCGAGGACCATCGTTGCACCGGACCTGCATCTTTGCGATCAGGGCTTCCGTGCTCTGATGGACCAGGTATTCGGGTGGGCCGCTGATGGACCACGTTGAAATCGACCTTCGTGCAATCCAACGCGGAACCGTCACCGCACCGGCCGGCTGCGGCAAGACACAGCTGATTGCCCACGCGCTTGCCGGTCATCGGGGCAACAAGCCCATTCTCGTGCTGACACACACGAATGCCGGGGTCGCGGCCTTGCGTGGCCGGCTGGACCGCGCCGGTGTGCCAGCCAGCGCCTATCGATTGAGCACGATCGATGGCTGGGCTATCCGGCTCATCTCGACCTTTCCGGGCCGCAGCGCCCACGATCCGGAGATTCTGCGGCTGGCTGCACCTGCGCGGGACTACCCGGCTATCCGCGACGCCGCCTGGAAGCTCCTGCAGGCCGGGCACGTCAGTGAGGTGCTGAAAGCCTCGTATGCGCATCTGATCGTGGATGAGTACCAGGATTGTTCGGTGCCTCAGCACTACATCGTCTATTTCCTCTCGTTGATCCTGCCGACCTGCGTGCTGGGCGACCCCATGCAGGCGATCTTCGGGTTCCGGGGCAATACGCTGGCCGACTGGAACCAGCACGTGTGCGCGCATTTTCCTGTCGTCGGGGAACTGGCAACGCCCTGGCGATGGCGCAACGCCGGCGCGGAAGCGCTGGGACAATGGTTGTTGGAGGCCCGCCGGTTGTTGGCGGCAGGGCAGTCGGTGGCTCTGCGTAGTGGGCCACCGGAGCATGTGACCTGGATGCAGGCCCTCACACCCAACCAACCTGCCCAGCGCCCAGCCGCCGCGAGGGC
>CALBTT010000016.1 GCA_937967645.1 uncultured Zoogloea sp.
CGAGATGGTGATTCGTGACTGGAGTTCAGACGTGTGCTCTTCCGATCTAGGGACACCGCCTTGCCCTTCTTGCCGGCGCGGCCGGTGCGGCCGATGCGGTGCACGTAGTCTTCGGCAGTGTGGGGCAGTTCGAAGTTGATCACCGAGGGCAGGTCCTCGATGTCCAGACCACGGGCGGCGACGTCGGTGGCGACGAGTACGCGGATCTTGCCGGACTTGAAGTTCTCGAGGGTCTCGGTACGGGCCTGCTGGGTCTTGTCGCCGTGGATCGAGTCGGCGGAGATGTCGTGGCGCTCGAGGAAGTGGGCCAGGCGGCTGCAGCCGAACTTGGTGTCCACGAAGACCAGCACCTGGGATTCCTTTTCGTGGCGGACCAGGTGGGCCAGCAGGTTGCGCTTGAGGCCGCTCGACACCGGGTGCACCACGTGGTCGATGGTCTCGCTGACCATGTTGCGGCGGGCCACCTCGATCAGCTGCGGGTTCTTCAGCATCTGGTCGGCGAGCTTCTTGATCTCGTCGGAGAAGGTGGCCGAGAACAGCAGGCTCTGGCGGTTGGCCGGCAGCAGGGACAGGATGCGCCGGATGTCCGGGATGAAGCCCATGTCCAGCATGCGGTCGGCTTCGTCGAGGATCAGGAACTCGACCTGGCCGAGGGCGATAGTCTTCTGCTGCACGTGGTCGAGCAGGCGGCCAGGGGTGGCCACCACGATCTCGATGCCACGACGCAGCTCCTGGATCTGCGGGTTCATGTCGACCCCGCCGTAGATGCAGGTGCTGCGCAGGGGCAGGTGCTTGGAGTACATCTTGACCGACTCGAACACCTGCATGGCCAGTTCGCGGGTCGGCGCCAGGATCAGCGCGCGGACCGGATGGCGGGCCGGGCTGGTCGAGCTGCTGGCGTGGCGGGCAAGCCGGTTGAGCAGGGGCAGGGTAAAGCCTGCAGTCTTGCCGGTGCCGGTCTGGGCACCGCCCATCACGTCGTGGCCGGCGAGTACGACGGGAATCGCCTGACGCTGGATGGGCGTGGGTTCGGTGTAGCCGGCGTCGGTGACGGCCTTCAGGATTTCGGGGATGAGTCCGAGTTCGGAAAACGACATGGATGTGGTCACAATGGGGGTGCGTGGACTGGTTTAGTGCACTGCACCATTCAAGTAGTCCGGCATTATACATCGGCGCGGCATCAACGCCGCGTCAGATAGCAGGTTACCTCTTCGCGGTCGTGGTAAAGGTGCTTGATTCGCAATATGTATTTGAGGCCGGCCGCGCGCATGCGCTGGTCGATCAGGGCGCGGCAGCGCTCGACCTCCTCGTGGCGCCGTTTCATGGGCAGCTTCAGGTTGAAGATGCTGCGCCGGCAGCGACCTCCGGCCACCCACTCGGCCATCAGCGGAGCGATCCGCGAGGGCTGCTCGACCATGTCGCAGACCATCCATTCGACCGGCTTGCGGGGCTTCCAGGTGAAGCCGTCGACGCGCAGGTGCTCGATCAGGCCGGTGGCGACCACTGCGGGGGCCATCGGACCGTTGTCGATGGCGGTGACGCGCAGGCCGCGACTGACCAGCTGCCAGGTCCAGCCCCCCGGTGAAGCACCCAGATCCACGGCCTGCAGTCCGGGGCGGAGGGTGGATTGCTGCTCCTCCGGCGTGAGCAGGGTCTGAATGGCCTCGGCCAGCTTGAGGGTGGAGCGGCTGGGGGCGTCCTTGGGCATGCGCAGCCGGGGGATGCCCATCGGCCACGTGGAGCCCTCGCTGGCCAGGCTGAGACCGAGCAGGGCCACCTCGCCACCAGGCAGAAACAGGTGCAGGCGCGGCAGGTGGGGTGAATCCTTGCGCAGCTGGCCGGCTTCGGCCAGGGCGGTCTCCAGCAGCGGGACGAAGCGCCGCAGGAAGCCGGCCTGCTCCTTGCCGTCGTTGGTGTCGGGGGTCTCCGGCAGGACTGCCGAGAAACGTTCGCCCAAGGGCGCCAGCGCGTTGAGCAGGGGGGTGACGCGATCCCGCCCGGCGAAGCCCTCGACACGGCCGATCAGCTGGAAAGCCTGCCGGCTGAACACCAGGCGGGATACATCCAGGCGACGGCGGACTTCGTCATGGGGGGCGGGGTTGTCCAGGCGGAACAGTACGGCACCGGGCGTGCCGGTCGAATCACTCCGGCCGGTGAGCCGGGCGGCCCTGGCTGCGGTCTCGAGCTCGAGGAGCGCGTCGGCTTCAAAGCCGGGACGGCACTGGACGAGGATGCCGTTGGAGTGGCAGGGCGTCTGGGCAGGCTGCATGGGGGGCGGGGCGGGGGAGTACAATGGATCGGATGGACAAGGCGGGGCCGCCGCGTGTTGCGGCCTGCGATGCTTGAGTCTGGAGCGAATGATACCCGATCGATTCGCGTGTCCAAGGGCCGCGGAGCGCGGTGCCGGCCGCAGGAGGCCACTTGCCGCGGCGCGGCAGTCAAAGTGAATGATCGGGGCTCCAGTTGCCCGACGCCCTGCCGTAATAGGCCGATGGAGTGGCGGCTGCTGCCGCAATCGAGATGCAGGTACGGAGGATGTTTTGAAGGAGATCGTGGCGGCGCAGGACCTGCGGATCGGGATGTTCGTGTCGGAACTGGATCGCCCCTGGCTCGAGTCGCCTTTCCTGTTGCAGGGCTTCATCATCGAAGACAAGGACACTCTGGCCCAATTGCGTGCCTTGTGTCGCTTCGTCCACGTGGATCGCTCCCGCTCTGCGGGCGATGCCTGGCGCCCCGAACCCAGTGAGCCCGCCCCCGCGCCGACGCGCAGGGAGCCGTCGCCCCTGACCGAGCTGGTGAGTACGGCACCCGCACGTCGGCGTCCCCTGGATTTCTTCGCCTTGCTCAAGTCCTTGCGTTCGGCTGCGGGCGAAGTGGGCGAGGGTGTCGTCCCGGGCGCCACGGATGTCGACGCCAGTGGCGCGCCGTGGATTCATGTCTATCCGGACTCTGAGTCGGCCAGGCCGGCTGCTGCGGGTGTCGCAGAGAGCGATGCCAAGGCGTCGGCCTACGTGTCCCGCCCCCTCATCTATGAGGATGAGCCTGGCCGTGCCCCGTCCGCCTCGGCCCCCCGTGGCGAGCGGAGCAGGGATGAGAGCGGTGTGTCCGGGACCATCCGGCAGGCGGAGCCCAAGGTGTCGGTCGAGGAGGAGATCGTCACCGTCCTGCCCGTGCTCGTGAAGGCCCAGGGATTGCTCGCCGAGGTGGCGCGGGATGTGCAGAACAACCTCAATCCCGATCTGGACCGGTTGCGTAGCGTGGTTTCCGAGATGGTGCTGAGCGTGATCCGCAACCCGGATGCCTTGCTCTGGCTGCTCCGCCTCAAGCAGACCGACCAGTACAGTTACGACCATTCGCTCGATGTGGCTGCCCACGTGATGATCTTCGGGCGTGCCCTGGGGCTGGGTGAGGATTCGGTCACCGCGCTGGGAATGGCCGGGATCCTGCAGGATGTGGGCAAGTTGCGCCTGCCGGTGCGCCTGCTGCAGAAGACCGGCGCGCTGTCGCCCCGGGAGTACGAGATCTTCAAGGCTCACGTGGATTTCTCGCTGCACATCGTGTCCCGGTGCCCGCAGGCCACGCCCCTGATGCTCGAGATCATCGGTCGCCACCATGAGCGCTGCGACGGTTCGGGTTATCCGGCCCGCCTGAAGGGCGAAGAGGTGGGCGTGATGGCGGAGGTCGCCGGGATCTGCGATGTCTATTGCGCCATGACCCGGGAGCGCCCCTATGGCAGTGCGGCCAGTGCCCAGGTGGCGCTGGATGCGATCCGTGCGCAGCGGGGGACGCGCTTTTCCAGCAGCCTGGTGGACCAGTTCGTCCAGTGCATCGGGTTGTATCCGGTCGGTACGCTGGTTGAGCTGAATACGGGCGAGGTGGGGGTGGTCATCGCGCAGAACCGCATCCGCCGGCTGAAGCCGCGGGTGATGATCCTGCTGGGGCCCGACAAGCGTCCAAACGCCTATCCGCCGAGCCTCGACCTGCTCTACGATCCCGCCACGGCGACCGGCGAACCGTATGCAATCAGCCGGGCCCTGCCTCCCGGCTCTTATGGCGTGGAGCCTTCGGAGTTTTACCTGGCATGAATCTCCCCGCGCCCCAACTCGTGCGCCCTTTCCGGCCTGCGCTGGACGAAGAGGCCTTGGCCCGTCTCCTGTTGCGCTATGGCATCGGCCAGGCGGAGCAGGCCGCAGTGCGGGCCTTCGGCCGCATCATCGCCGCCGATGCCCTGGCGGAGGCGCTCCTGACCCGGTTTTCCCTGGGCGGCGAAGGCGCGGGCAGCGTCATCGAACCCGCCCTGCGGGCGTTCTGCCGCGAGCTTGCCAAGGTCACCGCCTGGGATTTCTCCCCCGCCTGGCCGTCCAGGCTGGTGGCCTTGTGGGGCGACTGCTACCTGGCGGGGGCGGTGGCGGAGTTTCCCTTCGTCGCCATCGAAGCGCTGATGAGCGCCTGCCAGGAGCAGCTCTTCTCCGATCGTGCGATGGTCCACCGCCTCGAGCTGGACATCCTCACTGCGTTGGTGCGCCTCGGCTGGTGTCTGGGCGGCCTGCTCTCCGAGGCTTCGGTGGGGCACGAGCAGGCCTTCCGCGTGCATGCCGAGGATGGCGACACCGTGCTCGGCATTCCGAACCGCCGCCGTTTCCTGACCCTGCTGACCGATTTCCTCGGCCTGGCCGGGGCACGTGGTTTCCTCGGACTGCTGGTGCTGCGCATGGAGTGGGGGCGCTCGGTGGATGTGCTGGCGATCGATGAGCGGGACCACCTGCGCCTGGCACTGTCCGACGCGATGCGTGCCCAGCTGCGGCCTGGCGATGTGCTATGCACCCTGGGGGAGGACGAGTGGGCGGTGATCCTGCCCGACCTGATGCATCCTGCCCAGGTTGCCCTGGCCGGCAGCAAGCTGGTGGATGTTTGTGAGGTGACGCGAGGCAACAACTTTCCCTCCCTGCGTGGGCGTTTCTGCGCGGGTGGCGCCTGGGCCCCCGAACACGCCCGCGAACCCCTGGGCCTCGAGCAGGCTGCCCGCTCGGCCCTGGTGGCAGCCAAGGCAGAGGGGCGTCCGTTTGCTCTGTTTTCCGATGATGTCGCCGCACGCGCCATGGGTGATGCCGGTTTTGAGTCCGAGGTGGCGCGCGCGCTCGAGTCCCGCCAGTTCCAGCTCTTCCTGCAGCCCCAGGTGGAGCTTCCGTCCCGCCGGCTGGTGGGCGCCGAGGCCCTGCTGCGCTGGCAGCGGGACGGCGCCTACGCGTCCCCGCCAGACATCCTCGCGGTGCTTGAGCGCATTGGCCTGATGGCCGAGCTGTCCCGCTGGGTGATCCAGCAGGCCGCCCAGCACCTGGCGGCCCTGGATGCCGCGGGCTGCGACGTGGGGGTGTCGGTCAACCTGGTGGCGGATGACCTGAAGGATCCGGAGCTGCCCCTGTTCATCCGGCAGACGTGCGAGACCTGGCGGATTCCCGCCTCGCGCATGTGCTTCGAGCTGACCGAGAGCGGGTTGGTCTCCCGGGACGGCATGTCCGTGCGCAATCTGGAAGCCCTGCGGGAGGGAGGCGGGCGCCTGGCCCTGGATGATTTCGGCACGGGATACTCGTCCATGGACTACCTGCGCCGCCTGCCGCTCGATGAGCTGAAGCTCGACAAGTCCTTCGTCGAGCGCATCACCCTGGGTGACAGCGACCGGGCCATCGTGGCCCTGATGGTGAGAATCGCCCACACCTTCGGGCTCGAGGTGGTGGCCGAGGGGGTGGAGGATGCCGCGACCGAGGCGGTGCTGAGGGATATGGGCTGCAACCGGGCCCAGGGATACTTCTACGCCCCGCCGATGCCGGTGGAGCAGTTCATCGCCTGGTGGGAAGCGCGCCGCGACATGCCGCTCGAGGCCGGCGCGCCCGCCTGAGGCGGGCCTTGCTGATCACTCCCTGATCTTGCGGCGCCTGCGCGGCTCAGGCTCCGCAGGTGCTTCGCTGTCCTCCTTGGCCGTTGCGTCAGCGTCTTCGTGATCGCTTTCGGCGGCCTTGTCGGCCTCCGCGCTGGCCTTCTTGGCCTTGCGCTTGGTTTCTGCCGTCGCGGGAGGTGGAGGAGGTGGCAGCACGGGGGTGACCTCAGCGATCTTGTTCTCCACCATGTAGTCGTTCATCTCCTTCCAGCCCGCAAACACCGCCGCCTTCTGGGCGGTCTGGTTGAGCGTGAAGCAGTCCTCGATGGCGCGCCCGGCGTGGCGGCAGGCGCTGCCGATGGCCTTGCCTTCCGCCTCGGCCTGCGCGGCGATCTTGTTCGGGTCGGGGATGCCGATGCGCTCACAGCCGCTGGCCAGGGTGGCGCAGACCAGCAGGGCGGCAACATGTCTGAGGCGGAGGAACACAGGTGTCATGGCGTTCAAGGCCGGTTGCTTTGCCAAAGTCTACGGCGCGGGGGGACCTGACTTGAACAGATGCTTGCAAAGTGGCGGCAGCCAAGCGCTGCCCTTCAACTTATAATCCGTAGCTGATCGTTTTTGCCGTCGATGAACCGGATCCCCATGAACACCTTCAGCCGTAACGTCCTGGGCCTCGCCCTGGCCACCCTGCTTGCCTCCCCCGCCTTTGCCGCGCCCAAGAAGCCGGCCGCCAAGCCCCAGGAGCCCCGCGCTGCGGCGCCTGCGGCCGTCACCGAGATCGAACTGGTGCACAGCCTGGGGGCCGACAAGGGGGCCCAGCTGCAGAAGCTGGTGGATCGCTTCAACGAAACCAACCGCAACGCCCGCATCGTGGTCCATGAGCGCGCCTGGAATGAGGGGAGCGCGCCGCACCTGATGATCCTGGGCGAGCGTGAGCTGCCGGGCTTCCTGAACGGGGCGCAGCGTTATCGTCCTCTGTTCCAGGTCATGAAGGACGCCGGTGAGCGTTTCGAGACCCTCCGCGCGCCGGCTGTGATGACCCCGACCCCGATCGATGGGGCTGGTCGTCTGCTGGCCCTGCCGGTGGGCTTGTCCACCCCGGTGATGTTCTACAACAAGCAGGCCTTCCGCGATGCCGGGCTGAACCCCGATACGCCGCCGAAGACCTGGCAGGCCTTGCAGGCTTCCCTCGGGCAGCTCGTCGCCGCAGGCCAGACCTGCCCCTACACCACCGCCCAGCCGGCCTGGATTCTGGTGGAAAACATGAGTGCATGGCACAACGAACCCGTCGTCGCCGAAGGCAAGAAGGCGTCGCTGGCGATCAATGGCATGCTCGAGGTCAAGCATGTGGCCATGCTGTCCTCCTGGGTCAAGGCCCGCTACCTGCACCTCTTTGGTCGCGGTGATGAAGCGGTCGAGCACTTCACCAAGGGGGAGTGCGCGGTGCTGACCTCCGCCTCCGGTGACTGGCCGACCCTGCGTCGCCAGGCCGGCTTCGAGGTCGGCGTGGCCACGCTGCCCTACCATGAGGAGTACTACGGTGCGCCGCAGAACACCCTCGCCGACGGCCCCGCCATGTGGGTCGCGGCAGGCAAGACCCCGGCGGAGTACAAGGCTGCCGCGCGCTTCGTCAGCTTCTGGCTGACCGGTGAGAGCCAGGTGGAGTGGCAACGCAACGCCGGCTATCTGCCCCTCAACCGTGCCGGCCTGCTGGCCTCCGAGAGCCGTCTGCTGGCTGACGACCTGGCCAATATCCACGTGGGCATCCAGCAACTGTCCAACAAGAAGGTCACGGCGGCCAGCAAGGCCAGTACCTATCCCCAGAAGGTGGCCGTGCGCCGCATCATCGAAGAGGAACTGGAGTCCGTCTGGGAGGACCGCAAGCCTTCCAAGTTGGCCCTCGACACGGCAGTCGTGCGTTCCCGCCAGCTCGACTGAGGCCTCCCGCTTCCTTCGCCGCCATGTTTGCCTGGCCTGGTCCCGCGCTCTACGTGCATCGATGTGGTGGCGCGCTGGCCCCGGAGAACACCCTGGCCGGCTTGCGTATCGCCAGTCAGCTAGGCTGCACGGCGGTGGAGTTCGACGTCATGTTGTCTGCCGATGGCGTTCCTGTCGTCATCCACGACGAAACCCTGGAGCGCACCGCTGGCCGGCCCGGCCGGGTGTTCGGCATGCGTGCTCCGGAGTTGTTCGAGGTGGATGTCGGCCGGGTCTTCCATCCCGCCTTTCAGGGTGAAACCCTCCCTTCCTTTGAATCCGTCCTGGCCGTTTGTGCCGGGCTGGGCCTGGTCGCCAATGTGGAGATCAAGCCTGCCCAGGGTTTCGAGGTCGAAACGGGGCGGGTGGTCGGCGAGCTGCTCGCCGGGCGCGAGGGGGCGCCGGATTTGCTGCTGTCCTCCTTCTCGGCCGATGCGCTCGAGGCTGCCGCGCAGCGTGTTCCGGAGTTGCCTCGGGCACTGCTGGCCGAGACCTATTCTGCTTCCGTGCAGGCCCGTGCCCTGGCGCTCGGTTGTCGTGGGCTCAATCTGGGCCGGCAGGGGCTGTGTCCCGAGCATGTCCGGCAGGCGGATGCCGCGGGGCTCCATGTGCTGGTCTACACGATCAATGATGCCCGGGACGCCAGGCAGCTGAAGGCCTGGGGCGTGACCGGCGTGTTCTCGGATCGCCCGGATCTCATTCGATGAGCATTTGGCCCTGAACGCGGCAGGAAATGCATTGATCCAGCCACCTTGACGTGAGTCCGCCAAGCCCCCTAACATCGCGTTTTTTCTAGTCTGGGCATTGCCTTGTCTCTCTCGCAGCTTTACGCGCCGATCGCCGAAGACATGAAGGCGCTCGACGCCGTCATCAGGGATCGCCTCTACTCCGACGTGGTGCTTATCCGCCAGGTGGCCGAGTACATCATCGGCAGCGGCGGCAAACGCCTGCGCCCCGCCATGGTGCTGTTCACCGCAGGTGCTGCCGGATACACGGGCAGCTATCACCGTGAACTGGCTGCAGTGGTGGAATTCATCCACACCGCGACCCTGCTCCATGACGACGTGGTCGACGAATCCGAACTCCGGCGCGGCAACAAGACCGCCAATGCCATGTTCGGCAACGCCGCCTCCGTCCTCGTGGGTGACTTTCTGTACTCCCGTGCGTTCCAGATGATGGTCGGCGCGGACAACATGAAGGTCATGCGGGTGCTTGCAGACGCCACCAACGTGATCGCCGAGGGCGAGGTCCTGCAACTCCTCAATTGCCACGACGCAGATGTGGAAGTGGAGGGCTATCTCCGGGTGATCCGTTACAAGACGGCCAAGCTGTTTGAAGCGGCGGCCCGTCTGGGTGGCATTCTCGGCAATGTCGGCGAGGAGCTTGAAGAGAAGCTGGCTGCTTTCGGCATGCATATCGGCACCGCCTTCCAGTTGATCGACGACGTGCTCGACTATTCCGGCGACGAAGCGGATACCGGAAAGAATATCGGTGACGATCTTGCCGAGGGCAAGCCGACCCTGCCGCTGATTCATGTGATGAAGCATGGCAATGCCGAGCAGGCGGCCTGTGTTCGCAAGGCAATCGAGAATGGCGGTCGCGATGATTTCCCGGCTGTGCTGGCGGCTATTCGCGCAACCGGTGCCCTTGAGGAAACCCGTCGCGTTGCGGAGGCAGAAGCGCAATTGGCGCTGGATGCGCTTTCTGCATTGCCCCCTTCCATTTTCCGGGAATCGTTGATAGAATTATCAAAGTTCGCTGTTGCACGAAAATATTGAGGCAATAAGTTTTACCGCCAAAAATATTTAAGTGAAACAAGCTTTACAAAGAGTTGAACAGTAAATATAATGTGCGACTCGGTTGTGTTGATTGATCGATAAGATCTTTCAAAGAAAGCGTCGGGGAATAGCTCAGCCTGGTAGAGCACTGCGTTCGGGACGCAGGGGCCGGAGGTTCGAATCCTCTTTCCCCGACCA
>CALBTT010000017.1 GCA_937967645.1 uncultured Zoogloea sp.
ATGGTGATTCGTGACTGGAGTTCAGACGTGTGCTCTTCCGATCTCGACGCCGGCGCTGCCCGCCCCCGCGGCGGCGCCTGCCCAATGAACCTGCTCAGCCCCACCCGATGGACGACCACGACCCCTACTCCCGCCGCCCCTTCGCCCTCGACGAAGCCGAGAAGGAACGCCGCCTCGCCGCCGTGAAGGCCCGCCTCACCATCGACGCACCTCCGCCGCCCCGCGCCAGGCGCGGCAGCGGCGGCTGGTTCCTGCCTGCCCTGTTCTGGACCGCGCTGATCGTGCTCGGCACCGTGCTCACCAGCCACTGGCTGGGCGGCCGCGGCGACACCACCCCGAGCGTGCGTGCCGACGGCAGCCTGAACCTGCGCCTCGGGCCGGGCGGCCGCTACGAGGTGGCCGGCAGCGTGGCCGGCCAGCCCACCCGCTTCATCGTCGACACCGGGGCCAGCCTCACCTCCATCCCCAAGGCCCTCGGCGACCGGATCGGCATCCGCGAGTGCCCGGCCATCGGCTTCGACCTGAGCCAGGCCGATGAGCCCGGCTGCTGCCGCCGCGAGACCTTCCACACCGCCAACGGCAGCACCGAAGGCTGCGTGGCGCGGGTGCCGCTGCTGCGCTTCGGCCCCTTCGAGGTGCGCCATGCCCAGGTCGCGGTGATGCCCGCCATCGGCGACCGGGCCCTGCTCGGCATGAACGTGCTGAAGCACTTCAGCCTGCTCCACGCCGGAGCCGAGCTGAGCATCGCCACGGTGCAACGTCCATGAGCGCCCTGCCGGACGCCCCCCACTTCCCGCTGGCCATCATCGGCGCCGGCGCCCTCGGCCTGCACTTCGCGGCCCGCCTGGCCGGCAGTGGCCCGGTGGCCCTGGTGGCACGCAGCGACGCGCAGGGCGCCGCCTTGCGTGCCGGCACCCGGGTCGGCGGCGTCCTGTTCCAGGCGCAGGCCTTCGGCCCGGCCGCCCTGCCCCGCGCCGACTGGGTGATCCTGCTGGTGAAGACCGGCGACACCCTCTCCGCCGCGGCCACCGCCCGGGCCCTGGCGCCCCGGGGCATCGTGTCGCTGCAGAACGGCCTGGTGGATCACCTCCTGCAGGCCGCCTGCCCCGGCCTGCCCGTCGGCCAGGGCATCACCACCGCCGGCGCCTGGCGCAACGCCGACGGCGTGTATCCGGCCGGCACCGGCGAGACCCTGCTCCCCCCCGGCTTCGAGGCCGTGGCGGAGCTGCTCTGCCGGGCCGGCCTGCCGGCCCGGGTGGAGCCGGAAATCGCCGCCGCCCGCCTGGCCAAGCTGCTGGTCAATGTGGCCATCAACCCCCTGGCGGCCCTGCACGGCGTGACCAACGGCGCCCTGCGGGAGGCCCCCTACCGGACCGCGCTGGACACCCTGGTGGACGAGGCCTGGCCGGTCCTGCGCGCCGCCGGGTTGGCCCTGGACGCCGACGCGGCCCGCCAGCGGGTGATCGCCGTGGCCACCGCCACCGCAGCCAACCGGGCCAGCATGCTGCAGGATGTGCAGGCCGGCCGACGCACCGAGATCGACGCGATCACCGGCGCCTTGCTGGAGATGGCCCAGCAGCAGGGCATCGAGCTGCCGGCCCACCGGGACGTCTTCCGGCGCATCAAGGCCCTGGAACTTGATTAAAGTCATACGGTATTACGCTTTCCCTTGACCCCGGGGCGATCGCCGCCTAACTTGAACCATCATGAATGGCGACGTCTTCTCCTGGTGGGCCTGTCTGGCCACGATAGCGACCCTCAACATCGCGGCCTGGGCCTATGCAGCCTGGCAGCTGCAGCGGCGGCGGCCCCTCATGGACGCCGAGGCCTTCGCCCTGCGGCGGGCCCAGTTGCTGCTGTCGGCCGGCTATGTGTTCGGCTGCGCCTACCGCTCCTACCTGCCGGTCTTCGACGTGCCGCGCCTGTGTTTGGTGGACAGCTGGCTGTCCAGCGTGGTGGTGGGCCGCTCGGTGGCGACCGTCGCCGAGCTGTGCTTCGTGGCTCAGTGGGCGTTGATCCTGCGCGCCACCTCGCGGGCCACCGGCAGCCGCGTGGGCGACACGATCTCTTCCCTGCTGGTGCCGATGATCGCCGTCGCCGAAACCTGCTCCTGGTATGCCGTGCTGACCACCTCCAACCTCGGCCACGTCATCGAGGAGACCCTGTGGGGCCTGGGCGCCGCCCTGCTGGTGCTCAGCCTGGTGGAGATCTGGCCCCGCTGCACCCGCCGCCTGCGCCCCCTGCTGGCCTTGTGGGGCGCCGCCGGGCTGGCTTACGTGTTCTTCATGTTCCTGGTCGATGTGCCCATGTACTGGTCGCGCTGGCTCACCGACGAATCCACCGGACGCCACTACATGAGTCTCACCCAGGGCCTGCTGGACGCCTCCAGCCGCTGGGTGGTGTCCCACCGCTGGGCCGACTGGCACACGGAAGTGGCCTGGATGAGCCTGTATTTCAGCGTGGCGGTGTGGCTGAGTATCGCGCTGATCCACGCACCGCTGCCGGCAACGCGCCGGCTGCAGGCCCGCCAGGGGCCTGTGTAAGGACCTGCGTAGGGACCTGTGTAGGGGCGGCTTCAGCCGCCCGCAGGTGCTTGATCGGAGTCCGTGGGCGGCTGAAGCCGCCCCTACAGCGGCCCTTCGGCGTGGCTGGGCACCGCGCGGGGAACCCACCACAGTTTCCTTCAATACGCCCCACCCCCCGCCCACCTAAGCTGCGTCTCCCGACCCTGCGTGGAGACGCGAATGAGTACCCTTGTTTCCATGGTGGCCTTTGCCCTGGCCGCCTCGATCTCGCCCGGCCCCGTCAATGTGGTGGCGCTCGGTGCCGGGGCGCGCTTCGGCCTGCGGGCCAGCCTGCGCCATGTGGGCGGCGCCACCGTCGGCTTCACCCTGCTCCTGTTGCTGTGCGGGCTGGGCCTGCAGGCGGCCCTGGCGCAATGGCCCGGCGCGCTGGGGGTGATCCGCGGCGGCGGAGTGGCCTTCCTGCTGTGGATGGCCTGGCGGCTGGCCGGGGATGAGGGCCGACTGGCCACCGATGAGCCGGTCCGCGCCCCGTCTTTCCGGGTCGGAGCGGTGATGCAGTGGCTCAACCCCAAGGCCTGGCTGGCCGCGGTGGCCGGCATGGGGGCCTACGCGGCCGATGGCGACCTGGCGCAGGTCTGGCTGTTCACCGGGATCTACTTCGTGGTCTGCTACCTGTCCGTCGGCTGTTGGGCCTGGGCCGGCGCCCGCCTGCGCGGCCATCTCGCCGCCCCGGCGCGGATGCGGGTCTTCAACCGGAGCATGGCCGGGCTGCTGGTCGGCAGCGCCCTCTGGCTGCTGCTGGAGGGCTGAAGCGCCGCTCAGCGCCGGTACTGGCCCGGCGTCGCCGCCACGTGGCGCTTGAAGGCCCGCTGCAGGTGGGCCTGGTCGGCAAAGCCGGCCTCCAGCGCCACATCGGCGATCGGCCGGCCCTGGCGCAGGCGGGCGCGGCTGAACTGGATGCGGCGGTTGATCAGGTAGGCATGGGGCGTCATGCCGTACTGCCCCTTGAAGGCGCGGATCAGGTGGGACTGGGACAAACCCGCCGCGGCACAGATGTCATCCAGGCGCAGGTTGCGGGTGAAGTTGTCGCTGATGAATTCGGCAGCCCGGGCCAGAGGCCGGCGCACCTCGGCATGGCGGACCGGCGGCGGGTCGAGGTGGTCGTGCAGGTCGGCCACGAAACCGACCAGGGCGGCCTCCTTGGCCAGCAGCCCGGCGCTGGCATCATCGAGCAGCCGGCACAGCGCTGCGGTCGCCCGGAACAGGCCCGGGGCATGGCTGAGGCGGGTCGCCGAGGGCCGGAAAGCGGCGCTGCCGGCGAGGCCCAGCTCCTGCTGCCGACTGGCCAGCCAGGCCGTATCCAGGTAGAGCATGCGGTAGGACCAGGGCAGGTCCTCCACCGGATTGCAGGCGTGGACCTCCTCCGGGTTCATGATCACCACCGCTCCGGGCCCCACCCGCTCGCGCAGGCGGCCATTCACATAGGTGCTGCGGCCGCCGGTGATGATGCCCAGGGAGAAGCTCTCGTGGCTGTGCGGGGCGTAGCAGATCCGCCGGCCGTCGGCGATGGAGCGGGCTTCGGCGAAGGGCAGCGCGGGGTCGTACCAGAAACGGGGGGTGACGTCGGAGGGCATGCCCCGATCCTCAAGGCGGCGGAGCATGACTGTACCCCGCCCACGCCATGTGCGCAGCCTCAGGCCTTCTTGACGAACTCCGACTTGAGCTGCATGGCCCCGAAACCGTCGATCTTGCAGTCGATGTCGTGATCGCCATCGACCAGGCGGATGTTCTTGACCTTGGTGCCGACCTTCACCACCGAGGACGAACCCTTGACCTTGAGATCCTTGATCACGGTGACCGAGTCACCGTCCTGCAGCACGTTGCCGTTGGCATCGCGCACCACCTTCTGCTCTTCGGCGGCGGCCACCTTGGGCCACTCGTGGGCGCATTCGGGGCACACGAAGTTGTCCCCGTCCTCGTAGGTGTACTCGGACTTGCATTGGGGACACGGGGGCAGACTGCTCATGGACTTTCCTTTGATCTGAAGCGCCCGGCTCAGCGGGCAGAGGGGGCGCAAGAATAACCTTTTGGCGAGCAGGGGGAAATGCCGGGCCGCGCTGTGCTAGGGTTCGCCCCCTCGAGAAAGAGCTGCCATGAACACCTCCCGCACCACCCCACCCCCACCGCCCGCGGACAGCCGCGGCACCCGCGCGGCCCTGATCTTCGCCCTCGCCGCCGAGCGCCTGTCCCTGTATTACGAGCACGGCCAGTGGCCTACCGAGGCCCAGGGCGCCACCCTGGTGGCCGACTGGCTGGGTCGCACCCGGCGCAGCCTGCCCCTGGCGGAGCGGCGCCAGCTGTCGGCCCTCAGCGACACCCTGGCACGCCGCCTGGCCGGCGAGCTGTCCCGTGAGGCCGGGCTGCATGTGGTGCACGAGATGATGGAAGCCCTCGACCCCAACCACGAAAGCGACCTGAGCCGGGCCCTGATGGGCGAATGCGAGCGCCTGCTCGACGAGGGCGCCTGATCAACCTCCGCCGATGCGCAGGCCGGTCTTTTTCAGGATGGCGGTGGAGAACAGCACATCCTGCCCCCGGCAGGCGCTGCCCAGCAGCCTGGCGATCACGCCGACCCCTTCCATGACGGTGTCCCGGTCGCGGCCGTGGACCATGGCGAACAGGTTGTAGGGCCAGTCGGGCAGGGCTCGCGGACGCTCGTAGCAGTGGGTGACGAAATCCAGCCGGCCCACGGCCTCGCCCAGTTCCACGATGCGCGCGTCGTCCACGTCCCACACCGACATGCCGTTGGCCGTGTAACCCAGGGCGTAGTGGTTGGGCACCGCACCGATGCGACGAATGCGACCGCTGGCCAGCATGGCGGCGAGGCGCGCCCTGACCTCCTCGGCGCTCACCCCGAGCCCGGCCGCCAGGGCGTCGTAGGGACGCGCCACCAGGGGCAGACCGGCCTGGGTGGCAATGATCAGGCGGCGGTCGAGATCGTCGGCGGGCGACTCCATGGCGGGGCTCCGTTCAGGCCTTCAGGCGCATGTCCACGAAGAACTCGCGGCGTTTGGGAAAGGCGAACACCGTCAGGCCGGTGGCGGCCTCGATCTTCGCAATGGCCTCGGCGATGCCTTCCGGCTTCTCGGTGGCGAGCACGAACCACATGTTGAGGCGGTGGCTGCGCCGGTAGTTGTGGGCCACCTCGGGCAGGGCATTGACCGCGGCCGTCACCTCGTCGAAGCGCTCCTCGGGCACGGCCAGTGCGGCCAGCACGAAGCGGCCGCCCAGGCGTTCGATCTGGAACATGGGGCCGAAGCGGGTCAGCACCCCGGTCTCACGCAAGCGCCGGACCCGCTCCAGGACCTCCTCCGCAGTGCTGCCGAGCGCTTCGGCAACGACCTGCCAGGGCTCGTCCACCAGCGGGAAGCCCTCCTGCAGGGTATTGATGAGGCGCCGGTCGAGGGCATCCAGGGACGCGCTCATGCGGCCAGGCCCTGCGGGGTGGCATAGCGGGCACCGCACTGCTTGTAGCAGTCGGTCGAGAACAGCACCGCGTGGGGGAAGCCCTCCAGGCCGACCGCCTCGGCCAGCTCGGCCCGGCGCTGGATCACCGCCTCCCGGTCGCGCCCGTGGATCATGCAGAACAGGTTGTGCGGCCAGTCCCGGTCGGGCCGGCGGCGATAGCACAGGCTCACCCCGTCGTGGGACGCCAGCGCGGTGCCGAACGCGTCGACGCTGCCCTCGGGCACCGTCCATACGCACATGGCGTTGGCCTGCCAGCCCAGCTCCCGGTGGCGCACCACCACGCCGAAGCGGCGCACCGTACCGTCGACCAGCCAGTCGCCCAGGGTCGCGATGACCCGCTGCTCGCTGAAACCGGCCGCGTCGCCCAAGGTACGGAAGGGCCGGGGCACCCAGGGCAGCCCCTCCTGCAGGGTCTCGACGAGGCGCCATTCCGTCGCGCTCAGTTCCCGCCGCGGGCGAGCCCCGGCGGGTTCATGGCGGGTCCGCGCCCCGCTGGCCAGGTCGAAGCCCAGGTCGATGTGATACTCCTGCACCAGGGGCAGGGCGATCGGCGGGCAGCCAGTGGCCGCCCCCATCTCGTCGAGGAGGACCGACAGGGCCGACTGGTCGGCGGCGCCGGCCACGAACCACAGGTTGTAGCGGTGCTCCCGCCGGTAGTTGTGATTGACTCCCGCAAAGGCGCTGACCTGCGCCGCCACGGCGGCCAGGCGCTCGGGTGGCACGGCCATCGCGGCCAGGGTGCTGGCGCCGATCCGGTTGGGCGCGAAGACCGCCCCGACCCGGCTGATCTTGCCCTCGTCGCGCAGCACGGCAAGACGGGCCAGCACTTCGGTGCCGTCCCGCCCGAGGCGCTCGCCGACCGCCTCCCAGGGGCGCGGCAGCAGCGGAAAGCCCCGCTGGAACTCGTTGAGCAGGCGGAAATCCAGGGAGTCACGGCAGATCATGGCGTCAGAACCCGATGCGCTGGCCACGGGCCGTGAAGAAGATGCCCGACGGCGCGTCGGCAGGCAGCTCCCGGCGCAGCGCAAAGCTGGCCGTATCCACGACACTGATCCGGTTGCTATCCCGGGACGACAACCAAACCGCCTCGCCACGGGGGGTGAATTCCATGTGCAGCACCGCCTTGCCGGGGCTGAAGGTATGCACCACACGCTTCTCCAGGGTGTCGATGACCTGCACCCATTCGTTGTCGGGGAAGGCGAAATTGACCCACACCTGGCGCCCGTCCGGCCGGGCCATCACGAACACCGGCTGGCCCTTCACCGGGATGCGGGCGCTCTCGGTCCAGCTCCGGGCGTCAGCCACCAGCACCTCGTGGCGGCCAATGGCGGGCAGCCAGGCCTGACCGCCGGCCAGGGCCCAGCCGCGCAGATGGGGCATCTTGAAGACCGGCAGCTTCTCCTCGCCCTTGCCATAGCCGGCGAGGATCTTCCGCGCCCCGGCCTGGGGCTGCCACAGGTCGAGCAGGGAGAGGCCGTCCTCGCCGAACAGGCCGGCGATGAAGTAACGCCCGTCCGGCGTGACCAACCCGTCGTAAGGCTGGCGGCCCGCCGGGAAGCGGGTGGTGACGGGGCGGCGCGGGTCGGAGAAGTCGGTGATGCGGATCTCGTCCGCATCGAACAGGGCATACACGAAGCGCTGACCGGATACGTCGGCCAGGCCCACCACCCGCGAGAACTTGCCCGGCGCGTACTCGGCCGGCACGTCGGCCAGCAGCTCCAGGGTGTCTGCGTCGAAGGCCTTGATGCCGCCCGGCTCGTAGTTCTGGGCCACCACCAGGCGGCCGTCCTGGGACACCGAGCCGCCGATGGAATTGCCGGCCTGCACGATGCGCCGGTCGATGCGGCGGGTCAGCAGATCCACCTTGGTGAGGCCGCCGTCGCGCCCGAACACGTAGGCGTAGCGACCGTCCCGCGAGAAGGCCACGTGGGCGTGGGACAGGTCGCCCAGGCCCTCCACCGTACCGAGGCGGCTGTCGTGGCTGTGCTCCACCACCTGCACCCGGCCGGCGGCCCGCTCGATGACCACCCCGAGGTCGCCGGTGCCGCGCAACTCCGCGGACGTCACCGGCGGCGGCGCCGAGGCGCAGGCCGCCAGCCCCAGGGCCAGCAGCGGAACGAACAGACGCGTGCGCATGATCAGGGGAGCTCCGGAAAGCCGGTCTTCAGGCGGGCAACGATCCAGCCCGCCTCAGCCTCGTCCATGAAGCGCTGCCAGCCCGGCATCGCCGTGCCGGGACGGCCGTGGAGGATGGTGGCGACCAGGAGTTCGTCGGGCAGGTCAGCCAGCCGCGCCGGCAGCAGATCCGGCCCCAGGCCGCCGGCCAGGCGCATGCCATGGCAAGAGCCGCAGTCCTGGCGGACCATATGCACCAGGGCCGCCTGGCGGTCGGCAGCCGGCTCGGCGGCGGGGGCGGCGGTCACCGCCAGGGCGGTGAGGCCGAGCAGCACGGCCACGTGGATGAGCAGGGAACGGTCCATCGCTGAGCTCCGGAGAATGACGGCATCACCTTAGGGTGACACCCGGAGTCGGGCATTGACCCCCATCAAGAAGGCCGGCAGGTGGCGGTTTTGAGTATGCTTGCGGCCTCACTCCCCCCCTTCGCCATGCCCCAGACCCTCGCCGCTCCGGCCCACAGCGAACTGCTGATCAAGAAGAGCCGCTTCATCGGCTGCGTCCAGCCGATGGCCGACCGGGCCAGCGCCCAGCGCGTGGTGGCGGCCCTCAGGGCGTCCCACCCGGGTGCCGCCCACGTGTGCTGGGCCCTGCTGGCCGGCGGGCAGTCGGCTGCGGTGGACGATGGCGAGCCCTCCGGCACCGCTGGCCGGCCGATGCTCGACGTGCTGCGCCACCAGGACCTGGAAGGCGTACTGGCCACCGTGGTGCGCTACTACGGCGGCGTGAAGCTGGGGGCCGGCGGCCTGGTGCGCGCCTACACCGACAGCGTCGCCCAGGCCCTGCTCGGCGCCGACAAGATCGCCATCGTGCGCCAGACCACCCTGCGCTGCCGCGTGCCCTACGCGCTGGAAGGCCTGCTGCGGCGCGAACTGGAGCAGGCCGGCGCCACGCTGCTGGAGGTCTCCCACGCCGACGAGGTGGGCTTCGCCTTCAGCCTGGCGGAGCACCTGGCCACGGCGCTGGTGGCCCGGCTGGATGAAGCGGGGAGCGGCCGGGTGATCTGGTTGTAGGGGCGGATTTATCCGCCCGCAGGTGCCTGATCGGAGTCCGCGGGCGGCTGAAGCCGCCCCTACAGCCTGCACGTCCACGGGTTGTGGCGCCTCTGTAGGGGCGACTTCAGTCGCCCACGGACGTGGGGCTGGGATAAGCCAGAGAGGGCGCGGCGCCAAGGGCAGCTGAAGCCACCCCTACAGGCGCTGTGGTCACCATCAGGCCCCCATCACGCCGGCAAAAGAAAAAGGCGGCCGGAGCCGCCCCATGAATCCATGACCGAAGCTCGCGCTCAGCCCTTCAGGATCCAGCCGACCACATCCTTCAGGTCGCCATCGCTGATCTTTTCAGCGGCATTCGGCGGCATCGGGATCGGGCCCCAGACGCCGGAGCCACCCTTGCGGACCTTGTCGCTGAGCTTGGCCACGGCGTCACCCTGGCCCTTGTACTTGGCAGCCACATCCTTGAAAGCCGGGCCGACCAGCTTCTTGTCCATGGCATGACAGGCCATGCAGCCGGCCTTCTGGGCGGCTGCAGCCGGATCGGCGGCGAGGGCACTACCGCTGGAGGCGGTGGCCAACAGTGCGGCGAGAACAAACGCGTATTTCATCTTGAGTCTCCTGGCAGAAAGATCCCGCCGGCCCGGCTGGCCGGGACAGCGGGCAGCAACGGTCAATAAACGTCGTGCTGGGTATTGTGCAGGTTGAAGTGACCGGTCGGTGTGACAATCCGGGGATCCTTGATCACCGCCTTGAGGGTCAGGGTCTTGTCATCCACGACGACAATGGCCGACTCCTTGTTCTTGGCGCTCCACACCGAGAACCACACTTCGTCGCCCGCCTTGTTGTACTCGGGCTGCACCACGCGCTTGGCGCCGTCATCCTTCAGGCCGGCCCATTCAGCGATCGGCAGGGTCTTGTAGCCGGCGGCCAGGTTCTTGATGTCGTACACCGCCACCGACTGGGACAGCTTGGGATCCGGGTTGAGCGGGGTGTCGGAGTACAGGTGGGTGGACTTGGGATGGCTCTTGATGAAGAGTGCGCCGCCGCCCGGGCCCTTGATGGACTCGACCATCTTCCAGGCATATTGCTTGTGCTTGACCGGATCGGTGCCGATCAGGGCGATGGTGTCGTCACCCAGGTGGCCGGTGGACCACACCGGGCCGTACTTCGGGTGGATGAAGTTGGCGCCGCGGCCCGGGTGCGGGATCTTGCCCACTTCGATCAGGCCGGCCAGCTTGCCGTCCTTCAGGTCGATGGCGCCGATCTTGTTGGACTGGTTGGCCGCCACCATGAAGTAGCGCTTGGAGCTGTCGAGGCCGCCGTCGTGCAGGAACTTGGCGACCGGGATCTCCTTGGTGGTGATGGCGTTGATGTCGGTGTAGTTGACCATCAGGGTCTTGCCGGTCTCCTTCACGTTCACCACGAATTCGGGCTTGTAGTGGGAGGCGACGATGGAGGCCACGCGGGGCTCGGGGTGGTATTCCTGGTCATCCACGGTCATGCCGCGGGTGGCCATGATCTTCAGCGGCTCGAGGGTGTCGCCCTTCATGATCACGTACTGGGGCGGCCAGTAGGAGCCGGCCACCGCCAGCTTGTCCTCGTAGCCCTTGAACTTGGAGGTCTCCACCGAACGGGCCTCCAGACCGGTGCGGATCTCGGCCACGTTGTCGGGCTTCTCCATCCACAGGTCGATCATGTTGATCTTGGCATCGCGGCCGATCACGAACAGGTAGCGGCCGGAGGCGGACACGCGGGAGATGTGCACCGCGTAGCCGGTCTTGACGATGTTGATGATCTTCTTGGTGTCGCCGTCGATCAGCGCCACCTCGCCGGTGTCGCGCAGGGTGGTGGAGAAGATGTTGTCGATGTTGTAGTTGTTCATCTTCTTCTTCGGCCGCTGCTCGGGCGGGACGATGACCTTCCAGGTGGCCTTCATCTCCTTCAGCCCGAACTCGGGCGGCTGCGGGGGGGTCTGCTGGACGTAGCGGGCCATCAGGTCCACCTCGTCGTCGCTCAGCTCACCCGAGGTGCCCCAGTTCGGCATGCCCGCCGGGGAACCGTACTTGATGAAGACCTTCAGGTAGTCCGTGCCGGCGGCCAGGGTCTTGTCGGTGGTCAGCGGCTTGCCGGTGGCGCCCTTGCGCAGCACGCCGTGACAGCCCGCGCAGCGCTCGAAGTAGATCTGGCGTGCCTTGTCGAACTCCGCCTTGGTCATCGGCGGCGCCTTCGGATTGATGTCCTGGTACATCTCCACGTTCGCCAGCGGCGACCCGCCGGCCTGGTACTGCACCTCGGCCGGGCTTACGTTCTTCTTGCCCTCGTCGGCAAAGGCTTGAGCCAGCGCCAACGGCAGCAAGGCCGCGGCAATGATTCCGGACTTCCACGTTTTCATCGTGCATCTCCCTTGATTGAACCCACCAGCGGCAATTTCCGCTCGCCGCGAAGAGTGCGCTTCCGGGCAATATCCCTTCCTTGACTCGGGTCAAGTTAAGAAATAGCCCCCCGCTGATAGATTGCGGTCGTCATGAATCCGGGAGTTCCGCCATGCCTCCGTCCGCCTCCATCTCATCCGGCATGCCGGCACCGGTCACCCTGCGCAGCCTGTTCGAACTGCTGGGCGGACGCCTGGACGAAGGGCTGCAGGCGGACCGCCCGGCCATGCGGACGACGCCCTCACCCGCCGGCCATGTGGCCCTGGTGGGGGCCGGCCCCGGCGACCCGGAGCTGCTCACCCTGCGCGCCGCCCGCCTGATCGGGCAGGCCCGGGTGCTGGTGGTGGATCACCTGGTCAGCGACGGGGTGCTGGACCTGGCCCGGCCGGATGCCGAGCGGATCTACGTGGGCAAGGAATCCGGGCACCACACCCTGCCCCAGGAGGAGATCAACGCCCTGCTGGTCCGCCTCGGGCGGGAAGGCCGCCAGGTGGTGCGCCTGAAGGGCGGCGACCCCTACATCTTCGGGCGCGGCGGAGAAGAGGTGGAGGCCCTGATCGAGGCCGGCATCTCCTTCGAGGTGGTGCCGGGCATCACCGCCGCCTGCGGGGCCTCGGCCTATGCCGGCATTCCCCTCACCCACCGGGACCACGCACGCTCGGTGGTCTTTGCCACCGGCCACCGGCGGGCCGGGCAGGACGCCCTGGACTGGTCGGTGCTGGCCCGCCCGCAGCAGACTGCGGTGATCTACATGGGCGTCGGCCAGCTGGCCGCCCACTGCGCCGCGTTGATCGACCACGGCCGTGGCGCGGGGACCCCCGCCGCCCTGGTGGAAAACGCCACCTCGCCGCAGCAGCGGGTGGTCACCGGCACCCTCGAGACCCTGCCCGAGATCGCCGCCCAGGCCGGCATCCGGCCGCCGGCGCTGCTGATCGTCGGCGAGGTGGTCAGCCTGGCCGGGCGTCTCCAGCCCGTCCGTGCCCAGTCCGCGGAGGCGGTGCTGGCCGGCTGAGCTTTTTCAACACCCTTCGTTTTCTACAACCCGGCGGGAAGCGCACCAGACAGGTGCGCTTCCCGCTGTCCATTCTGGTGCATGCACCGCAACGGGTAGCCACCTGCTGCGGGGCTTCGGGCCGCTTCTTCACGCCAAGGGCATTCCGCCGACTTCATACCGCCCTCCATCCGCAAAACCTGCGCGACAGGACGGGCGTAAATCACTTGGCGTGAAGCTTGCTAGACGGATACACAAGCCTGAAACCCGCAGCTCAAGAACGGAGTAGCCCGTGACCATCCATGTCGCCCTCAATCACCTGACCTCCTACAAGTACGACCGCCCGATCAATGTGGGTCCCCAGGTCGTCCGTCTGCGCCCGGCCCCCCACAGCCGCACCCGCATCCTGTCCTACTCCCTGCGCGTGCTGCCCAAGCCCCACTTCATCAACTGGCAGCAGGATCCGCAGGCCAATTACCTGGCCCGCCTGGTCTTCCCGGAGAAGGTCACCGAGTTCAGCGTCGAGGTGGACCTGGTCGCCGAGATGTCGGTGATCAACCCCTTCGACTTCTTCCTGGAGCCCGAGGCCGAGAACTTCCCCTTCGAGTACGCCGGCGCCCTCAGCCACGAGCTGGCCCCGTACCGCCTGAAGGAGGAACTCACCCCCGAATTCAAGAAATACCTGGACAGCATTCCCCGCGACAAAATGCGGATCGTGGACTTCCTGGTGAAGCTCAACGCCGACCTCCAGCAGCACATCGGCTACGTGATCCGCATGGAGCCGGGCGTGCAGACACCCGAGGAGACCCTCGCCAAGCGTACCGGCTCCTGCCGCGACTCGGCCTGGCTGCTGGTCCAGCTGCTGCGCCACCTGGGCCTGGCTGCGCGCTTCGTGTCCGGCTACCTGATCCAGCTGAAGGCCGACGTGAAATCCCTCGACGGCCCCTCCGGCACCGAGGTGGACTTCACCGACCTGCACGCGTGGACCGAGGTCTACCTGCCCGGCGCCGGCTGGGTCGGCCTCGACCCGACCTCCGGCCTGTTCGCCGGCGAGGGCCACATCCCGCTGGCCGCCTCGCCCGACCCCTCCTCCGCCGCGCCGGTGTCCGGCCTGATCGACGAGTGCGAGTGCGAATTCGAGCACCTCATGAAGGTCACCCGGGTGAAGGAAGCGCCTCGCGTCACCAAGCCCTACACCGAGGAGCAGTGGGCCGAGATCGAGGCTCTCGGTCACCTCATCGACACCGACCTGGAAGCCCACGACATGCGCCTGACCATGGGCGGCGAGCCGACCTTCGTGTCGATCGACGACCCGGATGGCGCCGAGTGGAACACCGAGGCGATGGGCCCGACCAAGCGCGTCCGCGCCGAGGACCTCTACCACCGCCTGCGCGACAAGTACGCTCCCACCGGCCTGGCCCACTTCGGCCAGGGCAAGTGGTACCCCGGCGAGCAGCTGCCGCGCT
>CALBTT010000018.1 GCA_937967645.1 uncultured Zoogloea sp.
GCCATCCGCATCCGCGGCGCACGCCAGAACAACCTGAAGAACCTGTCCCTCGACATCCCCCACCACGAGCTGGTGGTGGTCACGGGGGTCTCCGGTTCGGGCAAGAGCTCGCTGGTCTTCGACACCCTCTACGCCGAGGGCCAGCGTCGCTACGTCGAGACCTTCTCGCCCTACGCGCGGCAGTTCCTCGACCGCATGGACAAGCCCCAGGTGGATCGCATCGAAGGCGTGCCGCCGGCCATCGCCATCGACCAGACCAACCCGGTGCGCACCTCCCGCTCCACGGTAGGGACGATGACCGAGCTGGCCGACCACTTCAAGCTGCTGTACGCCCGCGCCGCCCGCCTGCACTGCCGCTGCTGCGGCAAGCCGGTGAGTCGCGACACCCCGGCCAGCATCTTCGAGGATCTGTCCGCCCGTGCCGCCGCTGCCGGCGATCCGCGCCTGGTGGTGAGCTTCCCGATCACGGTGCCGGCCAACTTCAGTGACGACGAGATCACCGGCCTGCTGGCCCAGCAGGGCTATACCCGCATCCATGCCCGCGAAGGCCAGGTGCTGCACGTGGTGCAGGACCGTTTCCGCCTCGGCAACGCCGAACACGCGCGGGTCATGGAAGCCCTCGAGATCGGCCTGCGCACCGGCCAGGGCCGCCTCAGTGTGCATGCCCTGGGCGACGCAGGCGAGCAGCGCTGGAAGTTCAGCACCGGCCTGCACTGCGCCGATTGCGACATCGCCTATTCCGACCCCACCCCCAGCCTGTTCTCCTTCAACTCGCCGATCGGCGCCTGCGACACCTGCCGGGGCTTCGGCCGGGTCATCGGGGTGGATTTCTCGCTGGTCATCCCGGACGAGTCCAAGACCCTCGCGGAGGGCGCGGTCAAGCCCTGGCAAAGCCCCAGCTTCAAGGAATGCCAGGACGACCTGGCCAAGATGGCCAAAAAGCACGGCGTGGCCATGGACATCCCCTTCCGCGACCTGCCGCCGGAGCACCGCCAGTGGCTGCTCGAAGGCGACGAAAAGTGGAAGAACTGGGACAGCTCCTGGCCGCGCTACTGGTACGGCGTGCGCCACTTCTTCGACTGGCTGGAGAGCAAGGCCTACAAGATGCACATCCGGGTGCTGCTGTCGCGCTACCGCAGCTACACCGAATGCCCCGCCTGCCACGGCGCCCGCCTCAAGCCCGACGCCCTGCTGTGGCGCCTGCCCTCGGCGGGCGGCAGCCTGGCCATCCATGAGCTGATGGCCCTGCCGGTCGAGGAGATCGTGCCCTTCGTGGCCGGTCTGGAATTGCCCGCCCCGCTGGACGAGGCCACCGACCTGCTGCTGGGTGAGATCAAGGGCCGCCTGCGCTACCTGCAGGAGGTGGGCCTCGGCTACCTGACCCTCGACCGCCAGTCGCGCACCCTGTCCGGCGGCGAAGTGCAGCGGATCAACCTCACCACCGCCCTCGGTACCTCGCTGGTGAACACCCTGTTCGTGCTCGACGAGCCGTCCATCGGCCTCCACCCGCGGGACATCAACCGCATCCTGGGGGTCATGGAGCGCCTGCGCGACGCCGGCAACTCCCTGGTGGTGGTCGAGCACGACCCGCAGCTGATGCTGGCCGCCGACCGACTCCTCGACATCGGCCCCGGCCCCGGCGAGCGCGGCGGCGAGATCGTCGCCTACGGCCCGCCGGTGCACATTGCCAACGACCCGGCCTCCCTCACCGGCGCCTACCTGGCCGGGCGCAAGCGCGTCGATGCCCGCCGGGTGCTGCGGCCGGTCGAGGCCGACGCGCCACGCCTGAGCCTGCGCGGCGCCCGCCAGCACAATCTGCGCAGCGTCGATCTGAGCCTCCCCCTGCGCCGCCTGGTCGGCATCACCGGGGTGTCCGGCTCCGGCAAGTCCACCCTGATCCAGGACGTGCTCTACCCGGCCCTGGCCAAGCACTTCGGCCAGGCTGCCGAGCCGCCGGGCGCCTTCGACAGCCTGGTCGGCGTGGAGGCCCTCAAGGGCGTGGTGATGGTGGACCAGTCCCCCATCGGCAAGAGCGCCCGCTCCAACCCGGTCAGCTACGTCGGCGCCTGGGACGCCATCCGCAAGCTCTACGCCAACCTCGACGAGGCCAAGGATCGCGGCTACACCCCTGGCACCTTCAGCTTCAACTCCGGCACCGGGCGCTGCCCCACCTGCACCGGCTCGGGCTTCGAGCATGTGGAGATGCAGTTCCTGTCCGACGTCTACCTGCGCTGCCCCGACTGCGACGGAAAACGCTACCGCCCGGAGATCCTGGCCCTGCAATGGCGCGGCCGCAGTGTCGCCGACGTGCTGGAGATGACCGTCTCCGAGGCCCTGGCCTTCTTCGCCGACCAGAAGGCCGTGCTCGCCGCCCTGGCGCCCCTGGCCGACGTCGGCCTGGAATACCTGCGCCTGGGGCAACCCGTGCCCACCCTGTCCGGCGGCGAGGCCCAGCGCCTCAAGCTGGCCGGCTACCTGGCCGAGGCCGCCCAGCTCGCCACCAAGAAGCGCAAGGCCGGCGACGGCGAGGCCGGGCCCGGCCTGCTCTTCCTGTTCGACGAGCCCACCACCGGCCTGCACTTCGAAGACGTGGCGCGGCTCCTGTCGGCCTTCGAAAAGCTCCTGGATGCCGGCCATTCCCTGGTGGTGATCGAGCACAACCTGGATGTGATTGCCGCCGCCGACTGGCTGGTGGACCTGGGCCCCGAGGGGGGCAGCGGTGGCGGCCTGATCGTCGCCGAAGGCACGCCGGCGGCGCTCATCGCCACGCCGGCCTCCCACACCGGCAAGGCCCTGGCCGACTACGCCGCTCAGCTGTCGGCCATGCAGGCGGCGCCCCGCGTGGCCGAGGCTGCGCCGCGCTACCGGGCGGTGGCGCCCAAGGCCATCACCATCCGCCACGCCCGCCATCACAACCTCAAGAACATCAGCCTGGACATCCCGCGCGACACCTTCACGGTGATCACCGGCCTGTCCGGCTCGGGCAAATCCACCCTGGCCTTCGACATCGTCTTCGGCGAGGGCCAGCGGCGCTACCTGGAATCCCTCAACGCCTACGCCCGCCAGTTTGCCCAGCCCTCGGCGCGCCCCGAGGTGGATGCGGTCTTCGGCATTCCGCCCACCGTGGCCATCGAGCAGCGGGTCAGCCGGGGCGGGCGCAAGAGCACGGTGGGCACCCTTACCGAGATCCAGCCCTTCCTGCGCCTGCTTTACGTCAAGCTGGGCACCCAGTACTGCCCCGACTGCGACGTGCCGGTCACGCCGCAGAGCTTCGAGGCCATCGTCGCCCAGATCCAGCGAGACTGCGCCGGGCAGTCGGTGGAGCTGCTGGCGCCCCTGGTGGTGAACCGCAAGGGCTTGTACACCGATCTGGCCAAGTGGGCGCGGGGCAAGGGCTTCGACCAGCTGCGTGTCGACGGCGACTATCTGCCGACAAAGAAGTGGCCGCGCCTCGACCGCTACAAGGAGCACAACATCGAGCTGCCGCTGGGCATGGTCAAGATCGGGCCCGACACCGAAGCCCTGCTGCGCGAATACGTCGAGGCCGCGCTGGAGCACGGCAAGGGCGTGCTCAAGGTGCTGCCCCTGGGCGACGCTGCCGCGCCGCTCATCACCCTGTCCACCCTGCGGGCCTGTCCAGATTGCGGCACCAGCTTTCCGGAACCCGACCCGCGCCTGTTCTCCTACAACGCCAAGCACGGCTGGTGCCCCGACTGCTACGGCACCGGCATCCGCATTGCCGGCAAGGTGGACAACCCCGACGACCTGGACCTGGGCGAGCTGGACACCGAGAGCGAGGAGGCTTGCCCGAGCTGCCACGGTGCCCGTCTCAACCCGGTGGCCCGCGCCGTGCGCTTCCGTGATCTGGGCCTGCACGAGCTGTCGTCCCTGGCGGTAGGCAAGGCCTCGGGTTTCTTTGAGGCGCTGCAGCTGGGCCATCGCGAAGCCGAGATCGGCCGCGACCTGGTGGCCGAGATCCGCGGCCGCCTGGACTTCCTGCAGAAGGTCGGCCTCGGTTACCTGGCCCTCGACCGGGCCGCGCCCACCCTGTCAGGGGGCGAGGCCCAGCGCATCCGCCTGGCGGCCCAGCTCGGCTCCAACCTCACCGGGGTGTGCTACATCCTCGACGAGCCGACCATCGGCCTGCACCCCCGCGACAACCAACTGCTGCTCGACACCCTGGAAGCCCTGCGCGGCCGCGGCAACACCCTGCTGGTGGTGGAGCACGACGAAGACACCATCCGTCGCGCCGACCACGTCATCGATATCGGCCCCGGCGCCGGCGTGCGCGGCGGGCAGATCATCGCCCAGGGCCGCCTGGCCGACCTGATGGCGGCGCCGGAATCGGCCACCGGGCGCTGCTTCAACCACCCCCTGGTGCACCCGCTGGGCCCACGCCGGGCGGTGGAAGCCGACCACCCGGCGCTGCACGTCCGCAACGCCACCCTGCACAACCTCAAGGGCGTCTCCGCCCGCGTGCCCCTCGGCCGCCTCACGGTGGTGACCGGCGTATCCGGCTCCGGCAAGTCCACCTTCGCCCGCGACGTGCTGCACGCCAGCCTGGCCGCCGGCGCGCCGGTGGGCTGCGCCGACCTGGAAGGCCGCGCGCTGATCGGGCGCCTGCTCGAGGTGGACCAGACCCCCATCGGCAAGACCCCGCGCTCCTGCCCGGCCACCTACATCGGCTTCTGGGACGCCATCCGCAAGATGTTCGCCGAGACCACCGAGGCCAAGATGCGCGGCTGGACGGCCTCGCGCTTCTCCTTCAACACCGGCGCCGGGCGTTGCCCGGTGTGCGAAGGGCAGGGCCAGATCACCATCGAGATGAACTTCCTGCCCGACGTGAAGATGCCCTGCGAGGCCTGCGGCGGTGCCCGCTTCAACCCCGAAACCCTCACCGTGCAGTGGAAGGGCAAGAGCGTTGCCGAGGTGCTGGGCATGGCGGTGGAGGACGCGGTGGACTTCTTCGCCGCCCATCCCTCCATCGCCCATCCGCTTCGCCTGCTGCAGGACGTGGGGCTGGGCTACCTGACCCTCGGCCAGCCCAGCCCCACCTTGAGTGGCGGCGAGGCCCAGCGCATCAAGCTGGTCTCTGAGCTGGCCAAGGTCAAGGGCCGCGCCGGTGAATCCGCCGCCGGCCCCGGCCGCCCCCTGCCGCCCGAGAAGCACACCCTCTACGTGCTCGACGAACCCACCGTGGGCCTGCACATGGCCGACGTGGAAAAGCTCATCCACGTACTGCACCGCCTGGCCGACGCCGGCCATACGGTGCTGGTCATCGAGCACGACCTCGACTTGATGGCCGAGGCCGACTGGCTCATCGACCTCGGCCCCGAGGGCGGCGACGGCGGTGGCGAGATCGTCGCCGAAGGTCCGCCCGAGAGCGTGGTGCAGGTCGCGCGCTCCCACACCGGGCGCATCCTCGGCGAGTTCATGGTGGCGCGGCGGGGCTAAGTTCCACGTGGTGGAACGCGTGGATAGAGATCTGCGCAATCTCGAGATTTATCCAAGAATGTGTGAGCCGGTTCTGAACACCGGCCACACAAGAATCCCGAGGAGACACCATGAAAACCCTGCCTTTGCTGCTTGCCACCCTGTGGGCACCTGCGCTCGCGCTGGCCGCACCTGCCGCCAAGCCCGCCAGCGCGCCCGCCAAGCGCCCCAACATCCTGCTCATCGTCGCCGATGACCTGGGCTACACCGACATCGGCAGCTTCGGCGCCGAGATTTCCACCCCCAACCTGGACGCCCTGGCCCGCACCGGCGTGCGCATGACCAGCTTCTACGCCGCCCCCTTCTGCTCGCCCACCCGGGCCATGCTGATGTCCGGCTCGGACAACCACCTGGTCGGTTTTGGCGACATGGCCGAGCTGATCACCGCCGAACAGAAGGGCAAGCCCGGCTACGAGGGCTACCTCAACGACCGCGTCGTGCCGATGGCCCAGGTGCTCAAGGATGGCGGCTACCGCACCCTGATGGCCGGCAAGTGGCACCTCGGCGTGCCCGAGCAGTTCAGCCCGGCCACCCGTGGCTTCGAGCAGTCCTACGCCATGGTGATGGGCGGCGCCAGCCACTGGGGCGACCAGAGCGGCATCGTCGCCCTGGACCCGGACAAGCCCCCCAAGGCCGTCTATCGCGAGAACGGCAAGGCCATCGACATCCCCCGCGATGGCTTCTACTCGTCGGTGGCCTTCACCGACAAGCTGCTGCAGTACATGAAGAACGGCGAGGACTCCGGCAAGCCCTTCTTTGCCTACCTGGCCTTCACCGCGCCCCACTGGCCGCTGCACGCCCCCGACGAAGATATCGCCAAGTACGAGGGCCGCTACAAGGAAGGCTACGACCGGCTGCGCAAGGAACGCCTCGAGCGCATGAAGAAGCTCGGCCTCATCCCCGCCGACACGCCCGTGTACGAAGGCCACCCCTACTGGCCCCGCTGGGACAGCCTGACCCCCGAGCAGCAGGCCTCCGAAGCCCGCCGCATGACGGTTTACGCCGCCATGATCGACAACATGGACCGCCAGATCGGCCGCGTGCTCGACTATCTCAAGCAGAAGGGCGAGCTGGACAACACCTTCGTGTTCTTCATGTCCGACAACGGCGCCGACGGCAACTCGGTGTACGACGTGGGCCGCACCCGCGAGTGGATCCACAAAGACATGGACAACAGCACCGCCAACATCGGCAAGCCGGGTTCCTTCATCGAGTACGGACCAGGCTGGGCCCAGGTCGGCTCCACTCCCTTCAAGCTCTACAAGTCCTTCATGTACGAGGGCGGCATCTCCGTGCCGGCCATCGCCTGGGGGCCGGGCATCGGCGGCGGCACCATCAAGCGCGAATTCGCCCACGTGATGGACGTAGCCCCCACCATCTACCAGATCGCCGGCGTCAGCCACCCGGGCACCGAGTACCAGGGCCGCGAAGTGCTGCCCCTGCGTGGCAAATCCATGCTGCCCTACCTGCAAGGCAAGGCCCCCGGCGTACGCGGCAAGAACGACGTGGTGGGCTGGGAACTGGGCGGCCGCAAGGCCCTGCGCAAGGGCGACTGGAAGATCGTCTACGCCAACACCCCTTGGGGTGAAGGCACCTGGGAGCTCTACAACGTCGCCAAGGACCGCACCGAAAGCCGCAACCTCGCCACCACCCAACCGGCCAAGCTCAAGGAACTGCTGGCCGACTGGAAACAGTACGTCGCCGAGACCGGCACCCTGGAAATCGACAACCTGGCCAACCGGCCCGGCTACAGCAACGGCGGCAAGTACTACGAGGACTTGTCCATCGAGGTAAAGATGCAGCCGCGCGCAGCACACTGAGGGTTGAGTCGCGTCACCGGGCGGGGGGCGCTGTGCTCCCCTGCGAGATCAGGCTCCTTGGGGGCCTGATCTCGCTTCTGGCGCCGGTTAACTCAGTTAACGGGTGGCGGATTTGACATCCGGCGGCCCGGATTTGAGTTACGCCGCCCGTGAACTCAAATCCGCTGCCCGTTAACTGAGTTAACGAACGCGTTAACTGACATCCGAGCCGCGTTAACTGAGATCACGAGCAGGTTAACTCACATCCGCAACGCGTTAACTCAGTCAAGCAATGCATTAACTCAGTTAACAAGCCGCAGATGCAAGAAACGCCAAACCGCGTCAGAAACCCCATGTAGGGGCGGCTTCAGCCGCCCACGGACTCCGATCAGGCACCTGAGGGCGGCTCGAGCCTGTCCGAATTTTTGTGTTTCAGACGGTTTGTGTGCTTCGAAACAGCCTTCCGTTCTTCCACCTTGAATCGGCCGGGAGTTCGCCCCGGCGGGCGACTGAAGCCGCCCCTACAGACTGCTCGCATCGTGCGGCCGGCGCAGAACTCGTCGGCTGTCCCTCCTCAGACAGCCGTGCCGGAAGGCCCCGCCCGATACGCCGCTGCTCGGCGGGTCAGAACGGGCTTTTCGCAAATACCGAGCGTTTGCTGAAGTGGCGGGTAATGATTGACGGGGAGAAGTGCGTGTTACCCATGCCTCTGAACCTTACTGAGTTGAGCATTCATCTAAAGCGAAGGTCCAGTGGTGGCATCTCGACCAGAGCGGACGGCTATGCTGATCCGTTAGAATTGCGGCTGTCGGCCACAAGCCGTCGCTCCTCACCGGCCGCTTCCGGGCATCTCTGCATCTCATCTGGGCCGCCGCCTTACTGCGCACAGATCACCTTCTAACGTCTACTGCTGATGGGTCTTCGCATAATTCGCAGGCACGCGTTCCAGATACTTTTTCAAGACCCATCCTGTGCGGTACTCCTCGTGCAGCCAGTGGTAGTACTCGATCTCCACCCACTTGCCGTCCTTATCAGTCTTGCGCACCACTTCGTTGGGCATGAGCTGGCCTTCCATGGCCGATCCACGCTCCGGCTTTGATCGAACCGTGGCAATGCGATCGCGCACAACCAGGCGCTCCTCTGGCTCCTGTGCCGCTTGCACCAAGGTCTTTTCGATAAGGATCGTAAGGTTCTGAATCTGCTGGGCCTGCACCTGCAACATCGCGACGGTTTGCGCTTGGAAGGCGTCCGTTTTGGCCTGCTGTAACGAGCTGTTGTACTCTTGGTAGAAGAAGACTACGAAGATCAGAAGGAAGCTGATCAGGGTGATGACATCGGTTTGCTTCTTGCTGAGGATGCCCTTCTCTGGCAGACCCTCCATTGGGTTCATAGAGCCATCTGGCTCTATGCCCAGCAATGCTAGCTGCTCTTGAATGCCCTCCGGTCCCATCGCCCGTGCCAAGGCCACAGCGGAGCCCCAATCGATGGTGGGCAACGCGACCTTGCCAAGTCCGAGCTGCTCTTGCAGCTCTTTGACCGATCCCATGAGGCCCAGCACCTCGTTGGGCACCTTCCACTGCTTGTTGATGTGCTCGAAGTCTTTGAGGTAGCTCTGAATGCTGCTCCCCACCCCCAAGCCTTCAAGCAGCTTCTTGGTCTGCGCTCGTGAGTCCTCGGCTTGTTGGGCTAGCATCTTGGCAACCGATCCGATGCCCAAGGCCTGATCTGTAATCGCCTTCATCCGGCTTCGCATGGAGCTACCGTCAGTGAGCTCCTTGATGAGTTGCTGGGTGGTGGTGTCCCCCAGAACACTCTTGCGAATCTCGGCCATGGGGTCGAACATCTTTCGCATCTGTTCCCGCTGGGCACGCTCAGATTCTTGCCAAGCTTTGTATGCAGACCCAATGGCAGAGTTGGAACCCAAGAGGTCTTCGTACTGCTTGGCAATCGATATCACCGGCGACTGCAAGGCTTTGAGTTCCTTAGCCATCTGGGCATAGATCGTGTTTCCAACCAGCTCCCGCACCTGTTTACCGACCAGATCGCTGTCGATCAAAGCATTGCGCCACGATGAGCGCTCCTCTTCAATGCGAGCCATCTCTCGTGCCAGGCTGCTTCCCATCTTTGTTTCATAGATTCTTGCCAGGTCCAAGCTTGTTCCCCCAGAGCTACCTTGTTTGTGTTGCCACGATGGAATTTACTACCAAATACTCAGCGGCAAACGCCGGGCGGTTTCAACCTTGAACTGTAATACCTCGCCATCCGGTAAGGTGTGGAGACGACGAGGCGATTCCAACAGATGCAGGCCGAAGAGCGAGTGACGCTGGCGGCGCTGCGGCAACAGCGATAGAGCCTGCGACAGTTTGTATTGACCCAGCAAATCCTGCACAGGTCACGCCGCTAATGCGAATGCCTCAGC
>CALBTT010000019.1 GCA_937967645.1 uncultured Zoogloea sp.
CGCCGAGCGCGGTGCGCCCGTCGTCTTGGTCGCACACGGCCTGTCGTGCCTGCTCGTCGCGCACTGGGCATCGCGGCCGGGAATCGGAGAAGACATCCAGCATCGGATCGCCCAGGTCCGGGGCGCCTTCCTGGTTGCCGTCCCTGACCCCGGCGCACCGGCGTTTCCAGGCGAGGCGAGCGAGTTCGGCCCGCCACCGACCGAACCCCTGCCGTTTCCCGCACTGGTGGTCGCCAGCAGCGACGACCCCTATGGCTCGCCGGAGCACGCCCGGCGCATGGCCATGGGTTGGGCAGCGGGATGCTTGGAAGTCGGCGCCCTCGGGCATATCAATGCCGCCAGCGGCGTGGGCGACTGGGACACCGGCTGGCATCTGCTGCAGGCATTCGGAGCGGGGCTGCGCGTCCAGATGCCGGCATCGAATCGACCGGGAGCATGAGCATGCGCGCGTACCGCTACCTGACCGGCATCGACGACGCGGCGTTCTGCCACCGCGTCACCGCGGCCCTGAACAGCGGCTGGGAGCTGTATGGCGCGCCGAGCCTGACCTACGACGCGGCGCGTGGCGCAGTGATCTGCGGCCAGGCCATCGTCAAGACCATCGAATCGACGACGTACAGCGAGTCACTGGACTTGTCTGTGCTCTGACGGAGATCCCCCAATGGATGCATCGACTGCGATCCTGGGCTTCACGCTGACGGCGCTGCTGCTCACCTTGACCCCCGGCCTGGACACGGCGCTGGTACTTCGCACGGCCGCTGTGGAAGGGGGGCGCAAGGCGATGAGGGCGGGCGGCGGCATCGTGACCGGCGTGCTGATCTGGGGGCTGATCGCGGCCCTCGGGCTCGGCGCGGTGCTCGCGGTCTCCCGACTCGCCTACACCCTGCTGCAGATCGCGGGCGCGGCCTATCTGCTCTGGCTCGGCTGGAAGCTGATCTCTGGCGCGCTCAAGAGCCGGCCGACGCTGCCCGCAGACGATCCGCCGCTCGTGCGTGGCGAGCGCTGGTTCCTGCGCGGTCTGCTGACGAATCTGCTCAATCCCAAGGTCGGGGTGTTCTACGTGAGCCTCCTGCCACAGTTCGTTCCCGCCGATGTGCCGGTGGTCGCGTTCAGCGTGCTGTTGGCCGGCATCCACGCCGCGATGGGACTGCTCTGGTTCGCCGCACTGGTGCTGGCCACGCGGCCCCTGGCACGCTGGCTGCGCCGGCCCACGGTGATGCGCTCGCTCGATGCGCTCACCGGCCTGGCACTGATGGGGTTTGGCCTGCGTCTGGCCCTGTCCAGGCCGACGAGCTGAGGTGCGAGCGGCATGGACATCGGAACCTTCCTGCTGCTGGCCGGTGCCGGCATGATCGGCGGCATCTGCAATGCGGTGGCCGGCGGCGGCACATTCTTCACCTTTCCCGCGCTGCTGGCTGCCGGCGTACCTCCCGTGGTGGCCAACGCCACCAGCGCGGTGTCGATCTGGCCGGGGCATGCGAGCAGTCTGCTCGGCTATCGCAGCGAACTCGGGCGCCACCGCGCCGCGTTGCGGCGCAGCCTGCCCGTGGTCGGTGCCGGTTCGCTGGTGGGCGCCGCACTGTTGGTGTTCACCGGAGATGCACAGTTCAGCCGTCTGGTGCCGTGGCTGATCCTCGTCGCGACCGTTCTGTTCGCCCTGGGGCCCTGGCTGCGCCAGGCCATCGAGCGGCATGCTCGCGGTCAGGTGCCGCACCTGGTGGCGGCGGGGGCGGAGTTCCTGACCGCACTCTATGGCGGCTACTTCGGCGCCGGCCTGGGCATCATGCTGATGGCGATCCTGACCTTGCTGGGTGTGCGCGATGTCCAGGAGGCCAACGCCGTCAAAAATGCGATGGCTACCGTCGTGACCAGTGCCGCGGTGATGCTCTTCGTCGCCACCGGGTCCATCGCCTGGACGCAAGGCAGTGCGGTCCTGCTGGGCGCGATCGTGGGGGGCTATACCGGCGCGCGGTTGGCGCGCTGGATTCCGCCGCTGGCGCTGCGTTGGACGATCGTGGCGACCGGCCTGGCGCTCTCTGCGTACTTCGGGCTGAAGGCGGGCGCATGATGGATCGCTTGCAGCGGGCGCGCGACGCCCACGCCTGTGCGAATACGGCGCTCCCCGGCATCGCCAATGGCGCGCGATGCTGCTTTCCGCGGTCCGCTGCGTTTGCGGACAACGCGGCGCCGACCCTGCCTCCCGCCTGGATCTGCCAACCCGACTCGGCCGACGGGGTAGCGTGTCGATTTAGTTGGCGAACTTTCTGTGAGGAGTCCATTCGATGAATCCACTCGATGCACTGACCGCGCTCTGGTCGCTGGGCGGGCTGCCGCCGCAGGCGCTGGCCGGGATCGCGCTGGCGGGCCGCGACCCGGTGTTTCCCTCGTCCTTCGCCGTCGGCACCGCCGCGCAGGCCAGCATTGCCGCGGCCGCGCTCGCCGCCTGCGAACTGGGCCAAGCGCGGGGCGCTCCGCGCCAGCGTGTCGCCGTGGACATGGCCCACGCCGCCGCCGAATGCACCGGCTGGTTCACGCTCGACGGCCAGGAGCCCGAGCTGTGGGACCCGTTCGCCGGCCTGTACCGCTGCGCCGATGGCCACGTGCGTGTCCACACCAACTTCCCGCACCACCGCGATGGCGCACTGCGCCTGCTGGGCCTGGACCCGGAAACCGCCACACGCGCCGACGCCGAGCAGGCCCTGCGGGGTTGGAAGGCGCTGGACTTCGAGCAGGCCGCGGCCGACCACGCACTGGTGGCCACGGCGTTGCGCAGCTTCGCCGAGTGGGATGCCACGCCCCAGGGTCAGGCGGTGGCCTCGCAACCCCTGATGACGATCACCCGAATCGCCGATGCGCAACCGCGCGCACTGCCGCACTTGCCGGCCGATGAGCGGCCGCTCGCCGGCCTGCGCGTGCTCGACCTCACGCGCATCCTGGCCGGACCCGTCGGTGGGCGGGCGATGGCGTCGTTCGGCGCGGACGTGATGCTGGTCAATTCACCAAACCTGCCCAACATCGCCGCCATTGCCGAAACCAGCCGCGGCAAGCGCTCGGCGCACATCGACCTGCGCAGCGAGGCCGGACGCGAAGCACTGTGGCGGCTCGTGGAAGACGCCCACGTGTTCTCACAGGGGTACCGGCCCGGAGGCCTGGCCGCGCTCGGCTTCTCGCCCGAGGCCCTGGCCGCGCGCCGGCCCGGCATCGTCGCCGTGTCGCTGACCGCCTACGGCACGCAAGGGCCCTGGGCCGGTCGGCGCGGTTTCGATTCGTTGGTGCAGACGGCGATGGGTTTCAACCACGCCGAGGGCGAGGCGGCGGGCGACGGCAAGCCGCGCGCGCTGCCGATGCAGATCCTCGACCAGGCCAGCGGCTTCCTGATGGCTTTCGGCGCCGCCGCCGCGCTGTGGCGACAGTCGCGCGAAGGGGGAAGCTGGCACGTGCAGGTGTCGCTGGCGCAGACCGGGCACTGGCTGCGCGGGCTGGGGCGCATCGAAGAGGGCCTGCGGGCTGGCAGGCCGGACCTCAGCCCCTGGCTCGCCGACGAAGTCTCCGGCTTCGGCCTGCTGCGCGCCGTGCGCCCCAGCGCGCAACTGGCGCGAACACCGGCCGGCTACGCGCGACCATCGGTGCCGCCGGGAACGGATCGCTCGAACTGGTGAGCGCTTGTCCGCAAGCCGAGACTTGATGCGGCCGGCCCCCTTGAATGAGCGATATCCCAGGTCACCCGGGCGATGCATCGCGTGGCGCACCGATGCCTGCCACGTCAGCCTTGCCCTCCCATCTGCTGTGGACCATTGCCCTGGCGGCGGGCGCATCCGTGGCCAACAGCTACTACAACCAGCCGCTTCTCGGCGAACTGAGCCGGGAGTTCGCGCTCTCTGCGGGGACCGTGACCTGGCTGCCCGTGCTCACCCAGGCGGGCAATGCCCTGGGCGTGCTGTTCCTGGCACCACTGGGTGACCGCCTGGAGCGCAAGTCACTCATCCTGCGAACGCTGGCGGCGCTGGTGCTCTCCTTGGTGCTGGCAGCCGCGTCCTCCGGCTTCGTTCAATTGGCACTGGCGAGCCTCGCCGTGGGCTTGTGCGCCACCGTGGCGCAGCAACTGGTTCCCTTGGCCATCCACCTGGCGCCCTCCCACCGCAAGGGGCAGGTGCTCGGCGTGGTGACGGGCGGCATCCTGATCGGCATCCTGCTGGCCCGTGTGGTGAGCGGCTGGATGACCGAGCTTTGGGGCTGGCGGTCCGTCTTCGGTTTTTCTGCGGCACTGATGCTGGTACTGGGCTTTCGGCTGGCATGGACGCTGCCGGTGGTACCACCGTCCTCCGATCTCGGCTATGGACGATTGCTGCTGTCGATGTGGCATTTGGTGCGCAAGCACGCTTCCTTGCGCCAGGCTGTGGCCGTCCAGTTCCTGCTGTTTGCCAGCACGATCGGCTTCTGGGCAACGTTCGCGCTCTGGCTGGAGCGGCCGCCGCTGCAGCTCGGCGCGGTATCCGCCGGCCTGTTCGCGCTGGTTGGCGTGTGCGGCGCGTTGGCTGCACCGGCGGCTGGCCGTTTTGCCGACCGGCGCGGACACGGCGCAGTCGTTCGTGCCGGCGCAGTGTGCACCGCCATGGCATTTGCCGTGCTGTACCTGGGGGGCTCATCGATCCCCGCACTCGTCCTCGGCATCTTCTTGCTCGACGTGGCCGTGCAGTCGGCCCAGGTGGCGAACCAGACCATGGTCTATGCATTGGATGCGGGTGCACGCAGCCGGCTGAACACCGTGTTCATGGGCACGATGCTGCTTGGCGGGGCCTTCGGCGCTGCTGCAGGCGGGTGGGCCTTCACCGCGCATGGATGGGCCGGGGTCTGCGCCTTTGGCATGCTCAGCACCACCATTGCGTGGGGCCTGTCTCTTCGGCTAACCCAATGATGACAAGTGAATTGACAAACCGTCTGCTGGTCGAAGCAAACCCTGACATGACGCCGATGCCACCTCAGGCGGTCATATCGGGGTGCTCCGGCGGCGGCAAGTCGACCCTGCTCGGGGAACTGCGGCGGCGTGGTCATGCGACCGTCGCCGAACCCGGGCGGAGGATCATCGCCGAGCAGATTCGACAGGGCGGCAACGCCCTGCCATGGACCGACATGGCGGCCTTTCTGCGCGAGGCGCTGAGCGTCGCCGCCATGGATCTCGAAGGCGCGGCACGGGACGCTGGTCCGGTTTTCTTCGACCGAGGGCTGATCGACGCCGCTGCAGCGCTTCAACGACTCTGCGGCGTATCGTTGGCGCAAAGCCTGGGCGAATCCCGCCCTTATGGGCGGCTCGTGTTCCTCGCACCGCCCTGGCCGGACATCTATGGCGCCGACGAGGCGCGGCGGCACGGCTTTCCCGAGGCGGAGGCGGAGTACGCCCACCTGGATGCAACCTACCGGGCACTCGGCTACGAAGTCAGGTTGCTTCTGCGCGCCAGTGTGGCCGAGCGGGCCGACTTCGTTCTCCAAGCGATTCATCGCTGCTGAAGGCGAGACCAACTTGTGGCGGCCGCCTTGGCTGTCGATCCGAACGCGGCCCCCCAGCATGCACACTGACGGGCACGGTTGTGGGATGAGCATACGATGACACGGACACGGGCAACAGTCGCGGACAAGGTTTTGAAGTCAAAGGTGTTGAAGTCAGAGGAGACGGCTGGACATGGCAACGGCCTTCCCTCAGCGCTGGCTACACGGCAACCGAAGCACCCAGCCCCGGATCTAGGAAGCCGGGCCGAAGGCGTTAGCCGAGCGAAGCGAGGGAACGATGGAAGCCCGACAGGGGCGAAACCCGGCAGGGGGTTGATGCATAGCACGATAGCGCGACCAGCCATGTTTCTTGGCCGGAAACGCCCAAACATCAATGCTCCAGTCTTTGGTCACATCATCGGCTCACTTGCGCCATAGCCAGGCGGACTATATGATTCATATATGTTTCATATAGTCCAAAACACATGGGTATCGTGAACATCGACGACGATCTGCATGACCAATTGCGCAAGGCAAGCGCGGTGTCGTGCCGGTCGATCAATGCGCAGGCGGCCTTCTGGATCAGGATCGGCATGCTCTGCGAAATGAACCCGACACAGAGTTTCAACGATATCGTTGCTCGTGAACTGCGGGCCGCGGGCGTTGTGGCGCACCCCATCAAGATGGGGTCGGCATGACCAAGCGCCCAGAAGAAATCGCGCTGATGGCCGAGTCGGGCCGGCTGTTGGCTCAGGTGTTCGGCCATCTTGACCGATTGAACCTGATCGGCATGTCCACGATGCAGGTCAACGATCTGGTCGATGACCTCATCGTCCATGAACTCAACGCACGCCCGGCCAGCAAAGGGCAATACGGGTAAGCCTACGCGCTCAACGCCTCCCGCAACCATGTGGTCTGCCACGGCGTTCCTTCCGCCGAGGACATTCTGCAGGACGGGGACATCGTCAATTTCGACATCACGCTGGAAAAGAGCGGCTACATCGCCGATTCCAGCAAGACCTATCTGGTCGGCGAGGTGTCACAGCCGGCGCGGCGACTCGTGCAAGTGGCTTATGAAGCGATGTGGAAAGGCATCCAGGCCGTCCGCCCGGGCGCTACGCTCGGCGACGTGGGCCACGCCATCGAGCGGCATGCCCGCAGGAATGGCTATTCGATCGTCAGGGAATACTGCGGCCACGGCATCGGCCGTGAAATGCACGAGGAGCCGCAAGTGCTGCACTGGGGTAAACCGCGAACGGGTCTGGCGCTACGGGAAGGGATGGTGTTCACCATCGAGCCGATGGTGAACCAAGGACGGCGTGCCGTTCGAACTGAGGACGACGGCTGGACGGTCGTCACGCGCGACGGGCAACTGTCGGCTCAGTTCGAGCATACCGTTGCCGTCACTGCGAGCGGTGTGCGTGTCTTGACGCTGCGCCCGGGCGAAAAGGCGTTGCACTGATTCAATGAAGTGGACAGGAGCACCTTGCGGTGATCCAAGGGCCGAGTGAGTCAACGATCCGCCTGGCCAGCCGCACATCGTGCGCATAGGTACGCAATCGCTTCTCGGCACGGAACGACAGGTCGCGTTCGATCAGCAGCCCCAGCCCGCCGAGCACCGTCGCCAGTTCGCCGAGACTGACGCAGCCGACTTCCGGCGCCCCAGGCCCAAGTCGCAAAAGCCAAATGCGTGGTCGTTATCATCGCCGATATCAATCTCGGTCAGCAATCAAGCCACATCGGCGCCCGATGTGAACAGCTTGGGCCACGGGGCCGGATCGGCCCATACCCATCCACTGCACACAGTCAGCTTCTGGCAAGCGCGCAGGTCCGATCAGCGAGTCGGGGCGGACAGGGATGGTGAAAACGGGGCGAGGCGGTCTCCGGTTTGTTTGTCGTGTCGAGGCCGGGTTTCGGTTCGACTGTCACCGGATCGGCTTCCCTCCGGTGTTGTCTCATGGACTCTTGCGCTGTTCCTCATGCCGCTCGCGCTCGCTCAGCATGGTTTGCTTCGGGCATTGCCATCCTGGCATTGGCCACCCGCGCCGCCGCGGCGGAAGTATGGGTCGTTACCGACTCGCATCATCCGGTCCATGGCCAGGCTGACCGACACCTCATCCTGGACGCGGCCGCGGTGCTCGAAGCGGAGCTGGCCGACAACCTGCCCACCGATCCTGAGCGCGCCAGCGCCATCGTCCAGCAACGCCTGAAGCTGGGCGGTACAGACCTGCAGCGAAGGATCGGCACCGCCTACCAGGGCATTGCCGACGCCTGGAGCCTTGGCGTCCTCAAGGTTCCGGCCATCGTGGTGGATCGCCGATACGTGCTCTATGGCGAGACGGACGTGGCCCGTGCGGTAGCACGCATCGACCAATACCGGAGGACGCAGCCATGACGAGGCGTCCGTTCGCGCCATCCCGGCGCCAGCGGTTGGCCACCGCAGCGCTGCTGCTGGGGTGTTCCGCATCGTCCTTTGCACTGAACACCGCCACCATCGTGGCCTCCACCCTGTCGCCGGATTGCCTGGAGTACCGCGTCACCGGCATCTGCTACTGGCTCTATTGCACCTGGACGGGATGCACCGTGCGCACCTCGGTCAAGGTGCGCCACTACATCCCGGATGCCGTGGTGTCGAGCTACTCGAACACGGGCGAGAACCCTTGGGTCGAGGTGCGGGCGATGAGCCTGCCGAACCCGACCGCGAAGGCCGGTGGCGACGGCACCACCAACGAGGATCACGAGAACAACCTGGCGAAGTTCAAGAACGCCGATGTCATCGGCCATCCCGGTGGCTATGTGTTCAGCCAGTTCGCCAGCGCCTCCGGCTACACCTGCGAGGGTGCCGGCACCGCCTTCATGCCCTATCTGCTGAGCACGCTCGACACGCCGGCATGGCGCTACAACATCCCCGAGGCGCTGTATCCGGAAGCACTGATTCCCGGCCGGCGCGAGATCGGCACGCGCACGGGCCTGAATCTCTGGGGCAACGTCTATCCGCGTGGCGGCTTCCTGCACCAGGTGGATGACCACAAGGCCGCAGCCGTGGTCGCCCAGCGCGCGGGTGACATCGTGACGCGCCGCAACCAGATCCACGTCTACCAACCGCTGCTCGCCAGTTCGCGCGATGGCTACTGGCCGGCCGGCGCCCTGATGGAAACCGATGCCGCCACGGGCAAGTGGCAGGAGCTGACCCCCACGCTGTCCAGCAGTTGCGCGGTATTCCCCCACGGCAATGCCAAGGTGCAGGCCCGGCAGGGCGACTACGCCTGGGCATTGTGGCGTCCTTATAGCTGCTGCCAGCGCCGCGGCCAGGTGTTCCTCGGCAGCGTCGATTTCCTGTGAGGCCCGATGCCATGACGACTTCATTTCCGAACGCCCGTCGATCTCTATTCGTCGCATTGGCCGTTGTCGCAGCCCTGTGCTGCTCCAGTGCCGGGGCGCAGACCAGCGTCAACGAGTACGGCGTCCAGCATCAGGGCAGCGTGATCGGCGACGACGTGCTCTACAGCATTGGGGGCGGCCGCGCGGTGTCCATGAGCGGTGCGGCCAACATGCACTCCATCGGTGTTGGCGTCGGCTGGAACAGCAACCTGATCTGTGGCGACATGAGCATCACCACCACATTGCAGAACCAGTTGAACGGCATCACCAACGGCTTCCAGGCCATCATGTCCTCGGTGATCCAGAACGCCACCGCTGCCGTGGCGTCACTGCCCGCCTTGATCATCCAGCGCGCCGATCCAGGGCTGTACAACCTGTTGACCAATGGGGTGCTGCAAGCCAGGCTGGATTTCGATCGCAGCAAGCTGACCTGCCGTGCCATCGCCAACCGTATGGCCGACATGGCGGGTGGGCAACTCGGTTGGGACCAGCTTGCCGAAGGCATGGCGCTGAAGCAGGCCGTCGCGAGCACAGATGCGGTCTCGGCGATCGACGATGCCGAGGCGAACCGTGGCAACAATGGTGTTCCTTGGGTCGGCGGAGACAACGCCGGCGGCGCGGGCCAACGTCCGGTGCGCTTGGTCGGCGACGTGACCCGCGCCGGCTACAACCTGCTCAACGGCCGTGGCGTCGGCGACACCAGTTCGATTCCGCAAGCCAGTTGCGGCGGCAACCTGGCATGCCAGACCTGGAGTTCGCCCGATGCCGCCGCGGCCTGGGCCATTCGCGTGCTGGGGGAGCAGGAGCAGCGCACCTGCGATGCCTGCACCAAGACCGTCACCACGCCGGGCGTTGGCCTGACCCCGCTGATCCAGGAGGAATACGAGGACAAGCTTCAGGCCCTGCAGGAACTGGTCGCCGGCAGCCGTCCGACCACGGCGCAGAACCTGCAGGCTGCATGCAGCGCGTCGCTGCCCATCACCCGTGGCGTGATCGAGGCCCTTCGCGACGAGACGGACCAGGACATCCTGGCTCGGCGCCTGGCCTCGGAGATTGCGCTGGCCAGCGTGCTGGAGAAGGCGCTGCTGCTGCAACGCACGCTGCTGACCGGGCGCAAGGAGCCCAACGTGGCCGCCAACGAACTGGCCCAGAAGGCCGTCACCCACGAAAGCGACATCCTTGATCGCGAGATTCACAACCTGAAGGCAGAGCTGGAACTGCGCCGCGAACTGGCCAGCAACTCGCCGATGGCGATCATCCAGCGCCACAGCACCCGCGCCGCCGGTGCGCGTGGCATCTACGAGGGTGACCCGGTACGCAATCGGGTCGATGAACTGCAGCGGCCGCCGTCCGGCGGAAACAATCCATGAATACCGTGGGGCGATGCCTGCGCTGGCTGTCCAGCCGGCGTGCCATCCTGGTGCTGGTGTGGGCGGTGTCGCTGCTGATCGCCGCGACCGCCGTCAATGTGGTCGGCATCCGCATTGCGGGCGGCATCGAGGGCTGGCAGCGCTGGATGGCGGCGCAATCCGGGGCCTTCCTGGCCTGGCGGTTAATGCTGTACGCCGCCACCGCCTGGGGTTGGCTCTGGATGCGCCGTCGCCTGCGCACGCGGGAGCCGCAACGCGCTGCCGGGCAGCGGCTGCTGCGCGCGGAGGTTGCGGCCATCGTCGCCGTGATCGTGCTGGAAGATCGGAAGAGCACACGTCTGAACTCCAGTCACGAATCACCATCTC
>CALBTT010000020.1 GCA_937967645.1 uncultured Zoogloea sp.
CCAGGCGCTCCTTGAGCCAGTACTCCATGGCCTTCACGTCGTGGTTGGTGGTGGCCTCGATGGCCTTCACGGCCTCGCCGTCGGCCACCGAGAAGTTGGCGATCACGGCATCCAGCTCGGCCACGGTGGCCTCGGAGAAGGGGGCGATCTCCGCCAGTTCGGGCGCGGCGGCGAGGGCCTTCAGCCATTCGATCTCCACCTTGACCCGGTTGCGGATCAGACCGAACTCGGAAAAATGCTCGCGCAGGGCGGAAACCTTGGACTCGTAACGGCCGTCGAGGGGCGACAGGGCGGTGATGGGCTGGAGATTCATGCGTAAAGGCCTTGGGGCAGAAAAGCAAAGTTCTCCATTTTACCGTCTTGGACGACGGTTCGCCGATGATAAAATCCGGGCTCCCCCAACTGCATCACCTCATCATGAGCAAAGGTCCGCAAAAACTCGAGAACTTCATCTTCTGGAGCCGCTGGCTGCAGGCCCCGCTATACCTGGGCCTGGTCGTCGCCCAGGGCATCTACGTCTACCTCTTCATGGCCGAGCTGTTTCACCTGCTCAGCTCGGTGTTCTCCTCCGGTGGCCACATCAGCGAGACCGAGACCATGCTGGTGGTCCTCGGGCTGATCGACGTGGTGATGATCGCCAACCTGCTGATCATGGTCATCATCGGCGGCTACGAGACCTTCGTGTCGCGCCTCGACCTGGAGGGGCACCCGGACCAGCCGGAGTGGCTGTCCCATGTGAACGCCGGCGTCCTCAAGATCAAGCTGTCCACCGCCATCATCGGCATCTCCTCGATCCACCTGCTCAAGACCTTCATCAATGCCGCCAACCTGGCCGAGCACACGATCATGTGGCAGGTGATCATCCATGTCGTGTTCCTGCTGTCCGCCATGGCCATGGCCTTCGTGGACAAGATGATGAACCAGACCGTTTTGCTGTCAAAACACTAAAGAGAGGGAGCTTCACCCATGACCGCCATCAAACAGGAAGACCTGATCCAGTCCGTCGCGGACGCCTTCCAGTACATCAGCTACTACCACCCGCTGGACTACATCAAGGCCCTTGGCGAAGCCTACGAGCGTGAGGAATCCCCCGCCGCCAAGGACGCCATCGCCCAGATCCTGACCAACTCCCGGATGGCCGCCGAAGGCCACCGCCCGATCTGCCAGGACACCGGCATCGGCATGGTCTTCATCAAGGTCGGCATGCAGGTCACCTGGCCGGACGCCACCATGAGCGTCCAGCAGATGATCGACGAAGGCGTGCGCCGCGCCTACGCCAACCCCGACAACCCGCTGCGCGCCTCAGTGCTGGCCGACCCCGCCGGCGCCCGCAAGAACACCAAGGACAACACCCCGGCGGTGGTCCATTTCGAGCTCGTCCCGGGCCACCACGTGGAAGTCATCTGCGCGGCCAAGGGCGGCGGCTCGGAGGCCAAGTCCAAGTTCGCGATGCTCAACCCGTCCGACGACCTGGTGGACTGGGTCCTCAAGAAGATCCCCGAGATGGGCGCCGGCTGGTGTCCGCCGGGCATCATCGGCATCGGCATCGGTGGCACGCCCGAAAAGGCCATGCTGCTGGCCAAGGAATCCATCATGGCCCCGGTGGACATCCACGAGCTGAAGGCCAAGGCCGCCAGCGGCGCAACGCTGACCCGCCCGGAAGAGCTGCGCCTCGAGCTGATGGAGAAGATCAACGCCCTCGGCGTCGGCGCCCAGGGCCTCGGCGGCCTGACCACCGTGCTCGACGTGAAAGTGCTGGACTACCCCTGCCACGCTGCCAACCTGCCGGTGGCCCTGGTGCCCAACTGTGCCGCCACCCGCCACTGCCACTTCCACCTGGATGGCTCCGGCCCCGCGAAGATCGAGCCGCCCAAGCTGGAAGACTGGCCCGCCGTCACCTGGACGCCGGACCTCAAGGCCGCCACCCAGGTGGACCTCAACACCCTGACCAAGGAACAGGTCGCGTCCTGGAAGCCGGGCCAGAAGCTCCTCCTCAACGGCAAGATGCTCACCGGCCGCGACGCCGCCCACAAGCGCATCGCCGACATGCTGGCCAAGGGCGAGAAGCTGCCGGTGGACTTCACCAACCGCGTGATCTACTACGTGGGCCCGGTGGACCCGGTGCGTGACGAAGTGGTCGGCCCGGCCGGCCCCACCACCGCCACCCGGATGGACAAGTTCACCCGCATGATGCTCGAGCAGACCGGCCTGATCTCCATGGTCGGCAAGTCCGAGCGCGGCCCCACCGCCATCGAGGCCATCAAGGACAACAAGTCCGCCTACCTGATGGCCGTCGGTGGCGCTGCCTACCTGGTGGCCAAGGCCATCAAGTCGGCCAAGGTCGTCGGCTTTGCCGATCTGGGCATGGAAGCCATCTACGAGTTCGACGTGGAAAACATGCCCGTCACCGTGGCCGTGGATTCCGCCGGCACCAGCGTGCACAACACCGGCCCCAAGGAATGGCAGGCCCGGATCGGCAAGATCCCGGTCACCGTGGCCTGAGCCTCATCCGCTTCGTGAAGAACCCGGCCGCGCGCCGGGTTTTTCATCTCTGCGTCCCCTCCCCGCCTCCACGCACCTGCACCATGTTCCGCACCCTGCGCATCGCCATCCTGCTCTTCATCCTCGCCACGGTGGCCATCGGCGCCTGGCGGAGCCACGCCCAGGCCACCGACTGGAAGGACTCCGTCCATGTGACGATCTACCCGATTGCCGCAGACGGCACCCAAGCCAGCCGCCAGGCCGTCGCCCAGCTGCGCCCGGACGACTTTGCCCCCCTCGGCGAGTGGTTGCAGGAGGAGGTGCAGCGCCACGGCCGCCCGGTGCTGCGCCCGGTGGCCCTCAACCTGGCGCCGCCGGTCGACGCGCTGCCTCCGCCCTATCCGCGCGGCGGCAGCAGCCTGTCGATGGTCTGGTGGAGCTTGCAACTCCGCCTGTGGGCCTGGCGGCACGATGCCGCCCCCGGCCCACGCCCGCAGATCCGGCTGTTCGTGCTGTACCACGACCCCGCCCTCAGCCCGGTGCTGGAGCACTCCCTCGGCCTCGAGAAGGGCAAGATCGGCGTCATCAAGGTGTTTGCCAGCCGCAGCGAGCGCCAGCGCAACCTGGTGATCGTGGCCCACGAACTGCTCCACACCCTCGGCGCCACGGACAAGTACGACCTCGCCACCCACCAGCCGCAGTTCCCGGACGGCTATGCCGAGCCCGAGCTGCGGCCCCGCCACCCCCAGCACCTCGCCGAGATCATGGCCGGACGCATCCCCCTGAGCGACAGCCAGGCGCAGATTCCGGACAGCCTGGCCGCCACCTTGATCGGGCCGACCACGGCCCGGGAGATCGGGCTGACCCCGCCTCGCTGAGGCCGGCCGCAACCGCCCGCCAGCGCCGGCTAGAACTTGGCCGGCCGCAGCACCGCCGCATCGACGACGAAGGCCACCATGCCGTAGTCCGCGTAGAAACGGGCCTGGAGCATATCCACCAGGTCACCGGCCAGCTGCTCATCGCACAGCACCTCGATACGGATGTTCGACGAGGCCCGCCAAGCCCCGTCCCTGAGCCCCCGGGCGCCCTGGCCCCGGGCCTCGGTGATGGTGTAACCGCGGGCGCCGAGTCGGGCCAGTTCGGGCAGCAGGAGGCTTTCCAGTTCGGCCTCGCAGATGATGGTAACGAGTTTCCTCAGGGCAACGGCGGGGCTCATGACAGGGCTCCTTGGAGTTGGGTGGCCAGCCAGTGATAGAGGGGAATGCCAGCCAGCAGGTTGAAGGGGAAGGTCACTCCCAGGGACGCACCGATGGACAGGGCCGGGTTGGCCTCCGGCACCGCGATGCGCATCGCCGCCGGGGCTGCGATGTAGGACGCACTGGCATACAGGGTCGCCAGCAGGACGCTGTTACCGATGGAGAAGTCCAGCACCTGGGCGGTCAGCAGGCCCAGCACACCGGCACAGATGGGCATCACGATCGCAAAGGCCAGCAGGAAGGGACCGGCCCGGCGCAGATCGGCGAGGCGCCCTGCCGCCACCAGCCCCATCTCCAGCAGGAAGAAGGCCAGCATACCCTTGAAGAGGTCGAAGAACACCCGATCCAGCGGCTGGATGCCTTGTGGCCCGGCCAGCCAGCCGATCAGCAGGCCACCGCCCAGCAAGACGATGCTCTTGCCGGCCAGCACCTCATGCAGCAAGGCCTTCCAGCGCACGTCCCCCTGCCCCCGGCGGGCCAGGAAGACGCCCACCAGCAGTGCCGGCAGCTCGAGCAGGGCCAGGAAGACGGTCATGTAGCCGTCGGCGGGCAGGGACCGGCTGGCCAGGTAGCTGCTGGCCACCGCAAAGGTGACCACGCTGACCGAACCATAGTGGGCGGCGATGGAAGCCGCATCCGCCCGGGGCAGACGCCCCACGACGCGCAGCACCTGGAAGCCGGCGAGGGGGATCAGCAGTGCCACGCCCACCACCACCGCCGCCGGCAGGGCCAGGTCCAGCAGGGAATGGCGGGCCAGTTCCACGCCGCCCTTCATGCCGATGGCCAGCAGCAGGAAGATGCTCAGGGCCTCATAGACGACCCCCGGGATCTTCAGATCCGAACGCACCACGCCGGCCAGCAGGCCGAGCATGAAGAAAAGGATGACGGGTTCAAAGGACATGATGGCTCACTCCTTCCCATCCACCGGCCAGGCAGCAAGGCCTGACACAAAAGCGGGCTGATGCATGTTGTTCTCCTGATGACCCGCTCCAGCGGGCGACGGGTGGCAGGATGAGGCCGGCGTGACATAAAATCCAATTAACAAATATCAAGATTTCCATTTACCAGAACTTATATATGTCCCGCCGCCGCATCACCCTCCGCCAGCTCGAGACCTTTGCCACCGTCGCCCGGCTGGGCAGCTTCAGCCGGGCGGCGGAAGCCCTGCACCTGACCCAGCCAGCCGTCTCCATCCAGATCCGCCAGCTCAGCGAGACCGTCGGCATGCCCCTCTTCGACCAGGCGGGACGCAGCCCCCGGCTGACCGCGGCAGGGGAGGAACTGCTCGCCACAACACGCAGCCTGGACGACGTGTGGAACGGCTTCGAGTCGGCCATCGACGCGCTGCGGGGCCTCAAGCGGGGCACCCTGCGGGTGGCCCTGGTAACCACCGCCAAGTACTTCCTGCCGCGCATGCTGGGCGCCTTCTGCAAGCGCTATCCGGACATCTCCATCGAGCTGGAGATCGCCAACCGCGACCGGGTGGTGGAGCGCCTGCGCCACAATGAGGACGACCTGTACGTGATGTCCTACCCGCCGGAGGACCTGGACATCGTGGTGCACCCGTTTCTCGACAATGAAATGGTGGTCCTCGCCCCCCGCGGGCACTGGGCGGCGGAACGCCGGGTGAGCCTCACCGAGCTGGCGGGCGAACCCTTCCTGCTGCGCGAGCCCGGCTCCGGCTCGCGGCGGGCCATCGACGATTTCGCCCGGCAGGCTGGCGTGAGCCTGCGCGTGCGCCTCGCCCTGGGCAGCAACGAGGCCTTGCTGGAGCTGGCGGGTACCGGCATGGGCCTGGCCGTGATCTCCCGTCACGCCCTGGGAGACCGGCTCGAAGTGGAGGGGCTGGTGGTCCTCGACGTGGAGGGCTTCCCACTGCACCGCCCCTGGAATCTCGTGCATCTGCGCAACAAGATCCTGCCGGTTCCGGCCCGCGCCTTCCTCGACGAAATGCTGGCAGCGTCCCGGGCATCCCGATCAGGGCAGCCCTGATGGGGAAAAGGACATTGCGGTAAGCACTCACTTCACCCGGCAGGGCACTGCGCTATGCTCTCCGGCAGATGAGGGATGGACCCGTCCCCGCGCCCGTCCCGCCGCACGCACCGCCATCACTTCAAGAGGCAGAACAGCATGCCCACACCGAATTTCGCCGCCGAAGCCGAACGCATCCGCCAGCGGGTCATGGACACCCTGCTGGGGGCGTTCTCGGAGCTGTCGGAAGGACTGCTCATCGTCGACCGGGAGGCCCGCATCGTGTGGATGAACGAGCAGTACCCCCACCACCTGAACATCCCCGACCCCGCGTCGGTGATCGGCAGGCCGGTGGAGGAGGTCATCCCCAACAGCCTGATGCGCCAGGTGGTGACCACCGGGCAACCGATCATGCTCGACATCATGGAATTCGGCGTCGAGTCCTTCGTGGTGATGCGGCTGCCGGTGCGTGACGAGGCTGGCGAGGTCATCGGCGGCTTCGGCGTGGTGGTCTTCGACGACCCGCGCCAGCTGGCGCCCATCGTGTCCCGCTTCCAGAACCTGCGCCACGAGCTCGCCGACACCCGCCGCAAGCTCGACGAGGCACGGCGCACCAAATACACCTTTGCCAGCTTCGTCGGCGCCAGCCCGGCCTGCCTCAGCGTCAAGGACCAGGCCCGGCGGGCCGCCCGTGCCAGCTCTCCGGTCCTGATCATCGGCGAGACCGGCACCGGCAAGGAGTTGCTGGCCCAGGCCATCCATTCGGCCAGCCCACGGGCCGGCGCCCCCTTCGTCGCGGTGAACATCGCCGCCATCCCGGAGACTCTGCTCGAAGCCGAGTTTTTCGGCGTCGCCCCGGGCGCCTACACCGGCGCCGACCGCAAGGGTCGGAGCGGCAAGTTCGAGCTGGCCCAGGGCGGCACCCTGTTCCTCGACGAGATCGGCGACATGTCTCCGTCCCTGCAGGCCAAGCTGCTGCGCGCGCTGCAGGAGAAGGAGATCGAGCCGGTGGGCTCCAACCGGCTGATCCCGGTGGACGTACGCATCATCGCCGCCACCAGCCGCAAACTGCAGCAGGAGGTGGACGAGGGCCGCTTCCGGGCCGACCTGTTCTATCGCCTCAACGTCATGACCCTGCAGGTTCCGCCCCTGCGCGAACGCCTGGAGGACCTGCCCATCATCGCCGAGTCCCTCGCCGACGGAGTGGCACGGCGCCTGGGGGAACCACCCCGCAGCCTGACGCCCCAGGCCCTCGCCTATCTGGCCCGCCACAGCTGGCCGGGCAATGTGCGCGAGCTGGCCAACGTGCTCGAACGGGGTCTGCTGATGTCCGACGCGGACAGCCTGGAGCGGGAGGACTTCGAGCGCATCCTGCCCGGCCTGGAGGCCCGCTCCGCGCCCGCGCCAGCCGGCCGCCCACGCACCCTCGAGGAAGCCCAGCAGGAGGCCGAGCGGGAGGCCATCCTGGCCGCCATTGCGGCGGCCTCGGGCAACAAGGCCCAGGCGGCCCGCAAACTCGGCATCTCCCGGGCGTCCCTCTACGAGAAGATCAGCGCCCTCGGTATCGCCGGAGAGTTGTAGCCGGAACCTGTCCGCCCACCCTGACACCCTGTCAGGTAGGCTGAGCAACCCAAACCCGACCAGACAGAAAAACACCTTATGAATCAATAAGAAAATCTTTGGCACAGAAACTGCACTGGCATCTCCACACCCATTCACTGGAGGAGATAAAACCATGTCGTTTCTGATCGTGCTGGCCTCGCTATGCTTCCTGATGTTCATCGCATACCGAGGTTACAGCGTCATCCTGTTCGCCCCGGTCGCCGCCCTCGGCGCCGTCCTGTTCACCGACCCCACCCTGGTCGCGCCCATGTTCACCGGCCTGTTCATGGACAAGATGGTCGGTTTCGTTAAGAACTACTTCCCGGTCTTCCTGCTCGGCGCCATCTTCGGCAAGGTCATCGAGCTGTCCGGTTTCTCCAAGTCCATCGTCTCCTCGGTGATCAAGCTGGTCGGCGCCGAGCGGGCCATGCTCTCCATCGTGCTGGTGTGCGCCCTGCTCACCTATGGTGGGGTCTCCCTCTTCGTGGTCGTCTTCGCGGTGTATCCCTTTGCCGCCGAGATGTTCCGCCAGGGCGGCATCCCCAAGCGTCTGATCCCGGGCACCATCGCCCTGGGCGCCTTCTCGTTCACCATGGACTCCCTGCCGGGCACCCCGCAGATCCAGAACGTGATCCCCACCACCTTCTTCAAGACCAACATCTACGCCGCCCCCGTTCTCGGTGTGCTGGGCTCGATCTTCATCTTCCTGGCCGGCATGGCCTACCTGGAATGGCGCCGCCGCAGTGCCGCCGCCGCCGGCGAGGGCTACGGCACCGAGCTGGTGAACGAACCCGAGCCCTTCGACGACAAGGAGAAGCTGGCCAACCCGATCCTGGCCGTGCTGCCGCTGGTGCTGGTCGGCGTGACCAACAAGCTGTTCACCGACCTCATCCCGCAGATCTACGGCAAGAGCCATTCCTTCGTGCCGGCCGTGATCGGCAAGGCCGCCCCGGTGGTCCAGGACGTGTCCAAGATCGCCGCCATCTGGGCGGTTGAAGGTGCCCTGCTGATCGGCATCCTGACCGTCATGGTCTTCGCCTGGCGCACCGTCGCCGCGCGTTTCGCGGAAGGCACCAAGGCCGCGGTCGGCGGCGCCCTGCTGGCCTCCATGAACACCGCCTCCGAGTACGGCTTCGGTGCCGTGATCGCCGCCCTGCCCGGCTTCCTGGTGGTGGCCGACGCCCTCAAGGTGATCCCCAATCCGCTGGTCAACGAAGCCATCACCGTGACCACCCTGGCCGGCATCACCGGCTCCGCCTCCGGCGGCATGGGTATCGCCCTGGCCGCCATGTCCGAGACTTTCATCAACGCCGCCAATGCAGCAGGCATCCCCCTCGAGGTGCTGCACCGGGTGGCCTCCATGGCCTCCGGCGGCATGGACACCCTGCCCCACAACGGCGCCGTGATCACCCTGCTGGCCGTCACCGGCCTGACCCACAAGGTGGCCTACAAGGACATCTTCGCGATCACCCTGATCAAGACCAGCGCGGTCTTCTTCGTGATCGCCACCTACTACCTCACCGGCCTGGTCTGAGACCGGCGTCACCCTGGCACAAGGAGCGAGCATGAACAGCATTCCCTCCGCCTTCGCCGGCGCCCTGCCCGGCGCCGACAACGGCAAGATCGTCTCGGCCCGGGAGGCCGTGAAGCTGATCCGGCCGGGCAGCACGGTGGCCACCGGCGGCTTCGTGGGCATCGGCTTTCCCGAGAACATCGCGGTGGCCCTGGAAGCCCTCTATCTGGAAAACCAGGCCGCGGACGTCCCCACGACCGACGGCCCGGGCAACCTGACCCTGGTCTATGCCGGCGGCCAGGGTGACGGCAAGGAGCGCGGGCTCAACCACCTGGGCCATGACGGCCTGGTGGCCCGCGTCATCGGCGGCCACTGGGGCCTGGTCCCGCGCCTGCAGCAGCTGGCGGTGGCCGACCGCATCGAGGCCTGGAACCTGCCCCAGGGGGTGATCTCCCACCTGTTCCGGGACATCGCCGCGGGCAAGCCCGGCACCCTCACCCGGGTCGGCCTGGGCACCTTCGTGGACCCGCGCTTCGGTGGCGGCAAGCTGAACGCCCGCACCACCACCGACATCGTGCGGATCATGGAGATCGACGGTGAGGAATACCTGTTCTACAAGGCCTTCCCCATCCACGTCGGCATCATCCGTGGCACCACCGCCGACGCCGACGGCAACATCACCATGGAGAAGGAGGCCCTGACCCTGGAGGCTCAGGCCATCGCCATGGCTGCCCACAACAGCGGCGGCATCGTCATCGCCCAGGTGGAGCGGATCGCCGAGCGGGGAAGCCTCAACCCCCGTCAGGTGAAGATCCCGGGGGTCTTCGTGAACTGCGTGGTGGTGGCCGAAAAGCCGGAATACCACATGCAGACCTTCATCGAGACCTACAGCCCGGCCTTTGCCGGCGAGCTGCGCGTGCCCATGTCGGCGATCGCCCCGATGGGCATGAGCGAGCGCAAGATCATCGCCCGCCGGGCCGCCCTGGAGCTGCGCGCCAACGCGGTGGTGAACCTGGGCATCGGCATGCCCGAGGGCATCGCCGCGGTGGCCGCCGAGGAGAAGGTCATCGACCTGATCACCATGACCGCCGAACCAGGCGTGATCGGGGGCGTGCCAGCCGGCGGCCTGAACTTCGGCGCGGCGGTGAACACCCAGGCCATCATCGACCAGCCCAGCCAGTTCGACTTCTATGACGGCGGCGGCCTCGACATGGCCTTTCTCGGCCTGGCCCAGGCGGACCGCCAGGGCAACCTCAACGTGTCCCGCTTCGGCCCGCGCCTGGCCGGGGCAGGCGGCTTCATCAACATCAGCCAGAACGCCAAGAAGGTGGTGTTCGTTGGCACCTTCACCGCCGGCAACCTGGAGATCGCGGTGGAGGCCGGCAAGCTGGCCATCGTCAGCGACGGGCATGCCTCCAAGTTCGTCAACGAGGTGGAGCACCGCACCTTCAGCGGCCCCCAGGCCAACCGCCGGGGCACCCCGGTGCTGTACATCACCGAGCGCTGCGTGTTCCGCCTGGGGCCGGACGGGCTGGAGCTGATCGAGGTGGCGCCGGGCATCGACATCGAGCGGGACATCCTCGCCCGCATGGCCTTCCGCCCGCACATGCCGCAGCCGCCCAGGCTGATGGATCCGCGCATCTTCAGCGACGAGCCGATGCATCTGCGCCAGGATCTGCTGGCCCTGCCGATGGCCTCGCGCTTCTCCTTCGACCCGACGGGGCGGCTCTTCTTCGTGAACTTCGAGGGGCTGGAGATCAGGAGCCAGGCGGATGTGGACGGCATCCGCCAGGCGGTGGAGGAGCGTCTGACGCCGCTGGGGCACAAGGTCGACGCGATCATCAACTATGACCGCTTCCGGATCGCCCCGGAGCTGGAGGATGCCTATGCGGCGATGGTGAAGGGGCTGGTGGAGCGCCACTACAACGCAGTGACCCGCTACACCTCGAGCACCCACGTCCGCCTGCAGCTGGCGGCGGCCTTCACCCGCAGCGACCAGCCTCCCCGGCTGTACGCCCTGGCCGGCGACGCCTGAGCGTCCGCGGCCGGGCCGGCATCAACGGATGATCTCGAGGATCTCGACGCCCATTTCGTAGATGCCGGCCTGCTCCAGGCCGTGGCAGCGGCGCACCCTGACCCGGGCGTGCAGCGGCATGAAGGGCTTTCCGTTCTCGGGGGGCAGCACGGCAACCTCGAAGACCTCGTCCATGCGGGGAACATGGCGGGAGTGGATGGTCATGCCCCCTACCCCCAGCTCGACACAGTCCCCGACAACGGGTGTGGTCACACCGGCAAGCTTGATGCCCACCTTGCAACCCAGGGGAATGCGGCGTTCCTTGCGACGTTCGGTCATGCGGTCCATGTGCTCAAAATCCTGCTGTCCAAGCGAGCACCTTACGAAAGTCGGCCGGACACGGCAAGGTTCAGAAACGCTTGCAGGCAGGAGATATCACGGACAGATACGAATTCAGGGCTGTCTGGCGGCCACCGGAGACGGACCACGCACCAGGCGGATGTCCCCGTAGGCTACCCGCTGGGCAAAGGGACGGTTGCTCTCGATGCCTTCCTGCCAGCGGGTCACCTCATAGGCGCCGAAGCCGGGCTGGCCGGCCAGCTGCTCGGCCCGACGGAGGAAGATCTGATAGGCCTCCCCCGCGCCGCCCGAATGCACTGCCTTCATGCGCAGCACCAGGCGGTAACGCTCCTCGGCCAGGCGGGCTTCCTGCAGGTTCCAGTTGGGGGCGAGCGGGTCCAGCACCGCATACGCCGCGACCCCGGCCGCCAGCCCCGGCACCGTGACATAGCCGTTGCTCACCGCCACCACCCCGGCGACAGGCAACAGCAGCCAGTCGTGGGGCGGGTCGCCGATGGTGCTGCAGCCCGCCAGCAGCGCAGTACCCAGGGCCGCCAGCGTGCGGGTCGCGCGCGGAAGTCGCATCGACATCAGTTGAGGTAGTTGAACAGGGACAGGTTGCTGACCCGCATGAAGCTCTGCTGGGCGGCCTGGAGATAGATCTGCTGCTTGCTCAGATTACTCACCGCCTCGGCGTAGTCCGCGTCCTGCAGGCGGGACAGGGTCTCGGAATACTGCAGATCCAGGTCGCCATTGATGTTCTGCTGGGCCTCGACCTCGACCATGCGGGCGCCCACGCCGGAGCGCACCTCGTTGATGCTGTCCTGGCTGGCATCCATGCCGGCGATGGTCTGGGTGGCGTTGAAGCGGGTCACCGCCGCGTTGCCGGAATTGAGGGCGGTGACGAAGTTGCCCAGGACATCGAAGCTGCTCGCCACCGAGCTCAGGGAATAGCTGTCCCCCGCCGCCGGCGTGCCGGTGAGGGTCATGCTGACGCCGCCGAAACTGAGGGTCGTGTTGCTGCCGCTGGTGCTCACCGTGGGTGCGATGGGTGAGCTGTGGGTCGGGTCCGTGGTCGAATCGAAAACCTGGTAGGTCGGCCCGGCCGATACGCTGATGGCGTAGGCATGGCCGTTGTAGCCGCTCAGGCTGGTCCCCGACACCAGGGCCGTGCCGGCGTTGGTGGCGGCGGACAGGGCAAAGGCCGACCCGACCGGAGCCCGGATGTTGTTGAAGATCTCGTCGCCGGAGCTGGTGATCGGCAGGTTGCGGGATTCGGAGATCTGCAGGGTGCGGGTGCCCTGGTCACCCTGATAGGTGACGCCACCGGCGAGGGTGCCGACAAAGGGCTGGGTATTGCTGCGGTAGCCGGCAAAGACATAATCGCCCGTCGAGTCCCGGCTGTTGGCGATGGACTGCAGGGCGGCGAACTGCTGCTCCAGATCGTCGGCGATGGTGGCCTGGTCCGAGGCCGAGTAAGTGCCGTTGCCCGACTCCACCGCGCGGGTGCGGACATAGGTGACCAGGTCATTGGCCGCACCGAGCTTGCTGTCCACCAGGCGCAGGGCATCGTTGGCGTAGCCCTGGTTGCTGGCGTAAAGCTTGTTGACGCTCTGGGACTGGGACACCTCGAGCGCCCGGGCAGAGGCCACGGGGTCGTCCGACGGGGTGAGGATGCGCCGGCCGGTGGCAACCTGCTGCTGGGAATCGAGCAGCTGGCTGTTCTGGCGCTGCATCTGCTGCACGCCCTTGTCGAAGATCATGCCGGTAGTGATACGCATGATGGCTTTCCTTCAGTTTATTGGCCCAGGGCCAGCACTTGGTCGAACAGCCTGGAGGCAATGCTCATGACCTTGCCCGCGGCCTGGTATGCCTGCTGATAACGGATCAGATTGGCTGCTTCTTCATCGATATTCACACCGGCCACCGATTGCTGGGCCTGAACGGCCTGATTCGCGAGGCTTTCCTGGGCATCCCGGTTGACCTCCACCTCACGGGCCTTGTTGCCCACCGCACTGACCAGCTGGGAATAGACCGAGTTGAAGGTGGCCGAGGGCTGGCCATTGGCGGACAACAGGGTCTTGTTCGTCTGCAGGTTGCCGAGCAGCACCGCATTGCGGCTGTCGGAGACACCACCGGCATTCGGGCTGATGGTGAAGCTGTCGTTGTTCTGCATCGCCCCGGTCAGGGTGAAGCTGACGCCCCCCACGCTGATGCTCATACCGCTGGTATAGGGCACCGTCGCCGGCGCCGCCACGGTAACCGGGCTGCCGTTGAGCGGGGTATAGGTGACCGGCAGGGTGCTCGGAAAGCCGCTGAGGTTGCCGCCGCTGTAGGTGAGCTTGGTCGGCGCCGCCGAGGTGCCGAAGCTGGCCAGGTTGGCGGTACTGGACATCACCGGCGCGCTGATCGTGGCCGTACCCAGGTTGCTGGAGGTGGCCGCGGAGGCAAGCGGCGCGGCGGCCGCGATCATGCGTGTGTCACTGAGGGCCACCCCGATGTTGGCCGAGGCATAGCGGGTGGGCAGGATCTGGAAGCTGTCGCCGACCTTGGAGGCGGCCGGCGGCGTGATGGAGAGGCCCACGGAAGCAGCGGTCACCGACACGCCGTCGGACACCCGGGTCAGGCTGTAGCCCCCCGTGGTGTTGGTGAAGGTGAGCTTGTAGTCGTCGCCGGTCAGCTTGGTGATGTCGGAGAACTGCACATCCGGTGCGGTCGTGGTGGCGTTGTTGTAACGCTGCACCGCCACCGTCGGGTTGGTGAAGAAGTTCGTGCCCAGATTGCCGTTGAGGTCCTGCCCGAGGAGATGCTGGGCGTTGAAGGCCGAGCTGAGCCCGACCGCGATCAGGCCAAGCTGATTCTGGGCGGTGTCCAGCGAGCCCGAGCGCATGGCCAGCAGGCCGCCCAGCTTGCCACCGCCGAGCAGGTTCTCGGGGATGGTGATGGCCGCCCCGCTCTGGGTGATGATGTTCACCACGTTGCGGGTGGGATCGGACGGAGAGGCCTGCGCCTCCAGCTTGGTCGCCACGGTACCGATCACCAGCGGCTGGCCGGTACCGATGAACACCGACATGGCACCGCTGCTGTCCGACGTGGTGGACACCCGGGTCAGCTGGTTGAGTTCGTTGATCAGGCGATCACGGGTATCCAGCAGGTCGTTGGCCGGCTGCGCCGCTCCCGCCTGCTGGGCAACCGCGATCTTGTAGTTCATCTCGGCGATCTGGCTGGCGTAGGAGCTGATCTCGCTGACGGTGTTGCGGATCTGGGTCTCGACGCCACTGCGCACATCGTCGATACGGCTGCTCAGATTCTGGAAGCGGGCCACCAGGCTCTGGGCGGTGGACAGCATGGACTGGCGGGCGGGCACGCTGGACGGATTGGCCGCCACTTCCTGCACCCCTTCGAAGAAGGAGGCAACCGCCGGCGTCAGGCCGGTGGTGGGGTCGGCCAGCATGTTGTCGATCTGGCTGATCTCGTTGCTGTAGGTGTCGTACTCGCTGAACTTGGTCTGGGCGGACAGCACCTGGTTGGTGAGGTAGCTGTCGTAGGCGCGCTTGACCGTGTCGACCTTGGTCCCCTCGCCGAAGAAGCCGGCACCGGTGAACAGCGCCGGATTCGTGCTCTGGACGGTGCTCTGACGGCTGTAGCCCGTCGTACCGGCATTGGAGATGTTGTGGCTCGTGACTACCAGGCCCGCCTGGGCGGCGTTGAGGCCGGTGAGTCCGATGCTGAAGAGGCTGCTGCCCATGATCCACGTCCTTGGTTCGGGAGTATCTGCACCTCCTTCTGCAAGAACTCTGCCAGCTCACCGCGCCGGCCGGTAAAACCTCACGCCTTCGGTGTCGCGCTGGCCACCAGCGCGGTGCGCAGGGTGTTGCCGTTGATGATGCGGGCCAGTTTGTCGGCGTACATCGGGTCGGTGGCATAGCCCGCCGACTGCAGCCCGCGGGCAAAGGCTACCGCGTCGCCCTGCCCCGCCACCGCGGCATAGCGCGGATTCTTGCTGATCATCCGGGCGTAGTCCTGGAAGGCCTCGGCATACGAGCCATAGGCCCGGAAGCGCGCATTCTCGCGGGTCGCCACGCCATCGTGGAACTCGGTGGTGGTCGTGCCCAGGGTGCTGCCGGTCCAGCTGCGGCCGGCCTTGATGTTGAAGAGGTTGTAGCTGGGGGAGCCGTCGGCGTTCTTCAACTCGTGCTTGCCCCAGCCGGTCTCCAGGGCCGCCTGGGCCACCAGGAAACGGGCCGGGATGCCGGTGACGCGGCTCGCCTCGACGGCCTGCGGCCAGATCTTTTCAACGAAGGCGCGCGGCCCGGCACCGGCCGGCAGGCCTGGAAAGGCGGCAAGGCCGGCAGAGGCCGCCGAAACGGCAGTTTTTGCCGGCGCAGTTGCCGGGCTGCTTGCCGTCCCGCCAGTCGTCAGCCCGGCGGCCGGGCTGCCAGCCTCCGCCGGCGCCGCGGCATCGAAGTAGCGCTTGATCGCCGGATCGAGAGGCACCGCCTTGTCCGGACGGTTCAGGGGTACCGGCCCGTCCGGCGACACCACGGTCTCGCGACCAGCCGACAGCTGGCGCTCGATGACCTTGGCCAGGCCGATGCCACCGCTGCGGGCGGACAACTGCATGGATAGCTGCTGATCGAGCATGGACTGGTACATGCGCGACTCTTCGCTGTCGAACATGCCGCCCTTGGGGCTGGCATCGCGCATGGACTTGAGGACCTGTTGCATGAACAGGGCCTCGAACTGCTTGGCGGCCTCCCGGGCCGCCTCGGGGGAGTTCTCCCTGGACAGACGACGCAGCCCCGACAGACTGTTCGGATCGAGGGCGTTGATCTGGCTGAGATCGCTGGCCGCCATCAGATCACCTCGAGCTCGGCCCGGAGTGCGCCACTGGCCTTCATGGCCTGCAGGATGGCGATCAGTTCAAGGGGATTGGCGCCGACCGCATTGAGAGCCTTGACCACGTCGGCCAGGTTGGTGCCCCCCTTGATGTTGAACAGCGTGCCGCCCTCCTGCTTGATATCCACCGCGCCCTTGTTGGTCACCACGGTCTGCCCACCGGACAGCGGCCCCGGCTGGCTGACCTGGGGATCATTGCTGACCGTCACGGTGAGGCTGCCGTGCGCCACGGCGCAGTTCTGCAGGGCCACCTTCTGATTCATGACCACCGAACCGGTACGGGAATTGACGATCACCTTGGCGGCCTGCACAGCGGGCGTCACATCCAGGTTCTCGAGCCGCCCCAGGAAGGCCACCCGCTGGTTGAGGTCGTCCGGCGCACGCACCTGGATCTGCCGGCCATCGAGGGCCTGGGCGCTCCCTGGCGCGATGCGGTTGATGGCATCCACCACGCTTTGGGCGGTACCGAAATCGGCGGTGTTGAGCTCGACGAAGACCGAGTCCCCCTGCCCCACCTGACTGGCCACGGCCCGCTCGACCGTGGCGCCGCCCGGGATACGCCCGGCGGAGAGGTGATTGACGGTGACCTTGGTGCCCCCCGCCGCACCACCGGCGCCGCTGACCGCCAGGTTGCCCTGGGCCATGGCATAGACCTGCCCGTCAGCGCCCTTGAGCGGCGTCATGACCAGGGTGCCGCCCTTCAGGGAGCGCGCGTTGCCCATCGACGACACGGTCACGTCGATCTGCTGGCCGGGCCGGGCAAAGGGCGGCAGGCTGGCGGTGACCATCACCGCCGCCACGTTGCGCAGCTGCAGCGACTGGCCGGGCGGCAGGGTCACGCCCAGGTTACCGAGCATGTTGATGATGCTCTGCACGGTGAAGGGGGTCTGAGTGGTCTGGTCGCCCGAACCGTCGAGACCGACCACCAGGCCATAGCCGACCAGCTGGTTCTGACGCACGCCACCGATGGAGGCCAGATCCTTCAGGCGCTCGGCGCTGGCCGGCGCCCCGAAGCCGAGGCATGCGCCGGCCGCCAGGGCGAGGATGATCCGTGACAGGGACTTCATGATGGTGCCTCTCAGAAAGGCAGCACGTTCACGAAGAAGCGCTGCATCCAGCCCATGGTCTCGGTTTCGTCGATGTACCCGTTGGCCCGGTACTCGATGCGCGCATCGGCGACCTGGGTGGACTGGACGCTGTTGCCGCCGGTCACGTACACCGGGTTGACCACGCCCGAGAAGCGGATGAACTCGTTACCCTGGTTGATGGCGATCTGCTTCTCGCCGGACACCAGCAGGTTGCCGTTGGACAGCACCTCGATGACCGTGGTGGTGATGGTGCCGGTGAAGGCATTGTTGGCTGCCGCGTCACCCTTGCCACCGAACTTGCTGGCGTCGGAGGCGGTGACGCCCAGACCGCCGAGGGCTCCGGCCAGCGGCACCTTGGCGAGGGCCGAGATGGAGGCAGCCATGCTGGAATTGCGCTCTGCGTTGGCCGACGACTTCTTGCTGGCGGCGGTCTGTTCGACCAGGTTCACGGTGATCACGTCGCCGACGAAGCGGGCCCGCCGATCCTCGAAGAGGGGCCTCGAAAAATTCGACTGGTAGATGGACCCCGGCTGGGCCGCCTGGGCCGTGCGGGGTTCGGGGCGCACGCTCATGGGCTGATGGACCGCCGTCGGCGGCGTGCTCTGCAGGGCCGCACAGCCGCCCAGCAGGGCCAGGAGCGGCAGGAGGACGATTCGAAGCGCTTTCATGATGATCTCCGCCCGACGGGGCTTACAGGGAGGTGAGCTTGCCGAGCATGGTGTCGGAGGTGGAAATGGCGCGGGAATTCAGCTCGTAGGCGCGCTGGGTCTGGATCATCAGCACCAGTTCCTCGGCCACATTCACGTTGGAGGTTTCCACGTAGGTCTGGTTGAGGGTGCCGACGCCGTTGGTGCCCGGGGTGTTGGGGTTCGCGGTGCCGCTGGCGGCTGTTTCCAGGTAGAGGTTCTCGCCGACGCTCTGCAGGCCCCCCGGATTCACGAAGCCGGCGATCTGGATGTTGCCGATCTGGGACGGCGCCGTCTGGTTGGGCAGGGTCACCGAGACCACGCCGTCCTTGCCGATGGTCAGGGACAGGGCATTGGCGGGAATGGTGATGGCGGGCTGCAGCGGATAGCCGCTGGAGGTCACCACCTGGCCATTGGCATCCTTCTGGAAGGCACCATCACGGGTGTAGGCGGTGGTGCCATCGGGCAGCAGGATCTGGAAGAAGCCCTCGCCCTGGATCGCCACGTCGAGGGCGTTGCCGGTCTGGGTGAGGTTGCCCTGGGTATGGATGCGCTCGGTGGCGATGGGACGCACGCCGGTGCCGATCTGCAG